>JAYGCN010000114.1:0-37101 GCA_046583315.1 Candidatus Hydrogenedentota bacterium
GAGATGACCGCCCTTTGAATGTACTTAGACGCGTTCGATGATGGTGGCGATGCCCATGCCGCCGCCGACGCACAGGGTGATGAGTCCAGTCTGTTTGTCCTGACGTTCCAATTCATCGATGAGTGAACCGAGCAGCATGGCTCCAGTAGCACCGAGGGGGTGTCCGAGCGCGATCGCCCCGCCATTCACGTTTATTTTCTCATTGTCGCTGAGTCCCATGTCCTTCATGAAGCGCATGGGAACCGCAGCGAAGGCTTCATTCACTTCCATCAAGTCGATATCATTGATGGTCATGCCTGCAATTTTCAGTGCCTTTTTTGTCGCGGGGCCGGGTCCAATCAGCATGATGGTGGGTTCCGTGCCGACGAGGGCTGCTGCACGAATGCGCGCGCGTGGTTTGAGGCCGAGTTCCTCGCCTTTTTCTTTGGAGCCAAGCAGAGTAAGCGCTGCGCCGTCCACGATTCCTGATGAATTTGCGGCGGTGTGTACGTGTGTGATGCCTTCGACTTCGGGGTATTTTGCCAAGGCAACGGCATCAAACATCGATTCGCCGATTTGTTGGAACGACGCTCTGAGTCCGCCGAGGGATTCCACGGTTGAACCTGCGCGCGGGTGTTCATCTTTTTCCAGCACGATATCGCCTTCACGGTTGCGCACGGGAATGATGGACTTGAAGCGGCCTTCTTCCTGGGCTTGCGCGGCGCGCTTCTGGGATTCCACGGCAAACCCGTCAACGTCTTCGCGCGAGAAGCCTTCGATGGTCGCGATGAGGTCAGCGCCGATTCCCTGGGGGACGAATTTCAATTCATTCATGACGTGCGGGTCAGACATCATGGAGCCGCCGTCTGAGCCCATGGGGATTTGCGACATGCATTCCACGCCGCCCGCGACGACGAGATTTTCCCAGCCGGAGCGAACTTTCATGGCGGCGGTGTTGACGGCTTCGAGACCGGAGGCGCAAAAACGGTTGACTTGTGCGCCGGGTACGTCGATATCCCATCCTGCGTATTGCGCGGACATTTTGGCGATGTCGCTGCCTTGATCCTGGACGGGTGTCACGCAGCCGAGGATAACATCGTCGACTTGCGAGGTGTCAAGATCGTTTCGGGACTGCAAGGCGTCGTAGAGATTCTTGAGCAGGTCCATGGGTTTTACTTCGTGGAGCGAGCCATCATCCTTGCCGCGGCCGCGCGGTGTGCGAATGGCGTCGAAAACATACGCTTCATTGGGCATGATTATTGGAATCCTTTGTTTTTTTGTTGGTTTCTTGAATAATCGAGATAGTATAGCAATTCACTGTTAACAAGTCATCTATTGGCGCAATGCTGGGTTGAATCGTTGGAAAAGGGGTAATCGATTGACAGAAATGGCTTAAAATCCTTGATATTTCTTGCATATATTTTGGAATCCCTGTCTTTTCGTGTCTGATAAGACCCCTGAACGCCCTGTTTTTATTGACGATCGTGAATTCAGAATTTATTTTCAAATTTTACTAAAGGTATCGCTAAAGTTGTCGATAAAAAGAGGTGAAGCCCGGAAATGGCTTCATGAATAGGGTGTTCGCAGTTTGCGAACAAATCATGGAAAGGAGGTTGGCAGTACGGGAAACTCCGACCCGAAATTCGGATGACAATTTAACGGATTAAAACGAATTTTGTTACCGAGGTGTAGGGATGCCCTCAGGTAGCCACTCAAGGAGGATAGACTTATGGGATTAGTAGTAAACACCAACATCGCCGCAGTCAATACGGCTCGCCAGCTTCGTCGATCGACGCTTGGACTGCGCAAATCGCTGGAACGTTTGTCCAGCGGACTTCGAATCAACCGTGCAGCTGATGCTGCTGCCGGTCTTTCCATTGCCGAGGGTTTTAACTCTCAAGTTCGAGGATTCCGCGTCGCTCAACGTAACGCGCAGGATGGGATTAATCTTGTGCAGACGGCTGAAGGGGCTTTGAGCGAAATTAGTTCTATCATGCAGCGTATACGTGAGCTGGCTGTTCAGGCAGCGAGTGGTACGCTGAGTGTCCAGAACCGGACTGACCTACAACTGGAAGCAACTGAGCTGTCCGACTCCATAACGGAAATCTTGGGTCGCACGCGATTCAATGATATTGATCCATTTGCGGCTGTGACGATTACTATTCAGTCTGGTGCGGATAAAGATCAGAACACAACATTGGCTGGAACAGGCACTCTGTTGTCGGTTGCTCAGTTGATTGTCGGTGGAGTCGATATTTCGACTCAAACTGGCGCGAATACCGCCATCGAGACTATAGACGATGGTCTGATCGTACTCAACACGCGTCGTTCGCAATTCGGTGCTGCGCAGAACCGTCTTGAATTCACGATTAACGTTCTGGCCATTCGCGAAGAAAACGCCTTGGCTTCGGAAAGTTCGATTCGTGATGCCAATATTGCGACGGAGACGATCAATTTCACGCGCAATCAGATTCTCGTGACGGCTGCTACGTCTATTTTAGCCCAGGCGAATCTTGTTCCGCAGACTGCATTGCAGTTGTTGGGATAATGGTAGAGTGATTCTGTACGGATTTATTTTCGTATTGTTTCAAAGGGAGGCATATAATGGATTTGAACGCATTAAACCAAAACGGTGCTGGTTCTGCCGTGGTTGCGTCACCCGTTGTGCCTGTCCCGGAATCGCCCAAACCTCAGTCGGCGAAAGAACGTCCCAAGTGGGACGTCGTCGAGTTGACGAGTGCGAATCGGGTCAAGGCCGCTGAAAACCCTCTTATTATTAGAAATAGTCAAAACGTTCGGAGTGGTTCACGCGTATATCACGATGAGGCAACGAATCAGTTTGTTATCCAAATCGTGAATGACCAAAACGAGGTGATTCGGCAGCTCCCGGAAGAGCAGGCCCTTAGAATTGCCGCGAAATTCAGGGAAGTGACGGGTCTTATTTTTGACCAGAGTATCTGACTTGTAAATTTCGTTTTTCCATCCAATCGATCCCCGGGCCATCTGGCCCGGGGAGTTTTTTTGTCCCGCGAGCTTGTGGGTTTGATACAGTAGGCTTTGACGAAGTGAGGAAAGCTTTCATGAGTGATCAATCAGGCGCGGTCGTGTTGTTGAGTGGGGGAATGGACTCCACGGTGCTCGCGCATCATGTGGTTCGGGAGCTGGGACACAACCCGGTGCATGTGCTCGCGTTTGATTATGGGCAGCGGCATGCGCAGGAACTTGATTGTGCTCGTGAACAGGCTGGAATTCTGAACGTGGATTCATTTCGAATCGTCGATCTTGGATTTGTGGGCGAGATGGTCGCGGCGGGAACGACTCTGGTTCATGGGGGTGACGAGGTGCCGGATCTGGCATCGCTGGATGATTCTCAATTGTCGCAGCCGCCAACTTACGTGCCGAATCGCAACATGCTGCTGTTGTCGCTGGCGGCAGCCTATGCCGAGGCGCAGGGGATCGCGGATGTATTTTATGGCGCACAGGCTCAGGATGAATATGGGTATTGGGATTGTGCGACGGATTTTCTGGAGCGGATGAATGCGGTACTCGCCTTGAATCGCAAGGATGCCGTTCGAATATATGCGCCTTTTGTGACGCTATCGAAAACGGAGCTGGTGGGGCGTGGCGAGGCGCTGGGGGTCGATTTCGCGAAGACGTGGAGCTGTTATCGCGGTGGCGAGAAACCGTGCGAGACGTGTCCTACATGTGTGGAACGTGCCAAAGCGTTTGCGGAGTCCGGGATACCCGATCCGCTCGTTTAGAAGTCGCGCGGTATCACGAACAGCTCGACCGTGTTGTTCCCGGGACTGAGTAGTTCATCACTTAACAGGAGGGCGAATTGAGTTTCGCCTTCGAGGACGTAAAGGCGTGCTGTTCCTGCTACGAGGCCGTTGACGGAAGCGACGATGGCGAGGTCGTCGGGATTGTCGTCTGAATCAAGCGTGATGCTTCCCGTGAACAATGCGGAAACGAATGGGGACTCGGGGTCAAAAGTGTAGGGGTCTTGAAGATTCGGGCAGTTGATGGTTGCGGGTATCGCGACATGTTTCGCGTTGGTGTCAGGTGTGCCTATGGAGACTTGCGCGTTGGCGGCGTTGTAAAGATTGAAATGCTTGGAGTCCATGCCAATTGCGGACGAATAATTTTGGAGTGCCGATTGGTGATCTTTCATGTAGTCGGATTTGGAGAGGGAGAATACTGTACCCAGCCGATTTGTTAGGGTCTTTTCGAGTGGTTCGGGCGAGGAGGCATTTATCAAGGAACGTCCATCGCGGGTTGGGATGTCGCCGTCCATCAGAATGTCGAGAATAGTCGGGGCGATATCGATGACTTGTACGTTCGAGCGGTCGATTACGCCCTCGGTCTGACCTGGAATCTTGATGAACAGGGGAACGAAGGCAATGGGGGCGAAGTTTTCTCGGAAGAGAATTCGGCGCTCGCCTTCGGCCAAGTAATTGACACCGTGATCGGCGACGATGACAAGGATGGACTGCTTGTAGAGATCGGCGTCTTTTAGTTGTTCAATCAACTGGCCCAGAACGCGATCGGCAAAACCGGCCTGGACCAAGTGGGCGCGTTGATGGATGGGCCCGATTCGTTTCAGGGTGAGGCCTTCATTGATACGGGGCCAGGATTGGGTGTTGTATCGCCGCCCCGAGGGGAAGTATTCCCATGGGGAATGGGGGAGCAGGGTATGGAGAAGGTGGAAGGTTTCTTTCGGATAATCAGGGATTTCGTTGAGATATGAGTCGAATTCAGCCCATCGATCAACGGCGTGCCGATTGAAGAGGCGTTCCATGTGCCAGGTGCGCATGCGTTCGAGTTCGCCAAAGACCAGAGCTGGGGAGTCGTAGACGCGATCCGGTTTCCACAGACCACCCCACACGTTTTTTTCGATGGGAACCCAGCGATTGGCCAGGGTATTGGGCAGTATCGCGTGAAGATAGAGCACGACCAGATCGGTGGCGAAGAGTTCGAGTACGGCACGATTCTGGTGCCAGTTTTTTTCCTGATTGGTTTCCGGGGCCAGACTTGTTACCTGTTCGAGCGTGTGCAGTGTGTAGGCATGTTCCAGTTCTGAAAATAGCGAGTCCGGGTAGTTGCGGCGTAGGGGCAGGACGGGTCCTGGTTCGGGATAATTTCCGCTGAGTATCGCGGGCACGGCTTGCAGGGTGTAATCGTGGACGGTGGTGGCGTAGGGATACCAGGTCGACTCGTTTGCCAGGGATGCGAAACTTGGATAGCGTTCTGGGTCGATTTTTCCCTTGGCATCGAGCAGGCTCAGCGCGGGGAATTCATCGAATACGAGCATGACGATGGGTGGTCGTTGGGTGATGTCGAGTTGCGATTGGGGAGGCCTGGCATCGCTTGGACGTACTATCTGGGAGAGTCCCGGGCTCACCAGAAACAGGAGTGGAAAGAGACACGCGACGGGTGAGGCCGCAGCGATTCCGATTGAGACGAAGGAGTTTTTGAGCAACAGTCTGGTGAGGGCGATGCCGATGCTGATGGCGAGTATGATGCCGATGGGCCAGGGTGCGGCGGTGAGTCGACTGGTGAGCGGCATGAATGAAATGGTGAACAGGCCTGCCATCAGGAGCAGGTAGAGCGCTTGGCGGAGGCGTTCGTGGATTCGCGAGGCGATTAGCAGGAGGATGCACAGGATTGCAGGGATTCCGATGCTAAGCCCGACGATAAGGGTGTAAATTGTGCCGGGCCAGATATCGTTGGCAATAAAATAGGCGGGATTTGCCTGGAGGGTGGTGTAAAGCGGGGAAACGGCGAGCGCACTCAGGGTAATCAGGTGGAGACACTGGAGTGGAAGGGTTTCTTTGGGAGGAGTATTCTGCGGCTGATTCATGTAGTTCGAGTCTCGACGGGATCGATATAGGCCCACTGTAGCACTGGATTTGCGTGGGATTCAATTTACCCGAATGGCGGCTTTGTTGAACCTTTTCCCATGTGTATGATAGGATTTTACCGTTTTCTCAGGCTGATTCTGCGGGATTCCATAACGGATTTCGGGAGTTGTCCCTATACATATCAAGTTCACCCAAAGGGTGTCCGGAGGTAATTCGAATTGTTTACAGCTATGCAAAAACACCGCCGTATTGTGATGGTGTTCATAATATTATTTGTGGGGCTTCCTCTTGCCTTCATGGTTCCGGGCGTGGGCAGTTCGGACCGGGATGTCAGTTTGGTTCAGGGTACACTTCCCGTCATTACGGTTGGTGACACGGTGGTGACGGCTGGCGAGTTCATGCAGTTGTATACTCAATATACCGATCAGCAGTCGCGTAGCGGTTTTCCCACGGATCCTGTTGTCCTTTGGAACGACGGTTCGGTTCAACGGATTGTGGAGCAATTGATTCAGCGCGCGATGATTGCACACGGGGCGAGTGGAAATCCTGTGCATCCTGAAAAGGAGTACTTGAGCAAGCAGCTTCAGGGTTATGCGATGTTCAAGGACGCGACGGGTCAATTCAATCCGGCGCTTTACAATCAGTGGGTAGAAGGCAATACGCGTGGCGGTATTAGCTGGGACAACGTGTTTAGTCAGGTCGCCGAAGACACGAATCGCGCGGCGTACCTGGAATTGATACAGGCTTCTTCTTTCGTGGCGGAAGGGGAGATTCGCGATCAGTATGTGCGTTCGCAACAGAAGCTTAAAGTGAAGTATGTGGCCATCGCACCGAACACGGATCGGAGCGAAGAGCAGCTTCAGGCGTTTTATGATGAAGAACCGGAAAGATTCAATACGCTCGAGGCGCGCAGGATTGAATTTGTGTCGTTCCCGATTGTGGCTCCGGAGCCTGCGGATGCGCAAACCGCCCTGGAGCGCGCGCGTGCCGGAGAAGATTTTGTGCGGCTGGTCGAAGAGTATTCGATGGGTTCGGATAATCATCTGGGCGGCGATATGGACTGGATTGCGGTGACCGATACGCCGACGCCTCAGCAGGAAGTTATTTTCGCATTGTCCGAGGGTGAGGTGAGCGACGTTTTTGAATTTGGCACTCAATACCACATCTACAAGGTTGAGGAAACACGAATCAACGAAGAAGATGACTCGATGGAAGTGCATGCGCGTCGTATCGTGTTTATTCCTACGATCGAAGCTGAAGAAATTGCGGCGAAAAGGGAAGAAGCCGATGCGTTTCTTGTGAGTGTGGGTGATGCGGACGGCGATTTGGCTGTTGCAGCGTCTGCGGCCGGCTTGCTTGTATCCACTTCGGGCGCGTTTGATGTCGCCACTTTCGACATTGAAGGATTTCACAATAACGATGTCTTTTCGATACGGCAGGCGATGTCGCCTCTTGTGCTGGGCGAAGT
The DNA here is from genome assembly GCA_046583315.1 of Candidatus Hydrogenedentota bacterium. Classification (GTDB taxonomy): domain Bacteria; phylum Hydrogenedentota; class Hydrogenedentia; order Hydrogenedentales; genus DTSJ01. The sequence goes on from JAYGCN010000114.1 coordinate 7,309, forward strand.
TTCGGCTAACGTGATTCGGGGGCGTCGCAATCTTTTTGTGGCGAAGGTCGTTGAGATTATTGAGCCGAAATTGCAGACCTTGGAGGAAGCCCGCGAAGATGTTGAGGCGGCAGCCATCATCGCGTACAAGCTTACGGAAGACTATCGTGACGAGGTGAATGGCTATGTTTCGCGAATCAGTGCCGAAGCGGAGACCTTGGACGATATTGCGACGGTGGTTCCTGAGTTGGAGACGGAAATCAAGGAGACACGCGAATTTGGTGTGGGTGATTTCCTCTTTAGTGATGGTATTTTCTGGAATTCACAGGAAGCCTTCGCGTTGATGATTGGTAAAGAGCCTGGATCGATTGCGGGGCCGTTGGTGGATTTTCAGCAGGTCTCTCATTTTCTGGAGTTGGTTGAGCGTAATGAGCCTGAAGAGTCTGTCATGGAGGAGCAGTGGCAGGAAGCCAAGGTGATTCAGCTAGCCAATGCCCGCCTTAACGCGGATACCGAACGGCAGCTGGATTATCTTCAGTATCTTTCAGAACAGGCTCAGCATGTACAGGGGCTGGTGTACAGAGATGATAATGCCATCAAGACTTTGCTGGGATTGGATCAGCCGCAGGATTTACCGACAGAGGTCATCACGGAAGAGTTGGCTACTGACGAAGTGGTCGTGAATTGAAGAAGAGGCCATTGACGACGATGCGGCTGTGACGGAATCGGCTGTCGAAGAAACGGCAGTCGAGGAAACGACTGAGTAGTCGGAATCGTTATCCCGGTTGCACGTCGGATTGTAGCGCGCCAACTTCTGAGCAGATTTCAGTTGCCTGGGCCACGGACTTTTGTTCATGCAGAAACGCGATGTGATGTCCTTGAATGGCTTTTTTCAGATCCGAGATGCTTCCCAGTCGCGCGGTCCATGCGAAGACGCGTGACAACAGCGATATTCCCGTGAGCTCGGCGATCAGGATTATTCCGAGCACGCTTGCCGAGTGAATGAAGAAGGCCCAATCGAGAAACACACCTCCGAAGTATTCGACGACAACGTTGTAGGCGGTAACGCCGAAGAATGCAACGGGTGGCACGTCTAAGGCGAAGGCTAAGGGCCAGCTGGACAACACCTGTGCGCGGGAAACGATTCTATCTCGGGATGGGCCGCGCAACACTTCGGATATCTGTTCACTCAAGGCATCGATGTAGGCTTCGTAGGATTGATCGGAGGATATGGTGTCGAATCCGGCTTTGGCGAGTAGCACGCCCAATTCGCTTTCTTTGGCCATGAACAGTCTTTTTAGTTCGGGGGACTCCAGGCTCAGCGCGGCTTCTTCCGGGGCGGCTTCGGGTCGGCTGAGCAGTGAGGCCGCGCGATGTCCTGCGCCTCCCTGGAGCGGCCACAGGGACCATTGCGTCATACGTGCCGGAAGTGTACGGATGGATTCGAGGATTTTGTAGAGCGTACCCACGACCCCTTTTGTTCGCAGCGAAGTTTCTTTTCCCAGCGCGTAGTTCCACAGGTGCGGCTCCGAGAAGAGACGGCGTTGCACGATAGTGATTGCTGACTCGGCGAGCTCCGCGTCGATTCGCTGAAAGGATTCGCGCAAGGCCTCGAGATGCTCACCCGGGGTAGCGATGCGTTCGTTCAGGGTTGTGATTGTTTTGACGAGAAGTCCCGAGGCATTGGATCGTTTTATGCGCCGAATGTGTTCGTTGTTGAGTTCGGTGTGAAGATACCGTTCGAGTCGGGGGAAGTCATATTCGTCGTCTTGTGCTTCGGCCCCGGTCAATTTGCGATCAAAGGTGCGCAAACTGTTGACGCGGAAATAGTCTTTGGCTTCGAAACCTTCTTCTTGGAGACGCGCCCGCCAATGGTCTTCGACGGACGGCATGGGGGAGGCTTTGGTTTCCACGCAGACGATGGTGCGCTCATGCTGCAAGGGACGCAACAATGACCAGGTCGCTTCGTCGAGGTATTTTTCGGTATCGGCACACATCATGATGAGATCGCATTTTTTGAGCACCTGAATGACGGCTTCGCGATGCGCTTTTACGATGGTGTCAGAATCCGGCGTGTCGACGATTACCAGTTTCTCCAAGGCAGCACCGGAAACGCTGTGGGTATTCGTTTCGAAGTCGAGGCGGGTTCCGGGCGGGTGATACACGGTGGGAATGGAGGTGCATGGGCGCATTTCAGAGGTCTTGGCCAACTGATCGCCGGCCAGCGCGTTGAGCAATGTTGATTTGCCGACGCCTGATCCGCCGACGAGCGCGATAATGAGCACGTCTCCCTGGCTGCGTTCGCGTTCGTCAAGCTCGGCGAGGCGTTGCTTCAGCAGATTCGTCTCCCGTCGCATGACTCGCCATGACCCGGCGTATTCGCTCAAGAGCTCAAGACGATCAACGATGGACTTGGTGTTGCTCATGGAGAATTCTCCTGATGGATCAAGCATTGATTGTGGTGCTGGCGTAACTCTTCGAGTGCGTCGTCGTCGAGCACCTTGAGCGCGTCGTATAGTTCGTTCAAGCCGGGTTGGGCGAGATGCTCGAGTAGTGAATTTTCGAAAAGTTCCTGTTGCTCCTTCATCCAGGGTGAAAGAAAATCGAACATGGCGTCTCCGAACTGGTACTCCATGACTTTGGCTCCAAACATGGCACCGGCTGCGGTGGATGCCAACGCGAGTTCGCCGGCGCCGAATCCACTGGTGATGATTCCCACGGTTCCGGCGATGGCGGCAGGCATGATGGCCAGGACGGTGTCCAGTGCCTCGAGTGCTTGTCGTTTGCCTTTGTGATCTTCCCACCACGCATCCAGCATCGCGATGGCGTGCGTGCGGAACTCCTCGGACACATCACCCGCCGTGAGAGCATCCTTCAATATGGACTCGACCAGCTCTTCGGTGTTGATGGATTCGAGATGTTGTTCGGTGAGGGAACGAGCGGGTTCTGGAAGTGTACGACTGGTCTCAATGCAGTCCCGCAACAAGTCCTGGGTTAATCGGGTAAGGGCATCGCGATGGAAGGAGTCGATGGATTTTTCCGTTTCTTCGGTATCGACATCCAGGGTGGAGCGTTTACGAATTGAGCTCACGAGCGTTTTGCTGATTGTCGCGGCACCTCGTGCAATCGCGGTACTGGTCGCGCCGATGTAGCGTCGAATCGGCCCGCGTTTTTCCTGTACGTATTCATGAAATAGGCCGCCGACTTCCTTGCCGGGTGCGGGCTCGTATTTAAGTGTCGTATCGTGAATGAGTGTTTCGAACTGGTTCCGCACCTCCTGCAAATCTACGCTCACGGTGTTGAGGTGATCGAGGAATCCGGATGTCGTGGAGGCGAAGTGCTCAACAGTATTCGCGAAGACTTGTTGTTTGATTGCGGGTACGTCGAGAGCCTCAAGATAGGTTCGCAGATCGGGCGTGTCATCCAGGCCGTCGATTTTTTGGGTCAGATCCTCGCCGATGCCGAAGTTGTGCGTGATGACGAATGTCGGTCCTTCGATGCCGACATCTTTTGCAAACTCGGCGAGTTGTTTTCGAGCGATATCAAAATCCTCCGCCGGGTTGGCCTTGTTCATCACGGGGATGAGTGAGCGTCCGGTTGCGGCGGCATCTTTGAAAAACTGCACCACTCGATCGTCCTTATACTTTTCGCCCGTGACTACGGCAATGAGAACATCACCGGCGGCGCGAATGTGGTCGGCCACCTCCCAGTTGCGTTTGTCGATGGAATCCACGTCGGGGGTATCCATAATAATGAGGTGATCGGGTAGGGAAGCCTCTTCGGTGATGTAGATGGAGCTGAAATCGATTTCGCTGTCAACCAGATCGTCGGCGTTTGAGAGGGGATGAGGGTTGAACTCGGGGACGAGCTTGGCATCCAGGCATTGATCGGCACGAAATCGGTTGGCCGCGATAACGGGGTGGCAGGTTGCGGCGGCGGTGTTGACCATGGGGCTGATGGAACGATGGGTCAACAAGTTAAAGATAGTGGACTTTCCTGTGTTGGTGCCGCCTGTGACTGCGGCAATGAGGCAGCCTTCTCCTTCGAGATGCGGCACGAGTTTATAGGTCAACAAATTGCGCCATTCCGCAGTATTCTCGAATACACACTCTGAGAGCAGCGTGAAGCCCTGGAGATCCTTTTGCAGCTGGAAAATTGCCTGCTCGAAACCCGCAAGCGCTTGACCGATATGGTTTGTTGCCGTATTCATAAATGAACCCAATGATAATTGTACGTTCAGTATACCGAAAAGGGACCAGCGTTCGGAATTTCGGTTCTTCCTAAGGTTATGATTAGACGGTGTTTGGGGGTACCCGGTTTTTCATATACGCAAAAAGGTGGTATAGTTCCCTTGTCCACTAAGAACTTAATTACGGGGTGAACTGTATGACGATTCGAATGACAATGGTGCTGTTGACGGTGATCTGTTTTGCGATTATGAGTCCCGTCGCTATGGCTGAAAAAGAGACGCCTTGGCCTTTGCGCGACCACTACTCCTTTACCGGAAAGTCGATTGTTTTTAAGGTCGATCCGTTTCAAGCGCAGTGGATGGCGGCGTCTCTGGACGGCACCGAAATCATGAAGTCGTCTTACGTCGAGATCGTTCTGGGTGATGGTCGCCGATTCAAATTATCCAAGGACAACTGGATCACGGATGGTCGGGACAGCTTCGAGGATGGATTTGGGAAGGGCATGCGATTTCGCTCCGAGTTCAAACCTGTCGATGGTTTGCACGTGGAGTACCACATTAACCGATATGACGAGCAATCGTTTATGACGATCATGGTTATCGTGCGCAATACTTCCACAAAGCCACTTGCGCTGAGCGCGATACGCTGCGAAGGCAGAGTGTTGGTCGACGATCCAGAACTGCTGATCATTGATAATTCCGTGCGACGGGGAATCCATCTGGTGCCGAGCGGAACGCAGCATGCCAGCCTGGTTGAACTTCATTCTTCTGTTTCCGAGGGCATCATCGGCATCGGCTTACTGCAATCCGGGTTTATGCAGTCCTCTCTTCAGCTCGAACAAGATGACGGCGGCTGGGTCGGCTCGATTGACAGCACCTTTACGCCGCCGATAGAACTCGCGCCCGGTGCGACCGCGCAATCCGATGCGCTCTGGGTGATGTTCTCGGCAGAGGACTCTGAAATGCTTCACGATTTGCATGGATGGGTAACCGGGTTCACCATGCCGGAAACGACTCCGAAAAACTATCCGAAGGCGTGGGTTACGGTACCCTCGAGTTCGACCTCGGCAAACTTGCTTGATTCCGTGGGGAAAAAACGTGCGAAAGCAGTTAATCACGTGCTTGTCCCTGCTGGATGGCCTGCTGGCTCCGATACGATGGGCTTGGCCCAATTGGCGAGTGCCCTGCGTCGAAAAAATATGGTGCCGGGACTGACTGTTGATCCGCTTCTTGTGACCTCCAAAAGCAAGGGAAAAACATTGGAAGGCCCGGAAGGTCGTCACTGGATCGATTTACGTACCTCCGATGGGCGGGAATATGCGGTAAAGCAGCTCAGGAAGATTGTGAATTGGAAATACGGATTCTTCGCTGTCGGCTATTCCGAGATTCCTGATTCTGTATTGAAAGAATTGAATATTACCCGTTCCGTCGCCGATATCGTTGCTTTCGAATTGATGGAAGAAGCCGCGGGGATTCTGCCTGTGGTGCCAACCTCTCAATTGAGTTTGGGTAACGATGTTGAAGCGTGGAATGCTGTTGCGCGTGCGACGCGTGCGCACCGTACCTTTTTGGTGAAGACGGGTCCGGCGCGACTCAATGTTGATGGGATCGATTCGCTTTCACCGGATGTTGTGGATGATTTGAAGACCTTTGCGGGACCACTGGAGATCGTGGGCGTACCGTCGAAGAAAGTACGACAGCAGTTGGATGCTATCGTTACGGCAGCGGCTTCGGAATGATGGGTACGGTTCCGTCTGTTGGCGTTCGATGCCAATCGTACGCGAAAATAAACCTTTATCTTGATGTTCTCTCGCGGCGAGATGACGGATTTCATAACATCGAAACCCTCTTTCAATCGGTGAGCCTTTGCGACGAACTCGATTGTAATCCTGCGGAGTCGGGATTAACCATGCGTATTGAAGGTTCCGATCTCGAAGCCGACGAAGACAATCTTGTCATGCGTGCCGCACGGCGTCTGCACGAACAGTTTAACGTGGCCCAAGGCGCGGAGTTGGTGTTGCGCAAACGAATTCCTGTTGCGGCGGGATTGGCTGGTGGTTCGGGCGATGCTGCGGCTGCGTTGCTGGGACTGAATCGCCTCTGGGATGTGAATGCATCGATCGGCGAGTTGGAGGCGATCGCCGCCAAATTGGGATCGGACGTACCCTATTGCCTGCACGGCGGTACGATGGCGGGCACCGGGCGCGGGGAGCACTTGAAAGTCCTGCCGGCGGTCGAGCCGTCGTGGTTTATACTTGCTCACCCGCCTATTTCTGTGAGTACACCGGAAATATTCAATCATCCGGCTCTCCAGAAAAGTAACGAGCCGCTCGAAGGCAACGGTCGCTCTCGTCCATTCAACGAAGCGATCATCAGTTGCGCGCGAGGTCGCTTGCCCGAGGTGTTCGTCAACACACTGGAGTCGGCGGCACTGGTGGCGTATCCCGAAATCGAGGGCTATAAAACGGCTCTCCGGGACGCGGGCTGTTCGGGCGTGTTGATGAGTGGCAGTGGCCCGACCGTTTTCGGATTGTGCGATAACGAGGCGCACGGGAAGTCGATTCAAAACTCATTGACTTCGATCACGGCGTCCGTCGTGCATACCGTGGATGCGGGTGTTGTGCTAGAGGGTCTCAAGTAAATCGGGCGATAGTTCGGCGCGGATGCCCAGACGCGTGAGCACGAAGTCGAACTTCAAGGGGTCCTCCGGTTCCATTTTTCGAAATACTTTCGTCATGTCGAGTGCCGCCTTGCCGTCGGGCGCTTTGCGGCGTGTCATGCGGTAGCGTTTGGCGACCTTGTACATGTGTGTGTCCAGCGGAATCACGAGTAGCTTCGGTGAGATCGATTTCCAGGGGCCGGGATCGACTTGGTCCGAGCGCACCATCCACCGCAGATATAAGTGTAGGCGTTTGCACGCGCTGCCACGGGCCGGATCGGAGAGTAGGCTATTTTTTGGGAAGCCTTCGGCCAACGCGTGGACCCAATTGCTCAACGGTGCGAGTGTGGTTTCGTCTGAGTCGGATATATGCGAGGCGAAGGATGCCTCGAGCGAGCCCCTGCGTTTCAGTGATCGTTTCATGCCGAGCAAGAGGTTCGCGATGTCGTCGCCCGTGGTCCAGCGATGTCGAAAGTATTCGGTATCGGTGCGTATTGTGCCTTCCGACGCATCCGTGAGGTAGTCGTAGGGTGAAGCCCCCATCGGGGATAGTAACTTCTCGATGCTTGTGAGTATCTGCGCGACCCGGCCGTAAGCCAAGAGTGCTGCAATGAGACCAGCCACCTCCTGGTCCCGCGGATTATCGTAATGGTGAACGAATTCCAATGGATCGGGATGAATATATCGGGCGTCGTTGTAGGTGCTGTATAAGGTTCGGAGCTGACGGTGTAATTCAAGCCGGGTCATGGGAGAAACCGATATGTTTGGAGATGGATTGGGTATTGAATTTGCCTAGTGTATCCCATACTATACCCTTGATTCAGATCGGCCTGAAAAAACGAATAAGCAACCTTGGAGGGGAACACGAAATGCTAAAAGATTCGATATTGACCAAATTAAATGAGCAAGTGCAGCATGAAGCGTATTCGGCGTACCTCTATTATTCGATGGTCGGCTATTTCGAGACCGTGAATCTTAAGGGCTTTGCCAATTGGATGCTCATTCAGGCGCAGGAAGAAATTACCCACATGCATCGGATATCTTCGTATATTCATGACAGGGGTGCTAGTGTTTCCCTCGGCGGAATCGATCAGCCTCCCGCTACTTGGGAATCCCCGGTTGAGTGCATTCGGCAGACGTTGACGCACGAGCAGTTCATCTCGGAGAAGATTAACGAGTGCGTGACGCTTGCGTTGTCTGAAAACGACCATTCGACCAATACCATGTTGCAATGGTTTGTGGCTGAACAGGTCGAAGAAGAAGCGAATGCAGATGACTTGTTGCAGAAACTCATTATGATAGGGGATAATTCGAGCGGTCTGTTTCTGCTGGATTCTGAGTTGGGACAGCGAAAGTTTGTGAACGAGGCGGGGGCATAGGGGGTTAGATTTGGCTTTGGGCTGTCGAAATTTTGTACATAAGATCGTTGACAACGAGCGAATATGTGATATAATACTTCAAATTAGCACTGATTGCAGTCTGGATTGAATTGTTGCCTTGTGCTCAATCGGTGGTTTTGGCCTGTTTTTAGGAGGGAACGAATTTTGTTTGATCCGATGAAAAAGTTGAGGACGCGGTCGTCGCGCTCCGGCTTTACTATCATTGAAGTACTCACCGCGTTTTTCGTCATCGGCATTGCGACCACCATTTTCGTTCGATTGTACTCCAGTAGCCTCTCCTTGGGGCGGACCAGCACGCATTACGCGGTGGCATCTCAAATTGCTGAAGAATACATGGCTGAATTGCAAGTGAATCCAGGTCAATTTGCATGGCCGAATTTTGCAGACTCTCCCGTTGGCGATCTTATTGAAGTCAAGGTGATCGATGACGAGAGCGCGATCAAATACGTTGAACCTCCGACTGCGATGCCCAGTGTACAAGGGGCGCATGATCGACAGTCCCAGCTGTATAGAGACTTCGAGTGGATAGCGTATGCGCGTATTCACGAAGAGAGTTCGAATTTCGTCGAGGTGATGGTTGAGATCAGCTGGAAAAACAAAGGCAAGTTTCAGCGATTCTATCTCACATCTGCCGTGCCTCGATCAATAGGGGAGGGCATCGGCGGATGAGTCGCACATGCCAACCTTCAATGCGTAACGGCTTTACGTTGCTTGAGATTCTGGTCTCGATTGCGATAATGGGTGTCGTCGCTTCGCTGGGTGTTCGTTCTTTCGCATTGCTGACATCTTCCTGGGCGGACGCTCGTGCCATGGCCGAACTCGGCGATACGGTGGATGATGCATTTGAATTGATCGCGTTGGATTTAGGGGACGTTCTTTCGGCGGAGCTTTCGGGTGTTTCGATTACCGGTATTGATCGGATGGTCGAGACCGATGCTTTCAATCAGGCGGGTGATGCAGATGACCGACTGATTATACCGACTCAGGGACTTAGCGCTGCGTTGTCATTGCAGCGGGTTCGATCGGTGCAATATCAGGTTTATCGCGATGATGAGTTCAATAAACTGGTCCGTACGGTGGGGCCATTGGGTAGCGACAATCCCAAGAACGGTCGCAGCGAGATAATATCGCGCGCCAATGTTGTTCGATTTGATGTCTCCTATGCCACGGGGGATTCCGCCAATCCGTGGGTGTCGAGTTGGGATGGCGAAACGCTGCCGAAAGCGGTCCGTGTGGCACTGACTCTCTCCGATCCGAACAATGGTTTTCGGCAGGTTAGTCGTAAAAAAGTTTATCCGGTGCATGTACAATGATGACGAAGAATTGCACGATAGAAAAGACGACGAAACCTTCGCGACGATCGGAGGCTGGCGTTGCGCTGTTTGCGTCGCTGGCGTTGTTACTGATTTTTGCGATGCTGGGCACCGCGTATGTGCGATACATGACCACCAATTTGCATGACACGCGCTATTCGCTCCAACAGGTGCGTGCGGATTATCTCAGCCAGGGCGGAATTTATGCGGCCATTGGTGAGTTGGAGGCGGCGCGCGCTCAAGGAGAAGAACCGGACGCGCTTTACAATTTTGAGTTGCAAGCCTACCGCAATGACGAGACCGGAGTCCGTGTGGCGGATACGCAAGAGGTCAATGTGAAAGTGCGCGACGAATCGGGACTCGTAAACCTGAATCATGCGCCCGAATCGTTGTTGATAGCGTTGGGAATTCCGGCTGAGGTGGTTGCCAAGCTTCGCGTCGAAACCGAATTGCGCCCACTGACGAGTGTGGATGATCTTCGCACGCGGGATTTCATGAATACTCAGGTTTTCACGGCGTTAAACACGGATGTTTTTACGGTACACACGGGAGACCAGGGTAGCGCATCCATTAACTTGAACACAGCGGATGTGTCCGTGTTGGCGGCGATTTTTAATGTCGATCCGGCTGAGGCGCACCAAATCGCCGAACAGCGTCCGTTTAGGTCGTGGCAAGATGTGGTTTCGAAAGTGGCACGCGAACCCTCAACATTCAGCATCGCCACGAAGCGGGATCGTTCGATGCCTGACGGGATATCGTTGGACACCAGCTGTTATCGCCTGCTGAGTGAAGCCTATTTGCAAACTCGGAATACGACCTCGAAAGGATTGCAGGTGGCCGTGGAGGCGGTTGTGCAGTTACATGCTGAACGTGGCTATTCGATTCGTCATTGGAATGAGAATCCTCCGGATGCCTCATTTGAAATGTTGGAACAAGATGATCGCCCTGAGGAAGATACGTCGAACACGACGGAGAATGCAGGGAACAGCGTTACAACGGTAGCCCATGCTATCGCTCAATCTAATTAGAGGTCAAGTACACCACTGCATTCGACAGGGATGCGTAGTGCGTACATAACGGGATGGAGGACGACAGGATATGGCGACCAAGAACGAAAGCTCGGGAGCCGGACGGCCCAAGGCAGCGAAAAAGAAAGCGGTCAAGAAGAAGGCTGTGAAAAAGAAAGCCGTCGCCCGAAAGAAACTGGACGAAGTAATACTCCCGTTGGTTGATTCAAAGGACGACACTTCGGCGGAGTTGGAAAGGGGCAATGAGCCGTCGCTTCGATCCGACTCATCTTTACCGAGTGTTTCCGCCATTCAGGAGACGATTGCCACGCGTACGACCCGTAGTGTGCGCAGTCGGGATATTACGGTCTTTCTGCGGCAGCTGATTATGATGCTGGAGGCGGGCACGCCCATTCTGAAATCACTCAAATCTCTGTCCCATCGCGGAGAGCGCGCGGCCATTCGCAATTTGGTCACGGGCATCGCCGAATACGTGGAGGCGGGGAATCCATTGTGGCAGGCCTTCGCGCGGGAGGGTAAACATTTCTCCCCGATTTATGTAAATCTTATCAAAGCTGCGGAAGCCAGCGGGTCGTTGACGGTTGTTTTGCGTCGACTGGTTAGTTACCGTGAAAAACGCGAGATGTTGCGTCGCAACCTTATTGTTGCGCTTATCTACCCTGCGTCGGTTGCGCTCGTGGCCTACGCAATTATTTGGGCCTTGGCCACCTTCCTGATTCCGGTTTTCAGAGAGATGTTTAGCTCTTTCGGCCTCGAACTATCAGGATTCACCAAGTTCGTTATGAATGCGGCATCCCTTATCGGTGGTTGGAGTAGTTTCGTATTCGTTCTCGTCGCGATTGCGGGTACATGGGCGTTATACTCGATGTGGTTCGTTCAAAATCCCTTACGCCGGGTCATGGTTGATCGCCTAAAGTTGCGCTTGCCAGTAATCGGTCCCTTGACGCAAGCCGGTGTTGTCGCCGAATTCACGCGAACCTTCGCCATGCTTCAGCGCAGCGGTGTGTTGATGATGTCCACGCTCGAATTGTGCCGTAATTCGCTGAGCAACCGTGCCTTCGCCGAATGTGTTCAAGATATGCGTGACTCCGTTGAGCGCGGTGACGGGTTGGAGGCGCCTCTTCGTGCTGCTGAACGCAACCGTCTCATTCCGGGCGTGGTAGTGGACATGCTGATTACGGGCGAAGAGACTGGTTCGATGGACAATATCGCGGATCAGATAGCGGATTCCTATGAGGAAGAGGTGGATATACAGGTCGCCGGGCTCAAAGAAGCGATTCAGCCAATCATGGTAATCGGTATTGGTTTCGTGGTCGGTGGTATTGTCATCGCCATGTTCCTTCCGCTGGTCACGATGATCGAGTCACTTGCAACCTCGGGCATGTAGAAACGAGATCGGAAACCTATTGAAAAATCGTCGGGGTGCTCATTCGTTGAGCATCCCGATTTTTTATTTATCCGATGATTCCGGATGAATTCCTGTCGCGTTGGCGATGACCACCAATGGTAGATCGCTCAGCTCAAACAACGGGACGGAATTCCACTTCGTTAGTTCGTTCAACGTCGAATCCGCGTACTGCCCGGGGCGAAAGACTAACGCCTGCAGGGGGTCGTCCTCGAACAGAATCAGTTGGGTGCGGAACGGTATCGCGGAAGGAGGCGTCCTGGAAATGCCGATGGTGTGTGGTGATTGTTTGAGCTGGCGTCGGAGCAAATGCAGGTTCCCGGCGTATCGGTCTGAGGCATTGTTCGCATCGAAGAGCAGTAGATTGAGGTCGCCGACCGATACGGATTGCGGTTCGTCTTTCGAGTCTACTGTGACCACGGGCATCGTGCTATCACGATCCGGCGTATCGGCGGTGCGAAAGGATATGGCGATATCGAATACGCCCGGGACGGGTTCTGGTGGACGGAGTGATTCGATTCGGTCGATAAAGTGCAGGCGAATGGTTTCCGGTTTCTCGGCGAGCACGTAAATGTTGGACGACCGGGTTCTATCCTCGTTGGAAATTAGATTGTATTGGCCTGGTTCGAGTGTATCGGGTACGGTCCAATCGACACTGAACAGTGAGTCGTTCTCCTTATGCCAGGCCGCGTCAATAGGGACGCTTAGGCCCTGCCCTTCAAGTGAGAGAGTAGTTTCGTGCTGCGATTCGATATTCAACGCTTCGCCGTGAAGAACAAACGAAGGCAAGTCTGATGAGAGCGCAAGCGTGCGCGAGGGTGGCTGGGCAAGACCGTCACCTGCCGTAATGAGCAAGATCATCGTGATGACCTGCGCTCGTATCAAGCGAAAAAATGTCATTCGGGTTTCCATTGTGGACTTCTGATTTCTTGCACATCAATACTTAGCACCCTGCTTTCGGAAGCATCGGCGGTGGACAAAACGAGCTGAACGTAATTGTTCTCCTCTTGTAAGTAAATGAGATGTTCGCTGTCCGGTAACCAGAAGGGTGCCCAGTAATCTATATTTTCGTGTTGCGCTACGGGTAAATGTCGACCCGAATCACGATGGGCACGGTACACGGCTCGGCGACTGTTGCGGAAGGTGTCGTAAGCGACCCATTTACCGTCGGGTGACCAGGTCGGGTTCCAATCGGCGGCACGATGATTACTGACATCAAATACCGCGCCTTTTCTCGCGATGAACAATTCTCGGTCTCCGCCATCATTCGATTCATACGCGAGTGCCTGATCCCCCCTTGATGGTTCAACGCTCCACTCCGTGTGTTCTTCATCGGGAAAGTCGTAGACCCAATCCATGATCGGAAAAATCTGTTCCTGAGTCACGGCAACCAGGCGCGTCGTCCAGGAGTCGCCTTCGGAAGTCTGCGTCAGTTGTATGGCCAGCAATGAGGATTGTTCTAGACGGGATGTCGCCCCTTTTTCGATGAATGAGGACTGAAGGAAGTTGTCATTCGACGTCCAGACCGGGCGCATGAGTCTCTGTGCGTTTCCACCCCAGATGGTCTCTGAGTTGGTGGAGAAGGAATAAACCGTGAGGCTTGTATCGGGGAATAAGCCGCTTTCGTAGGCCAGGTATTGCCCGTTTGCATTCCAGCGGGGGGATCGATTTAGGCTCGCAGCGTTCGGGAGTAGTTCATAACGTTCTTCTTCGGGATAGGCGACGGCTATCCGGGTGCCCTCGTCGGTATGCGTCGTAAAGGCGATGCGTGTGCCATCGGGAGACCAGCGCGGATGGGCATCATCGCTTCCTGGGCCGAGTGGCGTGACGGCCTCGGTTGCCACGTCGAAAACGCACAGTTGTGCTCCGGTGTCGGTATTGGAGATGAACGCAATCGTGCCTTGTTGTGGTAAAGTGGATAGTAGAATAGTGGTCAGCAGAGCGAACATGGCGACCATTGTAACATAGCACCCATTTCGCCACGCGAGCACTTTTTCGGTGTACGTACGTTGCGCGAGGGATTGGAAATGTTGAGGAGCAGTTATGCGTACTGAGGACGGTTCGGGTGGTGTGGTATCCAATGAAGAAATAGGGGAATCACTCAAGAAAATTGAGTTGTTGCAACAGAATATAGAGACGGTCATCCAGGGAAAGTCCGATGTGGTTCGATTGCTTTTGGTATCCCTGTTGTCAAACGGTTCCGTATTGATGGAAGACGTTCCGGGACTTGGGAAGACCATGTTGGCAAAGTCACTCGCGATCTCGTTGGATGCCGAATACAGCCGAATTCAGTTTACGCCGGATCTGTTGCCGGCAGATATTGTTGGTGGTTCGGTGTACAACCCCAAGGACGGCACTTTCGATTTTCGGCCGGGCCCTATTTTTTGCACGATATTGCTGGCTGATGAAATTAACCGCGCGTCGCCGCGCACACAGTCGGCTCTGCTTGAAGCGATGGCGGAGCTGCAGGTGACCATCGAAGGTAAGCGTCGGGAACTACCGATTCCATTTCTGGTGCTGGCGACTCAGAATCCCGTCGAGTTTCACGGGACGTATCCGCTTCCTGAGGCGCAACTGGATCGTTTCATGATGTTGCTGAATCTGGGGTATCCGGACAGCGATGTTGAAGTGGATATCCTCAAAACGCAGGCGATCGAACATCCTGTGGATCGACTCAAGGCCGTATTGAATAAGGAAGACGTGAGGGCATTACAACAGCAGGTCCGCCGGGTCCAGGTGGATGATCGCATCACGGAGTACATGGTGCAAATCGTTGGGGCGACGCGTGTACATAACACCTTAAAGCTCGGCGTGAGCACACGTGGATCGCTGATGCTTTACCGCGCGAGTCAGGCGAAGGCGTTTATGGAAGGCCGCAGTTTCGTGACGCCGGACGACGTGCAGGCCCTCGCGGTGTCCGTGCTGGCGCATCGATTAACCCTGAATACCAAGGCCCGCTATGATGGCACGGACAAGGCGGCAATCGTGCGTGGTATTGTCGAGTCGGTAGCGGTGCCGGTTTAGGATTTTTGGTATGTTCACGCCGATTCTAAATATTTGGCGAAGGATCAAGCAGTCGAACGCCCGCCGATTGGTCGCGTTACGCTATATATCCCGATACCTGTACTTTTTTACGTTGACCGATTCGGGAAAAACGCTCATGGCGGTGATCGTCGTAGTTGCTCCGCTATCCATGATCAGCCTTGAATATCCTGTCTACCAAATTCTGGTGGCCCTGGGTGCATTTTTGTTTGCTTGCCGAGTGATGAGTCTTGCCTTTCGACCCGATGTTGTGTTGCATGGAGGCGTTCCCGAAAAAGTGACCGCCGGACAATTGGTTCGAGTGGCGTTTACGATTTCAAACGGGGGCAATCGCATCGCGCGGGACATGAGTGTCGGTTTTTTCCCCGTTGCACTGGGAGCCCGCAGTTCCAGGCTGGAGATTCCATCTGAAGATGATGCTCCCAGGAAGGAAAAAAAGCGATGGCGTGATCGGCGTGGTTGGGTCCAGGTGTTATCGGATGAAATGGTGATCGATTCGATACCTGCCGGGGCATCGGGGGACATCAATATTGATCTGCAGTTTACTCGGCGGGGGATTTATGAACTCCCGATGCTACGCGTGTACTCCGAGTTTCCTTTTAACGTGCTGCGAACTCGGGCGCGTCTGAATTCGAGGTCGCGAAATGATTCGACAGTGATGGCACTGCCTGATTTCGTCCCGGCTGAGGGGATCGAGATTCCTCCGTCTCGAAACTATCAACCCGGCGGAATCTCGCTGACTTCGGACATCGGGGAGTCACCGGAATACATTGGTAGTCGTCTCTACCGACCCGGGGACAATGTGAAACGCCTGGATTTTCGCGGATGGGCGCGTCACGGGGAACCGGTGATTCGCGAGTATCAGGAGGAGTACTTTTGTCGCGTGGCGTTGATATTGGATACGCATGTGCCACGTGGGCAATCAAACGAAGCACTCGAGGCAGCGATACAATTGTCTGCGGCGATCACCGATGCCCTTGCCAATGGTGAGTACATCATCGATATTTTTGCTGCGGGTCCGGATCTGTACGTGTTTCGCGCCGGTAGACACACCGCGCACTTCGAAAACATTCTCGAAATTCTGGCGTGTCTGGAGGGCAATCCCGAGGAGACTTTCGACGCAATCGGGCCATCGCTGCGCAACGAGGTGGAGAACATATCGACGGCGTTGTTTGTGTTCACCGACTGGAGCGAATCCCGTGAGCGGCTCGTGCGTATGGCGTTGGATTCCGGCTGCAATGTGAAGGTGTATGTGGTGAGCACGGGCGAGACCGCGCTGTCGACGGATGGTCTGGAAGAATTGGTGCCGGATACGCTCCTCTTTTCTGCTACCGAGGTTCGCAGTGGGGAGTACGGAGTATTATGAAGACTCCGATGCATAGGCGATGGGCTTTCGCGATGCTGATACTTGAGCTGATTGCCACCGTCGTGTTTTTCAAGACCTACGTGATTCCTTTTACCGTTGGTCTGCTTGGACTTATCGGTTATCTCCGGCAAGTGACATTCCAGTCGAGTTTGAGGCGTGTTGTGATTTTCAGCGGGCTTCTGCTTCTGGTCCCGTATTTTCGAATCACTGTTTTCCCGATAGAAATTGGGCAATTTTCGAGTACCATGGGGGAATATGGGCTGGTCGCGACCGAGTATGCTCTGATTCTTCAGCTACTTCTCTTTCATTGGGAGCGGAGGCGGGTTGATTTTGGTGTATTTTGTATTCTCGGGGGCCTGGTCATCATGTGCCAGGGTGATCGCTATGTGAATCCTTCCGAATATGCCTTGTATCAATCAACAGTTTTCATTTACCTAATTTGCCTGGCCGGCATGGCGCAGGAACAATCGCGTCGGATATTTGTGACGAAACAAAGCAGAGCGGGTGCCTTGCTCGCAGGAACGATGATGTTTGTCGTGGTCGTCGCCTCAAGTGGCATCTCGCTCGGTCTATATCGATATCACAGTGAGCTGGATGATCTCGCGGGCAAGTTGGCATTCCCCTTCGCGGATATGGGCGGTATACGGATGGACACTGAGAGCCAACTGGGGGCCGTAGCCAAAACGAAAATAGAGGGGAAAACGAAAGTCGCATTGCGCATTATTTCGGATGAAGCACCGGGCTATCTTCGGGCGAACGCCTTTGACAATTACGAGCCGCCGAGGTGGCTGAATTCGACACCGGTGCGGGCCTTGCGTAAACTTGAGGACGGTTCCGCGCAAGAGGGATACCGGCGTTATCCGCTGGTGAACTGGTCTCCGAGTCAAGTCGCGTCGGAAGACATGGCATTGCGCGATATTTGGCCAACCAAGGGAGTGGGTCCGACGGTGTTCACGCAATTGCATGCGCCCTATGTGGAGATTGATGATGCGCTGGTCTATGCCAATGGGCATGGGATCGCGACATCGCGGGATCGCATCGCGGGGTCGAACTATCGCTTGTATATTGATTCGGAGAAACACTCGCTGCCCCCAATTGAAATAATGAAGGCGCGCATGCTTGAATTGCCATCGAATCTGGACCCGGAAGTGCGTGCGTTGGCCGATGCGCTGTTTGAGGACGCGGACTCGCCGCTCGAGAAAGCGTTGCGCGTGGTCGGTCATTTCCAGAAAAATCATACTTACGCGCTGGGCATCGAAATTCCACCTGGCGTGGATCCGTTGACTTATTTTTTGTTGGAGAGACCTCCTGCGCACTGCGAGTATTTTGCGACCGGGGCGGCGGTGCTTCTTCGATTGGGCGGTGTGCCGTGTCGTTATGTCACCGGGTATGTCGTACGCGAGCAGAGCGATAAAGGGGGATATTGGTTGGCCCGCAGTCGCGATGCGCATGCGTGGGTGGAGGCTTGGGACGAGGAGGAGGGGTGGGTGGTTATCGAAGCCACTCCGGCCAGTGGCGTTCCGCAAGGGGAGGGTGACGCCGAGACTTCGTATGCATGGGACGCGTGGAAATTCCGGTTTCAACAGTGGCGTGAAGCGTTGATGTCGGGGCGTATTCTACAGAAAATGGTCGAGGGTATTCGAGTGTTGGCTGGGTGGATCGGGTCGCTCGTCATGAGGCCCATAGGCATCGCGGTGGTGGTTTTGATAGCCCTTGGGTATGCGGCGCGTGCTTGGATGAAACGGCTCCGCGAACGAACTCAGGCCGGGGTAGCGCTCGATGACCTTGGGCTGCTGTTGCGCAGGATGGATGATTTCCTGTCGGGGCAGGGAACGCACCGACGCGCCAGTGAAACGCTTGAGCAATTTACGGAACGCATTCACGCGAGCGAAACGATGAGCGCGGAGGAGTGTGAACGGGTCAGGGCGTGGTATAAAACGTATTCGGAGAGGCGATATGATCCGTCGAATGGAAGCGAAACCGTTACTGCGTCGTTGACCACTGAATTGACGCGTCTCGTTGAACCGTCTTCGTAGTTACACAACATCCTCTACAGGCGCATGCACATGGCAGGCGACGCGATGTGCACCATCGTGCTTAACCAGCACCGTCTGGGCGCGTGTACAACGGTCTTCACGATCGGGGCAACGAGGATGAAAATGGCAACCCGGCGGAGGATCGATGGGGCTGGGAATGTCGCCCGTGAGAATTTGCCTGTCGGTATGCGCTCCAGGTGTCGTCACGGGTACGGCACTGAGCAGTGCCTTCGTATAGGGGTGCACGGGGTTTCGAAAAATGTCTTCCGAAGTCCCGATTTCCACAATGCGCCCCAGATACATCACCGCGACATAATCGGAAATATGTTGAATGACCGAGAGATCGTGTCCGATAAAGAGGTACGTGAGATTGAGCTTTTCTTGCAGGTCTTTTAGGAGATTGAGAATCTGCGCCTGAATCGATACGTCCAACGCGGAGACCGGTTCGTCGGCGATAATCAGTGAGGGCTCAACGGCCAACGCGCGTGCGATACCGATGCGCTGACGTTGCCCGCCGCTGAATTCATTGGGGTATCGATCCGACGCTTCCGGGGGCAGGCCCACGAGTTGGATGAGTTCCATGACGCGATCACGAAGGCCTTCTTTCCCGACAAGTTTGTGCGCTTTCATGGCTTCTGCCAATACGGAATAAACGGTCATCCGTGGATTGAGGGAGCCGTAGGGGTCTTGAAAAATAAGCTGCATCTCTTTGCGCAAACTGCGCATGGATTTGCGATCCAGATCGGTTAGAGTTTGTCCGTTGTAGGTGACCGTACCTCGGGTTGGTTCGATTAGGCGAAGAATCGCGCGGCCCGTGGTTGTTTTTCCGCTACCGCTCTCTCCGACGAGACTCAGGGTTTTGCCTTTTGGAATGTCGAAGGATACGCCGTCTACTGCGCGCACATGGCCGGAAACGCGCGAAAATACGCCGGAGCGTACTGGAAAATATACGGCCAGGTCATCGACGCTCAACAGGGTTTCGGTTGCAGAATCACTCATGGAGTAGCAACCGATTTTAGTGGAGTGGAGCGTTTGGAATCGGACATGGTGTCGGCATCAAACAACCAGCAATTGATTTCGTGGTCGGGCTCGTTGGATGAACATCCCGGCTCGGTCGTCGCGCACACGGCCATAGCATTCGGACATCGGGGGTGGAATCGGCAGCCCGTCGGGAAATCCGTGGCGGCCGGCACTTGTCCATCGATGGTTTCGAGCCGCTCGGAGGTCTGATTCATATTGGGCAGTGAATTGAACAGACCTTGTGTGTAGGGATGGGCTTTCTTTTCGAATAGCACCGCGGCGGGTGCGCGTTCGACAATTTTCCCCGCGTACATGATGGCCACCTCGTCGGCCATTTCCGCGACAACACCGAGGTCGTGCGTGATCAGTAGAATGGCCATGCCGCGTTCCTGTTGAAGTTTCCGGAGCAGATCGAGAATTTGTGCCTGGATGGTCACGTCGAGCGCGGTCGTCGGTTCATCGGCGATAAGGACTTTGGGATTGCACGCGAGTGCCATCGCGATCATCACGCGTTGACGCATGCCGCCGGACATCTGGTGGGGATAATCATCCACGCGAATTTTGGGCGCGGGAATGCCGACTTGATCCAGGAGATCGATTGCCGCCGCACGTGCATCAGACTTGCTCAAGCCCTGGTGCATGCGAAGAATCGAGCCGATTTGCGTGCCGACACGAAACACCGGGTTCAGGGAGGTCATCGGCTCCTGAAAAATCATGGAAATATCATTTCCGCGGATGGCTCGCATATTGGATTCGGACATGGGGACGAGGTCGGCACCCTCGAAGAGGACGCTTCCGCCAACGATTTTGCCGGGAGGGTCGGGCACGAGTCCCAGTATGGAAAGCGCGGTCATGCTTTTGCCACAGCCGGATTCCCCGACGAGTGCGAGCGTTTTCCCCGGCGTAATTTCGAAGGAAATATCGTCCACAGCCAAGGCCGTGCCGCGTTCTGTATAGAAGTAGGTTCTGAGGTTCTCTATCGACAAGATAGGGGTGGTATCACTGTTCATGGGGAAAGGATACTGGGCGCACACAGATTATTCAAGGTAGCAGCCGATTGGAGAAAGCAATCTCCGTGTTGAAACCTTGCGAGGAAGGCACGTATTCTATGGGTTCATGAAGGTTTCCCGGAAAGCGATGATGGAATTCACAATAACCCAAATATCCCTGCACGAGATCGCTTTGCCACTTGTTGAGCCGTTTCGGACCGCGCACGGGGACACTTTTGTTCGACGTTTGTTGCTCACAGAGTTGGTCGATGCCGACGGTGTCCGCGTTTTGGGCGAATGTTCCGCGCTCGAAACACCTGATTATCTTCCGGAGACCATCGATTCTGCGTGGACGGCAATCCGGGATCACCTCGCCCCTGCGATTCTTGGGAAGACCTTCGCTTCACCTGCCGAGGTGTCCGCCGCGCTCGAAGTGACAATACCCAGTCACAACATGGCCAAGGCCGCTATCGAAATGCCGACCTGGGCGTTGGCCGCAGTAAAAGAAGGGGTGTCGTTGTCCGAGTTTATTGGAGGCACTCGGAAAATGGTGGAGACCGGACTTGCCATCGGACTACAGGACTCACCGAGCGTGCTGGCCGCGAAAGTGGAGGGGGCGTTCGCGCAGGGTTATGCCCGTATCAAGATGAAAATTAAACCGGGTGCCGATTTGGAGTATATCGAAGCGGCGTGTATGGCGGCGGATGGTGGGGCACACATTCAGGTTGACGCGAATTGTTCGTACACGCTCGAAGATGTTGAACAGTTGAGGGAAATGGATGCCTTCGGGTTGATGCTCCTGGAACAGCCGCTCGCGTGGGAGAATCTTGAGGCGCATGCCGCACTGCAACGAGAAATCGAGACGCCGATCAGTCTCGATGAATCGCTTGACGGTCTGGAATCTGTGCGCAACATGATTCGATTGCAAGCCGGAAAGATCGTCTGCCTGAAACCGGGGCGCGTCGGCGGATTCACGACGGCTCTCCAGATTCACGACCTATGCCGGGAAAAAGGTATACCCCTTTGGTGTGGTGGCATGCTCGAAAGCGGAATCGGACGCGCCTACAACGTCGCGCTGGCGTCCAAACCGGGATTCACGCTGCCCGGAGACCTGTCGCCAAGTCGAAGATACTGGGCCGAAGACATCGTCTCCCCTGAATGGGTCATGAACGAAGGCGGAGAGGTCGGGGTGCCAGTTGAGTTACCCGGTCTTGGTGTAGAGGTAGACCGAGATCGAATCCGTGAACTCACGCTTCGTAGCGAAGTCGTCTAATAGCGATAAGCTATTCTTTTTAATCGTCGTCCGATTCAATTGGGGTGGGCCGCCGATGCAGCATCATGACGAATCGCGGAAATCTTTTTCGTCCTCGTGAATGAAATGAAACAATCACGGGAATCTCCACTAATCGTGGGTGGATTCGTTTCTTGATGCCGGGGAAGCGAGGAATTGACACGCGGACGAGCAAGGTCTAGTATGAAGAGTCCAGCTAAGCGTTGTTAATTGGATAAGGAGCCGAATCATGTGTTTACGACTTTTGAGAATTGCTGTATTGCTGACTGTTTTTTTTGGTCTGACTCAGGCGCATGCTGCGTCGTCTGGTAATCCTGATACGGACCACATTACTGGCGCCTCGGGGAGCGGCACGATAAAACTGATGCCGCGTAATGATATTGATGATCATCGCAATTTGCAGTGGGCCTTTGATAATACGGCTCCGGGGGGTACGGTCGAACTGGGTGCGGGCACTTTTTTTCTCGGTGACGGGAAGGCCGCACCGCGTAAGACTGCCTGGATGCGTCGCGGATTGAAGGTGGTGGGTGTGAAGGAAGGTGCTATCTGGCGCACGGTGATTCGGGGTGGGGGAGAAGTACTCACACCCGGAGTCGGTGGCGCGTTGGAGAGCGGACCAATCCGGATCAAACTCGAAGGCGATGACCACACGGTTATTTTGGAAGACATCTGGTTTCGCGAGTGGGCCTGCGAAGTGGTGTTTATTTTGGCGTGCAATGGCTTCGAATTTCGCGGTTGTCGAATCACGGACCCGGTAAACGCTGCGGACCCGAGCAAGACGCGTTTTGTGCATGCATTATGGACGCAGGGAAACGATGCGCGGGGCGACTTTATCGCCGAAAATAATCTCGTGGAACTGGGTCAATATGATGGCCCCTTGGCGGAAGATGAACAGTTCATGGGCATCTTCACGTCGAATCATGACAACATCCGCATCGTGAATAACACGATCACTGGAACCGATGAGGCGATTGAAATTCTGATGAATCGCTATGGCGATATCGGTGAAGGGGATCCGAAAGCCGCAAAAAGCCCGGCGGAGATCGTCGTCGCCAACAATACCATCGACGTGACCGGAACTCCCGGTGCGCGTTGGGGCGGAAGCTGGGCGATACTCGTCGCTGGGAATCTCAATGTGGATCGCGTGTTGATTGAGAACAATCACGTGACCAAGCGTGGCGAAGGCTGGGGGATAGGGCTGAGCGGTGCGAACTTTGAGATAGTAGACAATACCTTCATTTTCGAAGAGCATAATGGGAAGCTGTCGCTTGGTGCGATGACGATCGGCGGGTATCCGAAACTGGCGGGTAAGGAAATGGGCAGTTCGATGACGAATTCCGTCATCAAAGGCAACACCTTCGAAGGAAGGGTCCGGGACCACGCGCTGTTTTTCATGGCGGGGAGCGCCGGTTATGAAAACGCGTCGACCGGAAACAGAATTGACATGGGTGACTCTTTCAACACGCTGGGTGCCAAAACGACTCTCACGCTGAGTCAGGACATGCGGGACAACGAATTCAATGGCGATACTGGCAAGGTAGCCGACAATGCCAAGAAGGGTGCGAATCGGTATTGACGTTTATTGGTCGCTGAACGTGGCCGGCATGAGCGAGCGCAACTGGATGCCCCAGTGATCGCCGTTCTTCGTCACGATCCATAGGGCGGGCACGGTCCAGTAGCGTGTACCGTCGGGATGCCAGCGGCTGAACACGACTTCGAAGTGAACCTTGTTCGGGGTGACGATGCTCGCTTCCAGCGAATCGAGTGTACTCACGTGCCAGTTCTGGGATTCGCGCATTCGTTCGAAATTGGGTGCCGCCGTATCGGAGCTTTCCGATACCCTTCCTCCCATCATAAATAAGTGTGGAAAATTCAGGTGGAGATCTGATTGAGCCCCGTCTCCCGCGTTGAACGCCTCCATATAGCCGACTACGGCGGCGCGTGCGTCTGCAATACTTTCCGTCTGCTTCTCGGCCGGAACCTCTTTGCCCACCGGAGAGCGCATCTGAACACCCCAATGCTCTTCCTGCTTCGTAATGGCATAGAAGACGTTTCCCGTCGAGTAACGTTCCCCATCTGCCTTGAATCGACTGTAATCGATGGAGAGATGGACTTTTTCCGCCGACGACATGAATATTTCCATCGAGTCGTAGTCAAATGAGCTATGGTCCCATCCATCACGTTCTCGCATTCGATCGAAACCTTGGGAAGAATCTTTTGGAGAGTCGTGGATGATTACTCTGGAGCCGCCAATGAAGGTTACAAAGGGAAAGTTCATTGCTGTTCGAAGCTGTTCATCATCACCCGTGTTCCACTTCGTCATAAACGTTTCCAGGGCTTGTCGGGCTACCAAAGGTGCATCGCTGTTATCTGCCTGCGCCATCGTGTTCAATTCCCCGCTAAGCATAATCGGTATTCCCACGAAAATAAACAATCTAAATCCATTGATGGTAACCATATCAACTCTCCGTTCAACACCGAACAAATCTAGTACTGGTTATGGTAAAAGCGAAACGCGGAAGCCTCATACATCACTTTCAGGATGATGATTCTGTCACACGGCAGGGAACAAGTCAACGAGCGGCCGAATCTCGCATGCAGCACATCCATGAGCGATATTCGTGAAAAGGACTAATTTCGGGCGAAGGAGAGCGCTCGATGGAACCCCAGGTTCCAGGGGTTAAGCGTAAACTATGAAAAAATTGAAACACTTGAAATATCCATTGCATTTTTGGATATACTGGGTACACTCCAAAAAATCTGGATTCACTTTTAGTGCCTATTCCCATTGAATGGTCGTTGCAGAATTCCTTATGTGCATACTGGAAGGCCGGAGCTTAGATTGCTGACATGTTGTTCGTGATCCGGATGTAAACATAAAACGAAAAACAAGCTGCCTGAGTATGGGGCCGCGTGCAGATAGCTAATTGGTCGCGATTTGGGGCGGCCCATTGGTGGGAACATACTGTTGTGGGGAAGGTGACATGTTATTTTGGCGATTCCTCGATTCGAGCGTTGAGCATGCTCCAAAGCTGGAGGGCGCTTATAATCCGTATTTGGTCATGCTTTCATTTTCGATAGCCATACTGGCAGGCTATTCGGCACTCGGAGTTGCCGAGCGGATCGGCTTGGCGGATAGCGCGCGAACCAGGCAACTCTGGTTAGGGATTGGCGCGATAGCGATGGGCATCGGAATCTGGTCCATGCACTTTATCGGAATGTTGGCCTTCGTACTTCCGATTCCTGTCAGTTACGACCTCCTGACCACCATGGCTTCCCTGATCCCTGCAATTTTCGCAAGTGCTATGGCACTACACTTCATGAGTCGCCCGATGATAGAACTGTGGCGGCTCAACGTCGGCGGTCTGTTAATGGCTTCAGGGATTGGCGGCATGCATTACATGGGGATGGAAGCCATGCGAATGGATGCGATGATGGGCTACGATCTCGCTCTATTTGCGTTCTCTATATTGGTTGTGATCGTGTTAACCTCCAAAGCTGAGCGCGGTGATGCTGATCGTTTCGATGGTTTGGGATTTGATGCCTATCTTGTAAAGCCAGTCAAGCAGTCCTATCTTCTCGATTGTTTGATGGCACTCTTTGGTGCCGAACAAGTATCGGAAGAAGAATCGCCTGAACTTATCACACGCCATACCCTTTCCGAAGAGCGGCATCGCCGCAAAAACCGAATCTTAATCGCAGATGACAATCCCATGAATCAACGAGTCGCTCAGCTCATGCTGGAAAAAATGGTCTACCGAGCAGATGTTGTTTCAGACGGGGCGGAAGTGATCGAATTGATGCGTGTCGCGCAGTACGATCTGATTCTGATGGACTGCCAGATGCCTGAGATGGATGGCTATGATGCGACACGTGCAATTCGAAAAATAGACGATCAGCGACGAAACACGCCGATCATTGCAATGACAGCCAACGCCATGAAAGGAGATCGAGAATATTGCATTGAAGCCGGAATGAGCGGTTACGTGTCGAAACCGATCGATCCTGAATTGCTCCGTATTGAGAGGGAGCGATTTCTTGAAAATTCCGATGCCAAAGAACGTGACGCGATTTAGACACCATTGAATTCGTCGGTATAGGTTCTATCCGCTATGACGCGGGCAACCTCAGGCACGTGCCGTGAGCGACCATACCTACCGGGCGATCAGCAGGGATATAGGGCGCACATGTGGATGCACCTCCATTTGATTATTTGAAGGATGATGCAGGGACGCACAAGAATTTGACAGATGAAGATATTTCGTGGTCTACTATTCGCCTATAGAGAAACCAATTAATCAACGAAACGAACCTGGGAAAAAATAATGAGCCGAACCATTCTCGCCTGTTCTATGCTGGCCATCGCGACCGCCTGCATAGGCACCCCAAACGCCTCTGCGGCAACGACCGCCGTGACTTACACGAAAGACATCGCGCCTCTTCTTCAGGCCAAATGCATCGAATGTCACCGAACAGAAGGCCTGGCGCCTTTCAATCTGCAAAGTTATGAACAAGTGCGCGCGTGGTCCAAAGCCATTCGCAAGGAAGTCCACGAAGGTCGTATGCCTCCCTGGGGACTCGATCCCGAAGTGGGGGAATGGTCCAACGATCCAACCTTCTCCAAAGAGGAGATGGCTACTTTGGATGCGTGGCTCGAAGGCGGTCAACCGAAAGGCAATCCGAAAGATATGCCCGAGCCGCTCGAATTTTTCGAAGACTGGAGTATCGGAAAGCCGGATATGATTTTTGAAATGCCGAATGAAGTCATCATTCCGGCTGAGGGTGTGATGCCCTACCAATATCATGTGACGGAAATGAATATTGAAGAGGACCTTTACGTTCAGTCCCTCGAAGTGTTGCCTGGAAATCGCCGCGTGGTGCACCACATAATTGTTTTCCTGCAACCTCCGCCAGCGGTGGCGAATGCGATGAGCGATGGTTTGACCAACGCAATGCTCGACGTCTATGCGCCGGGTTCGCCCGCCGGAATCAATCCGCCTGGAGTGGCACGACTCATTCCGGCCGGTTCCAAGCTGCAATGGCAAATACACTACACGCCCACAGGTGAAGAAGAACGCGATCGTTCTCGATTTGCCATCGTGTTGGCCAAAGAGAAACCGAAGGAATTGATGCGCACCGCAACGGTCATAAACATGAACTTCGAGATTCCGCCGAACACAGACAATTACCGCGTAGAATCGAAGATGATCATTCCCAAGGATGCGACGATATACTCCTATACGCCGCACATGCACTATCGTGGCAAGGCGATGGATTTCTTTTTGAAATACCCGGATGGCACGGAGGAGCTGGCTTGTTCCATTCCCAAGTACGATTTCAATTGGCAACTTGACTACTTTCTCCAAGAGCCCAAGAAGGTTCCTGCGGGAACGGAAGTGCGCGTTGTCGCGCTCTTCGATAATTCGACCGGGAACCCCTACAATCCCGATCCCACCAAAGCAGTACGCTGGGGCGAGCAGACCTATGAAGAAATGATGATGGGCGGCGTGTTTCTCTCCTGGGCAGACGGCGTAGTTGACGTGCCCGAAGTTGAATCCGTCGAGCTCACCGAAGCCGATCTGGCCTCCACCAAGGCCATGATTGCCGCGCAAGACACGAACGGCGACGGTGCCCTGCAAAAAGAGGAAGTACCCAAAGGCATGCAACAGTTCTTCGGCATGGTGGATGCCAACGCCGATGGCGAGCTCGATGCCACCGAGTTGTACACCGTTCTTAAAGGGCGCGGGCAATAATCGGCAAAACGTGAAGTCAGTTAACTTTGAGTCTGCAGAATTTCTGCGGACTCTTTTTTTTGAGTTTAGTGTTCCATTCGGCAAACATTGACACGCAGGGACTCGAAGCTCTGGCCAAGGGGTATTTTAGTTCCGTTGCCCCACAGGAATTGGATCGGGGGCGGTAAGGGCTTTCATGAATTCGTTTACATTGTCCAGCGAATCGATTTCGGATAGATACTTTTCTGCCTTACTGGGATCCATGTGGTCGAAAACAGGGCCGATGTGATAAGAACCGGGTGTGGCTGAAACGGTCATTTCATACTCGCCTTTCGCATTGGTGACGGTGTCCCCGCTTTCAAGGTGAGTTGTGAGATTGGCGATTTCGAATACTCGTACGTGTATGTTTTCTAGCGGTCTACCGCTCGGCTCGCCGGTTAGAACACCTTTGATGGTTATCAGATTTTGAATCGCGTAATCCCATTGTTTGTTTTCATCCGGATTTATGATCCCCAAATCAATTTTGGGTGATAGAACCATTACCTTTTCGGGCGACAGGGCGTATCTTTCACCATCGATATTTTCTTGGGGTTCCGATGTAGATAGGCTCTTTGTCGAATTCGGAGAGGAAATCGTGGCCTCTTGATTTCCAGCGTTTATTCGGGGAGGATTGCTCCTTTTGTGTGTTCGGACATCGGTAGTATTTATGTGTTTTGTAGTGCATTCGTGGCATATTGGGTTGTTGGCCATGCGTATCAGAAGTGAGTTCCGCCGAGTCTGAATCCCATCACATCGGCAACCGTTTCGGCCCATGCCTTTTTAGTACGAATCGCACGTCTCGTTGTTCGCGCCGGAGTCGTACGTTAAGCTGCCGTGGGTGACATTCTGCACACAGAAGTTATAGGCGATACCTTTTTTCCCGGTACCCGTCGTCGTCAATGCGGCCACTCCCGACGAATTGGTCGTTGCTGCGACATTCTCATTGTAGGTTCCGCTGAATGCACCGACTACAGTCGCTCCTTGTACCGGCGCGCCCTGACCGTCTACCACCGTTACCAACGCACGACCGTATTTTTGGCCGCGGCTGGCTCTTGCCGTGCCGAGCGCGATATCACTCACGTGCAACGTGGTGGCGAGATCCGCAGTGCTAAACGACCAGACCGATCCCGTCGTCGTCCCGACGGCATTGGTCTCGTCGACACGCCAGTAATAAGTATTCAACGGACTGAGTGTTCCCGGATCAAATCCTGAACCGGCCTGCGTACCCATAAACTCTCCAACGCCTGGCATCGAGTTCGTACCAAAATACACGTCGGTTTCCGTTGATCCAGAGCCGGTCGTCCAATCCAGGTCAGCCGATACGGCGACGCCGCTCGCGCCATCACTCGGTGAAGGACTCGAGGCCATGGCTGGGGGATCGGTGGGCGGCGTGCCTACGTCGATATACATATGGTCCACAAGCAATCGATCCCGACTCCGCTGCCCAGACGTGCGATCATCGTCACGCGCCTGCACATAGATGGTGCCGGCGACCGCTCCCAGGTCATACTGCTGATAGGAATCATTGTCCGACGATTTCGTTACGTTAAACATCGGCGTCCACGGTCCAGAGGGACTCGTTGACCATTCGAAATAGAACAGCGTGTCCGCATCGCCCGCGTCGGCCCGATGCGCGTCCGCAAAAAATATACTGTTCCCGCTGTTGACGTTAAATGACCAGATGTGTTGCATCCGATCATGGCGTTTACTCGGCTTTCCACCGGACTCGCGCTCATCGATGATTTCATAGACGTTGTCCTGCGAACGAGTGCTGGTGTAGTTACCGGAGAAGATCTGACCGTAGACAGTCTGGTAATCGGACGATGCCGTATCGGGTAATGCTTCCGGCAAGGTCAACGTAAATTGCATGGTCGAACCTGAACTCGAGATCGCAGTAATCACGTGGCCCGTCTCATAGACCGTTCCGCCCTGATAGGCATTGGTGTCCGGTACGGTATGCGGCCCGATCTCCGACACGTATCCCGCACGATACGCATCGCCGGAATCGCCCCGATTTACGTCGCGCTCAAGATCGTAGTCGCCGTCAGCTTGTAAAAGCGCGACCCTATAATGATTGCCATTCGTAGGCCAGCCGGTCTGCCCCGGGTAACCCTGTGTGTTGTAGCCCGCGTTGTCGTCGATATGCCAGATGGCGAGGCCTCCACCACCCGGAATCACCGATTCAACGCCGACGGGCTGTCGATTCTCTATCAGCAGGTACTCATTTGACGGGAAATTGGAGTCGATCTTGTAGATGACCTGATTGAACGCGACCTGAGGTACGGCGTATGTGCCAGACACGGAA
>JAYGCN010000117.1:0-19288 GCA_046583315.1 Candidatus Hydrogenedentota bacterium
ATGGCGGATATCGATCTGATGATTCAGCCATCCACGCGAAATCTTATGTTAGGCAATCTGACGGGCCATCCGATGATCTGCGTGCCCGATGGCTTTACTCCAAAGGGCACGCCGACCAGTATCGGATTTCTCGGGTCGCTTTATGGCGAAAGCGATCTCCTGTGCATTGCGAAATACTTTCAGGATCACACCGGGCATCATTTGAAACACCCGCCTGCGTTTTCCTGATGATTAGTGCTCGCGATGATCGGGTGCTTCGATGGTGAAACCCGCTTTGAGATTTTCCCAATGCAGACTCAGGGTCGCAGTAAGTTCACCCGTTTTCTCAATACGGTAATCAAGCCATTCCTGATGATCGGATTTCTCAGGCTTAACCGTCAGGCGCAGCACATCCTTGTCCGCCGAATATTTCATGATGCCGAATTTGCTGCTGTCACTGCTGAAGATGAGCGTCCATTGGTCTTTCTCGGGGATGATGAAAAATCCGTAGGCACCGGCTTTCAATGCTTGCCCGTTGACCTTCACGTCTTCGGCGAAGGTGACAACTGTGCTGCCGTTTGCTCCGGCAACCCAGGGTCGGGGATCGCCGCCGTTGAAGGGAACCAAATCGCCCCAGATCGTGCGGCCTTTCATGCCGGGACGTCCAAAGGCCACATCGACCTTGCCATACCCGACTTCCTGCGAGACGCTGCCGTTTGGACTCGGGTTCGGCGCATCGGGATGTTTACCGTCGTGTGCCAACGCGGGCAGACTTACAAACGAAAAAACGAGGGCCACAACGCAGCCTTTTGTGAAGTTCGAAATCAGATTCATCGTACATTCTCCAAATGGTTAAAAGTTATCTGTCCATGGTATTCGATAGACACGGAAATCACAACGTCTAATTTCTTGGGGGAATCAGGGGCGTGGCAGGAGGAACAGTTCAATCTCGTTCGCCCCATTGCGGAGGACCTCGTCGGAGAGGATAAGATCGAATTGAGGCCCGGTGGCGGTATTAAACACTTGTGTAACGCCCTCTGCGATTCCATTCACGCAGGCCACGACGAAGTAAGCACCTTCTGAGTCCGGCAGGTCTCCCTCAATCGATCCAAACAGGCGTAGTAGAAGATAATCGGCACTCAGGTCTACATTTCGAAGGTCGTCGAGACCGGTGCAGACGATGCTTTCGGGCAACGCATTCGAGGCTATTTCGGCCCGCGGCTTTCCGATCCAGTCCAGTCCCGGTCCGAAATGAAACGGAGACGACCGGGCATCGTCGAGCGAGAAACGTTGGACGTAGTCGTTAAGTTCTTCGTCGCGAATCCTCGTCGCTTCTTCCTGGGTTATCGAAAAGAGCTCGTCATCAACATTCGTCATGCGCTTTTTCTCGGGAAGGGGCGCAAGCGGGTCGATTAGTGATCGGCCATCGGCCTTGTAGCCGCCTGTGAGGTCGAGCGCATCGGTGATGGTGGGGACGATATCGATCGTTTGTACATTGGTCTCGTCAATCTCTCCTTCTTCCTGATTGGGATATTTGATAAACAGAGGGACGAATCCGATGCTTCCAATATTCTCATTCGTCAGCGAGCGATGGCTCATTCCATTGTAGTACGCGCCGTGATCGGCGACGACGACAACGAGACTTTTTTCGTAGAGTTCATGGGTGCGTAGCGTGTCGAGTAACTCGCCAAAAATCTTGTCTCCATAACCCACCTGCAGCAAATGGGCCTGCCGACGATGAATGGCGTTCAGCGTGGGATCTTCAAGGTTCTCATACCAGTGGGTCTTGCCGAAATCGCGGTAGTTGTATAATTTTCCGGAGGGAAGAAACGTGCTCGGGCCATGCGGAACGAGCATGTGAATCAGATGCAGCGTTTCTTCGGGATACGTTTTTATCTCCGCGAAGAATTTACGAATTCTTTCCCGACGGTTGATGGATCGGAGCACTTCGTCTGGCTTTGCAGCATTTGCCGCGCCGATGGAATCCAGGAACCCGAGCAGTCCTTCGGCAGGTCCCGTGTTTAGAAACCGAAACATGAAACCGCCCCAGATGCCGAATTCCATCGGAGCGATTCGATCGGCCAACGATTTGGGAAGCGTCGTATGCAAAAACATCACGCCCGTGTCGATGGCAAGAGTAAGACCAACAATAGAATCCTGTACCTCGTACTGCGTGTAACGAATCTTATTGGACAGTTTGGTAATGGACTCGTACGAATGGATTTCATAATGATTTTCGAGCAGCGTGAGGATGGTGTCCGGATAGTTCTGGCGAACGGGAATCACGGCGCCGTCGGGTGGATAGTTTCCTGAAAGAATCGCGGGCACGGCTTTCAGGGTGTAGTCATGCACCGTGGTAGCATTGGCGTACCACGTTGCGCCATCCGCAAACCTGGCGAAATTGGGGAATCGTTTCGCGTCGATGTCCCCCTGGGCGTCGAGCAGATCGATGAGCGGGAACTCGTCAAACACGACAAACACGATGGGAGGCTTTTCGTCAATGCCAATCGTTGTCTCTTGCGCAGGAACGGCGTTGGTTTGGTTGAGTATCTGCGCAATGTGTGTATTCGTGAGAAATTGCATGGGAAAAAATGCAGCTAAGGGGGACAAGAAGGCGAAACCGATGTAGATGATGGTGTTGGTGGAATAATGCTTCGTCGCGAAGATGGCGATCGCGATCGCCAGGAGAACGATGAGCACGGCAGGCAGAAATGAGATGCCGCGAAGAACCTGCATGAACGACAGGGATAGCAGCACGACGATGATGGCGCGGTGTACCAGCCAGTGCATGCTTTCACGGATGGGCCCCACAACAAGAAAAGGCATCGTGAAGATCATGAGTACCGTCGGCAAGAAGACGCTGAGCGTTGCCACGAACAAATAAATGGTACCAGGCCAAATATCGTTGGTCACGAAGTAGGAGGGATTGGCCGCCAGAAAGGAGTAGAGTGGAAAGGCAATCACGAAACCGCTGAGCGTGTAGATGTGCAGGATATTGAGGAGTCTGGATGGCTTCAAAAGGTCGTCTTTTACGTCGTTCATGCAGGCGATCCTGTGGTGATTGATTGGCATGAAGCCTACCACAGGCATCGCTTTACGCTCAAACTTAGTTACGATGATTTCGGCGGATTAGCCCACTACTCCGCCGAAGCCACCTCGGAGATGATACCGATGCTGGCGTTGTAGTAACTACCGGAGGCGGAATGGGTGAGCACGACCGCGCGAAGCATGTAGTATTGGTTTTCTCCAGGGGCGCTATCCACAAAATCAGTCGCGTCCGGGGTCAGTGTCGTTAGATGTTCATAGCCGCTGAATTTTTGCGCGGACCGATAGAGCCGCTGTTCCAGTACCGCATCTTCCTCGCTCGGTTCCCACCTAACTTCGATGTTGTCGTCGACACGAATCGTCTCAAATGCAGTGATTGGTTTGGGATAGTCCATGCGCACAGCCGGATCGCCCATGAAATATTTGCGCACACTTGAGTTTGGCGATCCGCCGGGTATGCCGACGTCCGTAAACCGCATGCCGTACCCGATGTGTTTCCCGATGGGCATATAACGCAGCTGATATTCCCAGGGCGGACTGCTGGCCAGTGTCGAGATGATTCCGTAATTCTCCTGCGTCAATGGAGCACGCAAGAGGTTGTCCGGATTGTGCCAATCGCCGAAGAAATCGCCGTGGAGTCCCTGAAACATGACCTGATACTCGTGATCGACGTAATCTTGTATGTTGGCTGCGTGGCCCAGATGTTGGTAATCGGACTCTTGCCCGGCATATCCGAAGAGGAAGGGGTGGTCTCTCGTGGTGCGCCATGTGCCGGCGTAGACATTCTCGATTCCGACGATGGAGGTGAGATTCCATCCGTCGCGTCCGAAGGGAATTTTTCCCGGAAATCGTTCATCGACGATGGCGCGCGCCGGGATATCCATTTCGCCGTGTTTCCAACGTCGCAATTTCTCGAAGTATCGATTGGTGAGTGAGGCCTCATCGCCAAAGGAGGGCATCTCTGCCAGATAAACCCGACCCCAACCAGCTTCGTAATCGGAAACCACTTCGTCCGGGTCGAATTTTCCATCTTTGGGTACGTTGTGGTGACGCAGAATCGGCGCGTCGGTTACGTTGACTTTGGTGTCCTGCCAAATGGGTTTGGAGGAAGCGAGGTCGGCGTAATAGGCATCGGTAGGGTGCGCGCCCGCATGTTCTGCGTGCCCGTCGTAGGTGGACGAGCCCGAATAGGGAACGGGAACCTGGCCCACGAAAATGAAGATGTGATCTTCGCCGGGAACGTACGCTTCGTTCAGTTTTGCCTTGACGCTTTCAACCGATTCGGTGGCTTGCGTGATCACACCGGTAACCTGCCAGCCGTCGCCCGCGAGATCGCGATAGTAGCCTTCCAAAGAGTCCGCGATGGACGGATGAAGCGCTTCATCGATCACAACGATTGCATGCCCGCGATTTTCTTCCAGCGGAATTTTTATGCCACTGATGATGACCTGGTCCCGATAGCGGTCGGTCGTTGTTCCACTTGGCCCTTCAACACTCTCTGTAATCTGGTGGAGCCAGTATTGGTAAATCAATCCCGGCTCGATGTCCACATCGGTCCAGGAACTCTCCAGATTTCCGACAAACAGGTTCTCCGAGGTATTTACGGGTTGGTAGCGATCGTGATGTTCAAGCCCCTGATTTCGACCAATAAAAATATCTTGTCCGCCATCGGTAGTCGGCCAGCGCAACTCGATTCGGTGTGGCTCCTCGTAGACGAGCGCCTCCGCCTTAAACGACCACGCTTCGTCTATCGTGCCATAGGTATTTCGGTATTCAAGCGGGAAACCCATGTTGTCGCGCGCCTGATCGGTTAGCTCGTGTTCGGGATCACACCACGGCCGATTACGGATCAGGTCGGCAATCTGATCCTCGGAAAGCGGATTTCCACTGAGCGACGCGTAATACAGATCGATCATGCCGTAGAGCGGCGTCACGTCGTCGATACCCGTGTAATCGGCATGCAACTCCTGCAACTCAGTGAGTTGGGTGATCCATGAAATGTCCGTCGTCGGTGTGCGGGATAACGAAAGGTGGGTAATCCGCGAACACAGGGCCAAGGGAGAGAGATCGGCTATCCAGTTATCCTCCAAATAGACCATTCGCAGTTGCGGCAAATGGGACAGCAGCTCGATGTCCCGCAAATCGGTATTGTTCAGATTTAACTCTTCGAGCGCAACGCAATGCTGAATGCCTTCCAGCGTTCGAATCGGCTGATTGTAAGCCGAGAGCGTGCGCAGATCCGCAAAGTCTTCTTCGCGCAGCAGGCCGGTCGGTTTGTTGATCGCCTCGCGAATGGCGAGCTCCAGATTCAGATCGCGAATCAAGCTGGATACCCGAAGCACCTTGATCGGTGGAATCGCCGGCGGCGTTGGGGCTTCAAAATGAGGCGTCTCAAGTTGGGCGATAACTGCTTCCTCAGGCTCCACAACGTCTTCTTCGACAATCATTTCCTCTTCGGGTTCAACAGCTTCTTCGATGGCCAGCACTTCAATTTCCGGCGACGGCTCCGCAGGGATTTCGGGCGTGACTGTCGGTTTCACTTCCGGTGTACTCGCAGGTGACTGCAGAGGGACTTCGTCGCTGGCCTTTCTGAAATCGGTGTTACGCATCCAATTCGCCCCCGCAATACCGATTGCCACCGTTGCGGCAACCAATCCGACAAGAATGACACGGTTGCGCCATTGTGCGGGCCTCGCCGACTCGCCACTTCCAGACGCGGGTGCTTCTCGCTCAGAACTGTCGTCTGCTTCCTTCGCTGCAACGTCGAATGGGTCGTCCTCCGAGGCAGGGACAAGATCTTCATCCGGCGATTCGAATGGATCCTCGGCAGGAAAATCGAAGGGGTCCTGTTCCGGTTCTGCAAGAGACTCCTCGTCGGGCGAAGTCACGGTTTCGTTTGCCTCCGGTGATTCAAGCGGCTCGTCATCGAAATCTCCGAAAGGCTCGTCATCGGGAAAGTTGTCTGAGACTTCGCCCGGTACTTCCGGCGGTACTTCAGTAGGTGATGTAGGCGGTTGGGAATTGACAACCTGAAGGGCATCGCGACACATTTGTATCGCCCCGACAATAACCGGATCGCCGGGATAGTTTCGGTCAATCTGAACCAGTAGCGTCAGCGCGTCCACGTGGCGCCTGTCGACATACCAGTCGCTCGCCCGTCGGTACGCCTCTTCAGCCTCTTTAGCGTTCATAAACTATTCCCAAATGCGCCTACACAGCCGTACATTCTACACTATTATTAGCTTAAAGCCTTGGATGTCATACATTTACCCTGCAAACTAAGGCCATTTAGTGAAAAACCGACGCCAATAGAGGTGTTTCTTTGCCGAATACGGTGCTACCATGACCGGGTTCGCGCCTTACCAACCGCAGAAATCCGGAGATATTGCATGACCCATTTTACTTCTCTTATACGCCCAAGCCTGATCCTAATGTCGCTGGTTCTCTCGTTTCCGACGATGGCCGATACATCCAATCTGGGCAGTATTCGCTTCCCGAATTCAGGGGCGGACGATGCGCAGGAAGATTTCATTGAGGGCATGTTGTATATGCACAATTTCGAGTACGACGAAGCCGCCACAGCTTTCAAGCGCGCTCGCACCATCGATAAAGATTTCGCGATGGCGTATTGGGGCGAGGCATTAACCTACCACCATCCGCTTTGGAATCAGCAATCGCGGAAGACGGCTCGGGATCTCCTCAAAACCCTTGGGCGTACGTCCGAAGATCGCGCAGCGAAAGTGTCGACGCAACGCGAGAAAGATTATCTCGGAACGATAGAGATTCTCTACGGCATGACCGAGGATACGCGGACGTTAACGAAGGACGTGCTGGATGTGCGGTATCGCGATGCCATGCGCCGTCTTCACGAGGCCTACCCCGACGATCACGAAGCGCAGACCCTCTACGGACTCTCTATTTTGGGCGTAGGCAGTCGTAACCGTGAATTTTCGACGTATATGCGTGCCGCGGCGGTGCTGACTCCGGTCTGGGATGCGAATCGCAGTCACCCGGGTGCCGCGCACTATCTTATTCACTCCTACGACGATCCGACCCACGCGCCGTTGGGACTTCCGATGGCCCGCGCCTATTCGAAGATCGCCCCGGCCGCCGCCCATGCGCAACACATGACCTCGCACATATTTGTTGCGCTGGGCATGTGGGACGATTTGGTGGACTCGAACGCGACTGCGATACGGGTCGAGAACGAGGGGAGAGAAGGTCCGCTACTTGTGGCTGGTCATTACGTGTATTGGCTTCAGTACGGCTATCTTCAGCAAGGGCGCTACGACGATGCGACGGTATTGATGCAGGCGGCATTGGATCGGATGGGAGAGAATCCAAAGGGCGGCGAGAAATCCTACTACGGCACGATGTATGCCCGATACATGCTGGACACGCAGGACTGGAAGGCCTCTGAGAAATGGGCCGCGCCGGACGATGTTGACATCGCAACACCAAACTATCATTTCGCCCGCGCGTTTGCCGCGATACAGAACGGACAACTTGATAAAGCACGAACACATATGGATCGCGTGAAGCCGATGAAAGGCGGGTCACCAGAAGTCACTGCAGACGAAGAAACGGCCGCAGTCCTGATATTGGAACTGAAAGCGTTATTGGCGTTGGCGGAAGGGAAAACTGATGAAGGAGTGTCGCTTGCGCAAAAGGCGGTCGAGGAGGAGCAGGCGTTGAAATTCAGTTTTGGCCCGCCGCACGTCATGAAACCGACCTCGGAGTTGCTGGGCGATATTCTGCTGAGCCTGGACCGCGCGGAAGAAGCCATGGCAGCCTATACCGAGCAGCTGACCCATACGCCGCGCCGCACCCAGTCGTTAGTGGGGCTTACCCGCGCGGCAACGAAACACGGGGATTCGCTTGTCGCTTCGGACACGCAGCAGCAGCTTGCTCAAGTCTTGCATCTGGCTGATAAATGAATAATCAGTAGACGCCAGCATTCGAAAATAGTCGGCGACGCGATTATTGGTTATCGGGATACAGTGAAATCGCCGAATACGAAGTCAGTGCAATTGAATGCTTCAAAATTACCTGAGATCGTGTCCGAATTCGTTCCGCTAATAATTCCCATTGCTGCAACGGGGCATTCATTTGGCGAATCGGGAATGAAAGCAAGTTTTATCGAGTTCGTTGAACCGGATAGCCACCCAATAATTTCACCTGCAGTATTATAAGCAGCATTCGAAAAATTGGCGCGCATGCGACCGGTGAAATTGAGTCCACTCTACACGAGGTCAATTTCAAGACTGCCCGAACCGGCTATATTGGAGAATATGGAACCGCTGTACACGCCATCTATGTTTCGAATCGATACTTCGGGTACGTTCGTAAGAATGATGTCCCCGGTGTCGATGACTGCACAATCGAAGGCAGAAAAAGTACCATAAATACTGTCCGCACCGCCCATGGCATTAAACGTAGATGGGCATCCGTCAGCCAAATAGGAATCGAGAATTCCACTCAGGTTACTGAGATCATTGGTGTTGTTTATACCTGTCAACGTGCCCGCGTTATCGTTGATATTACCGGAAAAGTCCGCCGTCCAGGTACCCCTAATGTTGCTAGTCCCGACCTCATCGGACTCGTATACAAATTCTCTGGTAATGTCTACACTGATAGTTCCATTTCCAGCAAAACTTGATAGAATGGTGCCGGAGTATGAGCCGACGAGTTCAGAGGGGATGTCCGTCCCCTGATCACCACCACCACCTCCGCCACCGCCGCATCCGGTCAAACCGGTGATTACGATACCGGCCAGTAGAGTGATTACGATGCAGCGAGCTATTTTGATACTAGTAAAGATGATTTTCATGACCTGCCCCCATTGAATTCTGGAAAATCAGTAAAGTAAACAGTATGTACCGTATCAAAGGCTACGGAGGTTCAGCAAGTGTAATCGAGAGAGAACGCTGGGCGCTCTTAGGGCTACGGTTGAGGTGATTGACTTGCAACGGATACAGTGATCGTTTATCATCTTCGCCAATGGCACACGCCGATCCATTCTAAATCTGCATATCTTTTGGGGAAGGTAACCCCCCGATCCATCGACGAAACCGAGTGTTGCCAAGAGAGTCGTTCCGTGTCCGAATCCTCAAATAGACCCGCATCATTCCTGATTGTTCGTTTAGGAGCGATCGGTGATGTGTTGCGTGTGTGTCCCGCCGTGCAGCGACTTCGCCGGACCTACCCCGACGCGCGAATCGGCTGGGCCGTGGAGCATTGGGTCGCCCCGTTGGTGGAGGCCAATCCGAATGTGGACGTGGTGCATGTTCTGGATCGACGCGAGTTGCGCAAGGGGAAGTTGGCGGCCATTCGTGAGTTTCGTCGGCACGTGAAGGAAATCCGCGCCGTGCGCTACGATGTTGCCCTGGATTTTCACGGTCGCCTGAAGAGTGGCCTCATCACGCGGATGTCGGGTGCGCAGCGGCGTCTGGGATATCCCAAGGATCAGTGCACGGAGTTGAATCATTGGTTTACCAACGAGCATGTACGGCTTGAGGACGGACTGGAAAATCGCGTGCAACGGTTCTTGCATTTGTTGGGGCCGCTGGATGCCGATACCACCTTCGATTATGACGAAGTCGGTCTTCCCTTAACCGATGATGCGCGCGCATATGGAATCAAGACCTACGAAGATTTGGGCAGTCCGCCGCTGGCGGTTTATGCGGGCACCAGTGCCCATCAGGCGGCGTATCATCGGTGGCCCGCGGAGAAATGGATCGAACTGCTGCATCGTCTGAACGATGAGGGCATCGCTTCGGTGGTGCTATGGGGACCCGATGAGCACGAATTCTCCGAACAGATTGTGAAGGCCGCAGGGGGACTGACGCAACTGGCCCCGCCTACCACGCTCTCCGAGATGATGGGTCTGTTGGGTCAGTTCAAGGCCTTCATCGGCGGCAATACGGCTTCTATGCACATGGCATGGCTTCAACAGGTACCGACGGCATTGTTTACCGGTCCAGCCCTGCCACGCACCGATTCACCCATGCCGCCGTTGCCGTGTCACGCGTTGAGAAAGGACTCACTCGTCCGTGACGGTGTGTCCAAACGTCACCAGAGCGATGTCACCAGTGCCGTATCTGTTGACGATGCGCATGCGGCCGTACACGATTTGCTACAATCCCGTTAACTTTTGAAAGGAAATGCCTTGGAACTCTTTACCGATGGTCGTATTCCGGCTCTGCACGATGCGTGTCTTGCGAAATGGTATGCCGATGCACGACCCGAATCTCTGGAAGCGGGCGACACCCTCGAATCCATTATCACCACTCAGCATTTTTGCAACGTGTCGCTGTGGGATCTCGAAGACGATGCGCGCCGCACGGACGTGGACGATCACATTATCGCGAAGGTGAAACGAGGCATCGACGGCTGGAATCAACGCCGCAACGATCTCGTGGAAATCGTGGATCAGTTTCTGCTTGACCAGTTCGACGGCATTGACGTGTCCAACGCGCAATTGAATTCGGAGACGGCGGGCATCATGGTGGATCGCATGTCCATTTTGTCGCTGAAGATTCACCACATGGGGATCTACGCCGAGACCAAACCTGACGCGGCACTGCGCCAGGAATGTGCGGACAAACAGGCTATTCTCAAAATTCAGCGCGCCGATCTATTGAGCTGTGCCGAGGCCATCATAACGGACTTCCAGGCAGGCCGCCGCTATTTCAAGAGCTACAAACAGTTCAAAGCCTACAACGATCCACGCCTGAATCCAAAACTGGCTACCGATTAGACATCTTTGGGTACCTCGAAGCCCTTGCGGTATTCACGCGTGAGGTACGTGTTGGCTTCGTTGTCGTTTTTGACCAGCTCTTTATCAGTATCGATTTCCAGCACGCGGTTGACGCGGGCACCGGTGAGTGCGTAGTGCGACAGTGCTGACGAATAATGTCCGTCAATGGCTTTCGACGTGATGTTTTCCGCCTTGCGATCACGCACACAATCGGCGAAATTCTGGAAGTGATTGACCGTGGAGCCTTTGGAGTATTCTTCCGTGAGTTTGCCTTCGTAGTAGAGCTTGTAGCCGTTGTAATTCGGGAAGGACATGTAGCCTTTTTCGCCGTAGAAGATCACCCCGAATGAGGTGCCACCCAATTCGTCGTTCGAATACCAGGGGCGTACTTCCAGCGTCATCATTTTGTCTTTGCCGGTCTTTTCGTCCTTAAACATAAACGAGGATGAGGATACGTTGTAGACTTCCTTGGAGTCATCCCACAGGAACATGCCGCCCATGGATGTCGCGCGATAGGGAACGTCTACCTGGAGTCCCCAGCGTGCCGCGTCGAGCTGGTGCACACCTTGATTGCCGATGTCTCCGTTGCCGTATGCCCATTTCCAGTGCCAATAGTAGTGCACGTGGGTACCGCCGCCGTCTTCATTGGCGTAGTAGGACTCTTCGGTCGCCGGACCCTGCCACACATCCCAGTCCAGTTTCTTCGGCGGTGCGGTAGCATGTGCTTTTCCTACATCCGGGCGCCATTTATAACATACGCAGCGCGCCATGTAGACATCGCCGATGGCCCCGTCATGCAGTTTCTGGATGCCCTGCTGGAACCCGGGATTGCTTCGCAGTTGCGTGCCGTGTTGCACGATGCTTTTGTATTTCTTCGCGGCGGCCACCACTTGACGGCCTTCGAAAATGTTATGGGTCATCGGTTTTTCGACGTAGACATCTTTGCCCGCCTGGCAGGCCCAGATGGTCGCGAGGGAGTGCCAGTGGTTGGGTGTCGCGATGGAGATTACGTCGATGTCCTTATCATCCAATACGCGCCGAATGTCCTGTTCCGCCTTGGGAGTCTTTAGGTTCTTATCGGTGAAAAATTCTTTCGTGCGGGGAGCAAAAAGGCGTGCATCCGGATCGCAGATCGTCGTGACTTCGGCATCCTTCACTTCCCGGAAACAGTTAAAATGTGTTTTGCCGCGTCCGTTGATGCCCAGCACGGCAACATTGATGCGTTCATTGGCACCGGCCCAGGAGGTTTTTGACGTGCCGATAAGCACTGTCGCCGCCGCAGCACCCGCCGCGCCCTTAACAAATTTTCTACGCGTTATTTCTTCCATTGAACAAACCCCTGTTTTTGGTTAGGTGATAATTTGCAACGATCGCTTTTGTATCGGATCGATGCCCGCTACAAGCCCTTGATTTCCGATGCCGTGGTGCTCATTCTGTTGGTGACGGCGCTAGCGAGGGCGATAATCGATACCAACAGTGCCGTCACGATTAATGTGGTCATGACAGCGTACTCAACGGTTTCCAAGCCTCGTTCATCGCGTGAAAAGTTTTTGAGTATTTCGATCAGCATTGGACCATCCGCAATCTTGTGTCGTTAAAAGTATGCGACTCTCCGTACACTACACCTCAAGAGTAACGTATATTCGCAAATAATCACACATTTTTCTTTGATTCGTCTCAACGGATCACCATTTGCGGGTATCATGTGGTTGC
This sequence comes from Candidatus Hydrogenedentota bacterium, assembly GCA_046583315.1. Lineage (GTDB taxonomy): Bacteria > Hydrogenedentota > Hydrogenedentia > Hydrogenedentales > DTSJ01. The sequence goes on from JAYGCN010000117.1 coordinate 12,497, forward strand.
GATCGAATCCGCTATACTGGGTCGATACCTGAGCAAGGAGGCGTGGGTGGGACCGAAGGGCGACAACACCAAATTATTGGCGGGATTGAGTGCGGCGGGGGCGGCGTTGATGCTGCTGGCGTTTGGCTGGCCCCTGGTGCACGGCGAGATCTATCTGGAACATGATATTTCGGCAAATTTCGTGCCCTTGCGATACTTTTTTGCACAGTGTCTGCAGCTCGGCGAAATCTATTTGTGGATACCGAACATTCATTCGGGTTTTTATCTTCACGGCGATGGGCAAAACGGGATGTCGCACCCTTTGCATTTGTTTCTCTATTCGAATTTTTCGTTTACGGCCGCGCTGGATCTGGAATTCATCCTGAGTTACCCCTTCATGTTCGCGGGAATGGCGCTGTTTCTGAAACGGCTGCAATTGCCGGCACCTTCCGTTCTGTTCGGGGCCATGTTGTTCACCTTCAGCGGCTATTGCATGTCGAGCTGGCTGTGGCTGGTGCACATCGCGGTGATTGCGCATACGCCGTGGACGCTGTGGGCGATTCATATCGTGATGCGATCCGAGAAACCGCGCGAGATCGTGCTGGCCTCGTTTGCCACCGTGCTTTTGACGGCTTCGTCGTTGCTCGTTGGGTATCCGCAGATGGTGTATGTGATGGGCATGGCGGAAGGGTTGTATGCGCTGAGCCTATTGCGCGGGTGCCGCAACCGCTGGATGCTGGGTCTGTTGTTATCGGCCAAATGTTTTGGGTTGATGGCCGCAGCGATTCAACTCTTGCCGACGCTGGATTTGTTGCAACAGTCGACTCGAAACGAGACCTCCGATGTCTTCCGCAACGATCAGTCTCTGCATCCGTTGAATCTGTTGTGTCTTGTGAATCCCTATCTGTTCCAGCAACGCATGTTTGACGGCAATGGCTATCAGGGAATTTACGGCGGATCGAGCGCGACACTGATGGTGACGTGGTTACTGTTTCGATTTCGCCAATTGGAAATCTCGCGCTGGTTGGTGGGTACGTGTGCTGTGATGGCCCTCGTCGGATTACTTCTGGCGCTCGGGAAATACGCGTACTTGTATACCTGGATTTCTTCCCTGCCGTTGATTAGCAGTTTTCGAGGTCCGCCGCGGCATGGCGCGATGTTTCACGTGGGCTGGGTCATGCTGGCGACCTTGGCATTTACCGAGTTGCTGAATCTGCGCCGAAGCGCGCGACAGGTGTCATGGCGCGAGCTGATGCCTTTGTTCGGGTTGAGCGCACTCAGTGTAGGACTGGCAATTTTTATCGTTGTGCTTCGAATCTTGCCGGAAGTGCCCGAGATTTTCGCCATCTTCGAGAGCGAATCGGCCCCGACACGCAATCCGGTAATGGGCGCGCTAATTATGACGATCACAACCTGTACCTTCGTCGCGGCCGCCCGCGGTTGGCGTTTTGGCATCATTGCGTTGTTGTTGATCACCATGGCCGATTTGAGTTGGTATGGGTTGCGGCATCGCACGACGGACACGCTGGACAATTTCATCGCCGGAATCGATGTGCCACCGGAGGAGGTCGCGGGCTACGAGCCGGACTGGTTGCCGATGTACTCGGTGAACGCGCCGCTGATGAAAGGGGACTACCGCACGCCCGAAGGACTGGTCTCGCTAACGCCGAAAAAGCATATCAACTACATGCTCGACCCCAACGCGCTGCGATTGGCGGGTGTCGGGTGGATACGGTCGCGCCTGGGTACAAACGAGTGGCTCAACGAAGCCAACACGCAAGGGTTAGAGTGGATTCCGCTGGAGAATCCCATGCCGCGCGCGCGACTGGTTACGCGGACGCAGGTGAGTGACGATTTTGATCGCGATATCCATGCGGTTGATTTCGAACAGGTCGCATTGTTGGAGATTGCACTCGAATTGCCTGAAGGCAAACCCGGTAGCGCCACGATTTTGGATGAGGGGCCGGGGCGTTTTCGAGTTCGCACGGTCGCGGATACCGAGCAGCTACTGGTGCTGACGGAATCGTATTCAGCTGGCTGGCGGATTGAGAGTGACGGAAGTATCCTTGAGCCGCTTCCTGTCTACGGCGATTTTCTCGGTTGTGTGATAGAGGCCGGTACGCATGAAATTGAAATCGTGTTTGTGCCGAAAAGCTACCGACTGGGCAGGCTTATCACCTGGTTCAATTTGCTAGCAGCATTGGCCGCGCATGGAGCCCTCTATTGGCTGCTCAACTCCCGCCATGCTGAAAAATCCACACCTGAATAACGACCGGTTTATACTGACGATACAGGCGAACATCGAAAAATGGTTGAGGTCTGAAGTACTTCCACCATCGAATCGAATATTCTGGTATGATAGTTGGAAGTTAGTACATAAATGTTCGGATGTTGTTGTCTGCGATCGGGGGATGGTGGAATGAGCAGAGAACGAGAAGCGAAACGGGTGTGACGTCGTGTGAACAAACGTAAGCCAATACGCGGAACCTTCGAGCCAGGGGAATATCGATACGTGTACCTGATGTTTCTGGCCGGGTACAAGGTTAAGCGCGCCGCATGGCCCTCCAACTACCAGACCATTTACAACGTGCGAAAAGATTCGGTATTGGGGTCATACGATCTGCTTGTCGCGCGCGATTGGGTGGTCGAAGGTAAGGCTGTCAGCTGAAGTCGAGTGGGTGTGATCTTCACAGCCTAAAGTGCTCCACTGGAAAGTAGCGTTTTCCTTGTTCACACAGTCTGAAACGGATGACGTAATTTCTTCATCGCTGCTCTGGCCGCGTAGTATCCGCACATGCCGTGTACACCTCCGCCGGGCGGCGTTGATGCTGAGCAGATATAGATTCGGGGATTGGGCGTGGTATAGGGATTCAATCGTGCAACAGGGCGGGTGAAAACCTGGGTCGCACTCGCGGCACCGCCGGCGATCACACCACCGAGGTAGTTGGGGTTGTATCGATGGAGATCGGTGGTGAAGGTTTTGTGACGCTCAAGAATGATATCGCTGAATCCCGGCGCAAAACGTTCGATCTGATTCTCTATCGCCTGGGTCTGGTCGACCGTTGATGCATGGGGCACGTGGCAGTACGCGTATCCCGTGTGTTTGTCATCCGGCGCACGACTTGGATCAAACTGGCTTTGCTGACACAGTATCAGGAACGGCGAATCGGTATGCGCGTCGCTCCATGCGGCGCGTTCGCTGGCGGCAATTTCTTCGAGCGTACCTCCCACATGCACTGTAGACGCTTCGAGACATTTCGGATCCGACCAGGGGATAGGACCGTCTAACGCCCAATCGAGCTTAAAAACGCCGGGGCCATAATGATAGTTGCCGAGGCGGTTTACATAGCCGGCGGGAAGCTCGGAGTGAGCGATTTTCGCCATCTGCCTGGGATCGGTGTCGAAAAGGTATGCCCGTGCAGAGGGAAGTTGATCGAAGGAATCAATCATGGTTGAACATTTAGTAGTGCCACCCAAGGAGTGAAAATAGGATACAAGGGCCCTGGATATCGATTCCGAACCACCCTTGGCGACCGGCCAGTCCTCCATGTGTCCCGTTAATGCGAACAGCGTTCCTACCGCTGCTGTGAGTGGTTTTTCTAGGGGTAAAATGCTGTGTGCGGCACACCCGGCGAACAACGCCTGTGCCCGGTGTCCAGCGAATTTGCCCTGCGCGAAACCGACCGCGGATCGCAATCCGGGCAACCCGAATCGGGCCAGCAAGACGGGATGTTCGGGAATGCCGAAGGGCCCAAGAATATCGTTGAGAAGGCCACACCCATTCGAAAGCAACGGCTCCATAAACGCACGCCACGCACGCGCGTCTTGCATCAATGTTTCGCCCGTGGCATCCAGGCCTTTGTACAGCATCACCGCGGGTTCGTCGTCCAAGGGGTGCGCAACTGATGCCTTGGGCAATACCCACTCAAGGCCGTGTTTTTCAAGCGGCAACTGCGTGAAATACGGCGACAATATGCCGAGCGGATGGACTGCAGAGCATACATCGTGGAGATAACCGGGCAGTGTGAGCTCGGCGCTGCGAAGTCCGCCGCCCGGTGTTTCGGAAGCCTCAAGTACACACACGCACGCGCCTTCGCGTGCCAATTCAATGGCGGCGGCTAATCCGTTCGGCCCGGATCCGATTACGACGGCATCGTATGATTCAGCCAAGGCTATCCACAATCCCAGGGCTTACGCTTGGCGAGTTCGGATAGTTCTACGTAGCCTTCTTCGATGAGGCCTGTTTTCGCGTCGTTGATGCGCCAGTGCAAATTGTGGCCAAAAAGGGGCTGTGCCTCAACGGAAATAACGCGTACCTCGCCCTCTTCAAAATCGCATTGGGACTGAATGGCTCGAATAAGTTTTTCGTCTGCGACATGCCCCTCGCCGAAGTCCCAGCCGATAGTCGCCAAGGCCACACTTACCCCATCGCAATATTGGTATTCTTGGAACGGCGTATCGCCTATCGTTTTCGGAAGCAGCATGCCCAGAACCCGACCTTGAAGATGGAGCGCGCGAAATGCCAAGAATCCGGCATCACCCTCGATGGCCTCGGCTTCAGGCAAGAGCTTCTGTTGCTGCTGGAAGAGTAATTTGCTGGATCGTTTGAGCTTGTCGAGTTTCTCGTAGCTACCGTCATGAAAGAGCCAGGCATTCCATGCCCAGTTGCCGGCGTAGTAGCGCATCGCGAGTAGAAAGGAGACGGCTTTGGGGACGAAGTTGCCGACGATGGGTACGATGAGGCAGCCCACCAGGAGATAGAGGGCCATCCCGGGCGAGCCGACATCGAAGAGGCTGACGTCCGGATGGTGCCAGAACAGGAAGAAGCCGCAATACATGCTGAGCAGATTCCATTCAAAGACAGCGGCGATCGGCATGTTACTCAATATGAAAAAGTGCAACATGACGAACATCGCGACACCGATCCATTGAAGCGGACCGTCCTGCGTAACGAAAATCAGGACGATGGGCGCGCCAAGTTCGAGGAACGTACCCGCGTGGGCCATGATCTTGCTCAGCATAGAGGGGCTCAGGTCGTCGGGATAATTCTTGAATAGTTTCCGGCGGAATGCGGGAAACTTCAGGAAGGGGTTATTGGAGGTCATGATGGGTACGACGTAGCCGAAGGCCGGGGTCAGCTTGGAGACACCTGCCCAGAACCAGATGGCCAGCTGCACCCATTTGGAGGCTGCGATGAAGTTACCGGCCAGAAAGAAGGTGAGTACGATAGCCCAGTGGTGTTCGCCGCGGGATGACATGAAGATGGTACGGTCGCCCAGGGCGCACAGCGGCAGCAAGATGATGACCGGTGCCAGAAATGTTCGCGTGATTTCCGGTTGGATGAGCACAACGAAGATCGAGACGACGTATGCGATGTACAGAAGCGCGTCGAGTGGCGTTCGCGTGTACCCGCCGATAATCGGTGCGCCTTCAAAGAGCGGTAGTTTTGTCGTGCCGGGTCGTGCGTAGTGCAGGCACGCGGTGAAGGGCGGCCAAAGTTTGAGTCCCAGCGGTCCGCACATGCAGCCGAAGCCGAGTACTTCGTAACCCAGGCTCCAGATGAACGCCTTCTGGAATGCCACGGGATGAAACGCCCACTCGCTGATATTGCTGAGCGAGCCTAGACCGGGCGTGAAACTGCAGAAAAATACCCAACCGAAAAAGAGCAGCACTATCTTAACGAGATGGAAGCCATACGCGGCGATGGGGTAGTTCATGCCCTCGTTGATGTAGCGATGGCACACGTAGTCCACGCGCTCGGTGAAACCCATTTTGGCCCACTCTTCGGGCTGGTACTTGGATTTATCGGATACGTCGTCGACAGTGTCTGAGCTACTCGTTTCTGGGCTACTCATCAATAATTATTCCTCGATCTGGATCGTTATTCCGCTCGCTTCAATTTCGTGATCTTATTCTCTGGATTCAATTCATCTGCGCATCGTCCTACCTGCGCATCGTCGAATTTACAAGTTCAGCAGCGTCGAGATGCGAATCATGTCCGACATCAGGAATGGATACCAGTGTATAGTCATTCTCCACATAATTCCACGTATCGCGAAGCCCGTCTATATCTATCGTGTGGTACTAGTGTACGTTCTACGCGCCATGTGGCACGATAGGTCTTTGAATGTGTGAAATTCCATTAAAAAAGGACCCGCGCACTTGCGTGGGTCCTTGCTGTCTAAGGGCAGCGGGGCAGGCTTCGGGGCAAAACGCTGCTACGAGGACATCGTATTGCATTCCCCGTCAACTATCTGGCAATAGTCGTCCGGATCTCCAGTATTGTCGCATGCAGTTCCTGCAACATTACATTTCTTCTTGTTGGCAACCGTTATCACCACGTTGCCGTCGAGCGTTTGAAACTCTCCTATCGAGCGGCACCAAAGTAACCCCGCCTTCCTCGCCGCACGAAACGCTTTCACTGCCGCCGCATCCAAATCCGAGTGATTGAGTGCGAACAGGTCGCGTAACTTATATTCTTTCGAATAGGTTTTGAAGTCGGCTCCATGTTTCGCAATAAAATCATCCATGATCTCCTTGTCAATAAACAGCAACCTCACCACCCACGATTTCGTTTATGACCGTTCCTTCTACGATTTACTCGAAGAAATGCGCCGCGGATTCGTTGGCAGAGAACATGGAAACGATAAAGATCATATCAAACACGATTTGAAAAACAGGCATACGAAAGTGGTTCACGTGCATCACTACTCGTTGCGAGAGCGGTTAGGGCGGTTCTATCAAAACAATCGCGGGATCGTGAATGTATCCGTGCTCTCCGTCGCGACGCTGTCAATCATCATCGTCGCGTCG
>JAYGCN010000130.1:0-2127 GCA_046583315.1 Candidatus Hydrogenedentota bacterium
ATCTGTGTTTTTTTGACCCTACGGCTAGGTTAAGAGCCGCCGTCTTGTTCTCGAGATGTAATCAGCCGCCGAAAGGTGTAGCGTCTCGTATCGGAGTTAGACCTATTGGATATCGTTTGCCATCGGCGGTAGATCGGGTAGCAGCGGCAGCAGAATGTTCGAGGGATACTCTGTGCCTCGATGAATGGAAACTGTTCCGTCGGGCTGTTTGGATTCGTATTTTGTAGGAGCCGGACTTGATTGCCCCTTTCCTTCCTTTTGGATAGGGCACGGGATCACTGTGCGGCGGCTGACCAATCGATAGCAAGAGTTGGTGGCCTTCTCGAAATACGTGGCCCATCGGAAAGACTTCTATCTCTAAGCGGTATGGGTTCCCGGATTCCATAGGCATGGGATTCTCGAAGGTATGATGCGGAGGAATAAGGACTTCTTCGCTATCCAGATTGATCCACGTTGATTGCTGTTCATCAATGGCCCTTAAAGATGCTCTCAGCATTCCGCGCTGTAGTGCACGTACACGACCGTCTGGTGCAATATCCGAGAGCACAACAAAGAAGTCTGTATCGGTTGCCGAGGTACTGGCCCACAAGGTCAATGCAATGGGTCCACAAATTGCTGTCGGTTTATCGAATTCCAATCGATATTCGACGTTTTCTAATGCCTCGTCGGACGCGTCGCTGACCACTTGATACATGTCCGAATCTTCGCCGACATTTACGGGTGAAGTTGTCAGGTCGCGTTATGCGGGAGTGAGTTGGCTCTGTGTCAATGTCAATTGAAACAGCGTTTCACCCTCTTCATGAATCAACCGAAATGTTACTTCAGGATCGTCCAGTGTGGCGTCAAAATCGAATTCGCCGAAGGCATACTTCCCGTCCATGGCGTACAGGGCATCGGGATGTCCCTTTGCCTTGCGAGCCGGACCGGTTCGGCCCCCCATGCACGCAGGCTCGAACTCGTAGAAGGTATGGCCCGATGGTCGTGGAATTTGAAATACAGTCGCGCCGTGCCGATCACCGGACAGCAGGAGAACACCTGGAATCCGATGTTCCTCGATAAACTGGAACAGTTCCTCCCGCCCTTCTGTATCAAATCGCCCCCAGGAATCTTTCCCTTTGCTGAGGTGATCTGTCCACATGGTGCCGCACGATAAGACGATGAACGGTCCCTTGCAATCTAGCAACTGCTCCTTGAGCCATTCGGTCTGTTCGTTTCCGAGGAATTTGCGCTCGTCCTGACTACGGAAGTAGCGGTTGTCCAACATGATGACGTCGCAAGGACCAAAGCGAGTCCGCAAGAATACGCCTCCGCGTTCATCGTTGAAGCCGTAACTCGGATTGTTCCAAGCCTGACTGAAGGTGTGAAGTACTCCCCGTCGATCAGCATCGACATATCCTGGCGGAATTCCTGCCCGGTCGTTGTCGAAATAGTCATGGTCGTCCCACGTGGCGTACACGGGGATGCTGGCTGACAAACTTTGCCAAGCGGGAAAGAGATCACGTATCTGATAATCGGAGCGATGTTTGCCAAAATGATTGTTCTTGTCCTGTGCACCGACGTCACCGTATATCAATAGTGTAGAAGGTTTGCGACTTCGAATGAGATCGGCTTGCCTTTGGTTACCGAGTCCCCAACGATGCGGACAGGTGCCGAATGCCAGGCGCAGGCGATCGGTGTCGGGTACCGTTGTGATCGTCGCGTCCTTGGGGATTGGAACGGGTGTTCCGTCTACAAGAACCTGATACGGATAGGATACGCCTGGCTTGAGGCCAGTCACGGGTACAATCGCCACGAGATCCGATTTATTCGTGCTACCGACGGGACCATGAGTGACTTGGGTGCCGCCGACAGTGACTTGAACTTCAACCTTCGCGGGTTTTGTTGTACGTATCCAAACGTTGGCGCCGGTTTCAGAAATACACCCCAGCATCGGACCGCCCAGGTGCCGAATATCGTGATCTTTACAGATTTTCTGGACGGCGCTGTCACGACTCACTTCCGCATAGGTTGTCTTGCGATCCCAGGAAAGAACGGTGTCGATGATAGTGTACAGCTTCTGAATCGATCTAGGTTGATCGCCCCAGAGATTGAGTAGTTCCAACCCGTCAATTTTGCTCAGGACATTAC
>JAYGCN010000192.1:0-3264 GCA_046583315.1 Candidatus Hydrogenedentota bacterium
CGACAACATCTTTCTGTTCATGGGCGGCTTCTTTATCGCCATGGCCATGCAGAAGTGGAATCTCCACGAACGCATCGCCCTCAACATCGTCGTGCGCACCGGAACCAACCCCAGCCGACTCGTGCTTGGGTTTATGTTGGCCACCGCGTTCCTCTCCATGTGGATATCCAACACGGCAACCACGCTTATGATGCTACCGATTGGCATGGCCGTGATCGACGAGATGCGGAAACGTTCCGGGGCTTCGGATGTCGCAAAATTCGCCGTGTGTCTCTTGTTGGGCATCGCCTATTCCGCCAGCATCGGAGGCGTCGCAACCCTCATCGGCACGCCACCCAACGGAGTCCTATTGACCAACTACAGCGATATGTTTCAGCATGCCGACATGGCGGTAAAAGCGCCCGAGATCGGATTCGTGCAATGGATGATGATCGGCATTCCGTTCACTGCGATTATGCTGCCGTTGACCTGGCTGCTGCTCACGCGCGTGTTGTATCACTTCAAGGACTTGCATTTTGAAGGGGCACGCGAGGAGATTCAAAATCGACTCGAGGGCCTGGGCAAGATGAGCAAAGGCGAAAGAATCGTATTGGTTGTCTGGATCATGACCGCCCTGAGCTGGATTTTCTTGAAGGACATCAAACTGGGCAGCGTGACGATTCCCGGGTGGGCAAATCTGTTTCCGAATTCAGCGTATATCCGGAACAGCACCGTGGCCATTTTCTTTGCGATTGTGCTGTTTGCCATTCCGGTTGATCTCAAGAAGCGGGAGTTTGCACTGGATTGGGAATGGGCCAAACGGATTCCCTGGGGCGTGCTCGTATTGTTCGGTGGCGGACTGGCGCTGGCGCGTGCATTCAATGCGACGGGTCTTGTGCAATGGACCGGTGACAAGTTGACCCTACTCGATGGCGTTCCGCCCTTTGTCGTGATTATATGCGTCGCGTTGATGCTGACCTTCGTGACGGAATTGACCTCAAATGTCGCGACGACTTCTATCATGTTGCCGATTCTCGGAGGGGCAGTCGCGCCCGCTCTCGGCGTCAACCCACTCATGTTGATGATACCCGCAACCATCAGCGCCTCCTGCGCCTTCATGCTGCCCGTGGCGACCCCTCCAAACGCGATCGTGTTTGGAGGCGGCGAGATTACCGTGTCGCAGATGGCACGTTCGGGCTTGCTGATAAACGTAATGGGTGTAATCGTTGTAACGCTAATCACCTACTTTCTCGCGGTGCCCGTGTTCGAAATCACGATGGGCGAGGTGCCCGCATGGGCGACCATGGAAGGACCGTAAAAATATTGAATCTGCGGCATTTCGTGTTATGCTGGGTGTTACGGATTGACCATGAGGAGGATAGAATCATGTTAAAACAATTTGCTATCGCGTGTTGCGCGATGCTCGCGATCAATTTCGCAAGCAGTGTGCACGCACAAGAAGAAGGCGAAAAATTGTTACCACTCAAAATAGGCGACGCCGCACCAGACTTCAATCTCCAAGGCAGCGACGGCAAAACCTACACACTCAGCCAATTCAAAGGAAAGAAACCCGTCATACTCGCATTTTTCCCAAAAGCCTTCACCGGCGGCTGAACCAAGCAATGCAAATCGCTGCGTGACAGCGGTACACAGATTCAAGCCTACGACGTCGCATACTTCATGGTCAGCTTCGACAAAGCAGAAGACAACAAACGCTTCGCCGAAATGCACAGCGCTGACTACCCGATCCTCAGCGACCCAGACCGCACCATCGGCAAAGCCTACAACGTAGAAACCCCACGCGGATTCTACATGCGCCACACCTACTACATCGCCAAAGACGGTACCGTAGCCAAAATCGACACCAAAGTAAAACCCGATACCGCCGGCGCCGACACCGTAAAAGCCATACAAGAACTAAAACTCGCAGACAAAAAGTAAAACACAAGAACTGAAAAGCGGGGTGTTATTGCGTTGCAATGACACCCCGCTTTTATTTTTTTGGGAGTGCTCTTCTTTTCTTCTTGGGAAAGAAGAAAAGAAGCAAAAGAAGAACCGATATTGGGTATGATACGGTCGCACAGTAAATAGGAGATCTAAATGAATCGCAGAGAATTCCTTAGCATGACGGTCGCAACCGCAGCCATGAGCGCGTTGGACTCAAGGCCCGCCTTCGCGCAGGACGCGAAATATAAGGCATGCGTCATCGGAGATGCGAAGAACGGCGGTTACGGTCACAACATGCACATGCTGTTCATGATGCGCGACGATGTGGAAATTGTCGGACTGTCCGAGCCGATCAAGAAGGCGCGAGAGTATTACCAGAAACAATGCGGTGCGCTACGGACCTATCCGGGATACGCCGAAATGCTTTCCACCGAAAAACCTGACCTGGTAGCGATTGGTCCTCGATGGACGACGAACCATAAGGAGTACCTGCTTGCATGCGCGGAAGCGGGCGCGCATGGCATTATGGAGAAGCCGTTGACCGCCGACTTGGCTGAAGCAGACGAAATTATCGCAGCGATCGATGCAAAGAATCTGAAATGGGCTGCGGCGCTGAACTTCCGCGCATCGCCCATGATTCGAAAAGTGAAGAAGCTGGTTTTCGAAGAAGGGCTCATCGGCGAAGTGCTCGAGATTCGCAGTCGCGGCAAAGAAGATCAACGTGCCGGCGGTGAGGACCTTATCGTACTCGGCATTCACACCCTCGACATGATGAACTACTTCCTTGGCAAAGTTGCCTCCTGTGACGCGACGGTACTTGTCGACGGACGCCCAGCCGTCGCATCCGATGTCAAAGAAGCCAGCGAACCGCTCGGCCCGATCGTAGGCGATGCCATCCACGCGAAATACATTTACGAAAACGGCATACCCGCCTATTTCTCCACCGTGCAGAATCCCGACGGCAACCAGAATCGCTGGGGCATGGAAATTCACGGCACCAAAGGCATCCTTTCCATTCGCATGAACCCCGTGCCCGACGTCTATCATCTCGCCGATGCCTCCTGGGCACCCGGCCGAAAAGGCACCGACTGGCAACGCATCGAGCCGCCCGATTCCGACCCATCCCGACACGAACACGTCGGCCATTACGCGCCCATCGTCGACGACCTCATCCAAAGCATCGAACAAGACCACCAGCCCTTCACCAGCCTCCACGCCATCCGCGACGCCCACGAAATGATCCAGGCCGTCTGGCAAGCCGCCGTCACCCGCGAACGCGTCGACTTCCCCCTCGTAGAACGCGAACATCCATTGAGAAACTGGACGTAGTACCACGAA
>JAYGCN010000217.1:0-1696 GCA_046583315.1 Candidatus Hydrogenedentota bacterium
ATCGGCGACTGCTTCTTCTGAGTAGGTTTCGACAAGACGTTTCACGAGCGTGTCCTGCGTATGTTTATACAGACCGCCGAAGCCGTCCATACGGGTAATCATCGTTTCCCAGTCAACCGGTTCTTCCGGTGCACGGAAACCAGCGGTTCCAACCTGATGACAGTAAGTGCACATCATTTTGAAATTTTCTTTGTCCTTGGCGTTGTCCCATTTGAGCATGCTGAACGCGCTGTCTGCGGTCCGCTGTGCTTCAAGGTCATCACCCGTCGCCGGTGCCATGGAGAACTCTACGCCTTCGGTGCCGGGGTCGACATCGTTCTGCCAAACGTCGAGCTGTCCCAAGAGACGCGCACGCACGTTGAATGTCGCATCGTGCAGGCCGTCGATGGTGTAGGTACCGTTTGCCTGTGTGAATACCGAAATACTCTGCTCGAGAACATCATCGAAAGCCGAAACGGTTACGCCTTCCATAGGTTTTCCCGAGGCGTCCACGATTGTGCCCGTGATCGACTCTGCGTTTGCCGTTGCCATTGACGCCGTGAGCGCCAACGCCAGAGCGGCTGTCCAACTGGATCTGTTCATTTGCCTTCCTCCTCTTGATTGTTCAAATTGAAAAAATAATCGTGTATTATTTCGCAGCCCGCCTGGCCAATGGTCAGCCCTTACCCATGGTCGGCTACAAGGTCCAGCCAGTATGGTCGATACTGAAGGGACTGTCATGCCGTCACCCGGCGTACTGGGGGATACTACATTTTGGTACAATTTAATGCCTGTGCCGCGGTAGTTTCGTTCATCTTAATCGCGTACACTTGCTATTTTCAGCGCAGTTCCTGTTCGCAATACTTGTAAAACTGCTGGGTGCGGCCTAAAATCACAATCATTCAGTGGAAAAGGAGTCCTTATGCTCGAGGTCACGAAAGAGAACCGGGTGATGACAATCACTATCAATCGTCCAGAAGCGCTAAACGCAGCCAATAACGCAGTATATGGGGGGATTCGCGATAACCTACTCAATGCAGAGGCCGATTCGGAAGTCGCGGTTGTCGTCATAACCGGTAAGGGGCGAGCCTTTTGCGCAGGGCAGGATTTGGCCGAAATGCAAGCCCGAAATAGCGGTGAGGACTCTCCTCCCTCCGAATTTCCGGCGATGCTGAAGGCGGTGACGCATTTTCGTAAGCCGTTGATTGCCGCCGTGAACGGAATCGGCGTCGGAATAGGCATGACGTTCCTGGCACACTGCGATCTGGTACTGATGTCCTCGACCGCACGATTGCGAACGCCCTTTCCACAGCTGGGCCTGGCTCCGGAAGCGGGGAGCAGCTACAGCTTCCCACAAAAGCTGGGATGGCAAAACGCGGCGTACACGCTGTTGTCTGGCCGATGGTTCGACGCGCAGGAATGTCTGAAAATGGGGCTGGTCTGGCGTGTGACGGATCCGGACGACCTCATGAGCGAAACCTATACCGTCGCGGCGGAGTTGGCGGCGAATCCGATTCCCTCACTTATCGCGACCAAGGAACTACTGCTGGCATCTGGACATTCCGAGGAAGCGATGGCGGCGCATGAACGTGAGAACACGGCCTATGCCGGGCTGCTCGGTGCTCCGGCAAATGCGGAAGCAATTAAAGCCTTTCAAGAAAAACGTGACCCTGATTTCGGGAACATTCCCGGTCTTTAGAATATAATTATTCGTGCA
>JAYGCN010000296.1:0-49555 GCA_046583315.1 Candidatus Hydrogenedentota bacterium
TGTTGATAGGTTTGGCTGTTGAGGATGAGTCGAATGGTGTGTTTCAGATCGTAGTTGTGCATGATGAGGTCGTTGGCGAGCCAATCGAGTAATTCGGGATGACTGACGTAGGTGTCGTCGCGGTAGTCATCGGCCGGCTCGAAGAAGCCCAGGCCGAGATAGCGTTTCCACAGGCGATTGATGATGGAGCGGGTGAATCGCGGGTTGGCCGGATCGGAGATCAGGCGAGCGATTTTGGAGGGGCGTGCGTAGAGTTTATCCACGCCTGTGGGAGGCGCGGTGCTGATGCCGGGCAATTCCCAGGGAAACTCGGGGGAGAGGATTCGGCCTGTGGGTTGTTCACAGCGAATGAGCTCGAGGTCGTCGCCGGAGAAGTAACTCACGAATTCGAGGAAACGGCTTTGCGGCCATTCGGCGTTTGAAAAGTGGTTGTGGCAGGCGGCGCATTTCATGCCGGTGGACAGGAAAACCTGCGCCACGTTTGAGGCGGATTGTAGTAGTTCGACGCGGCTGCCTCGAATGACGTAGGTGGGCGGGAATTTCTCATCGAAGGGGTCGAGCAGCTGGGTAACCCATGAATCGAAGGGTTTGTTCTGCTGAAAAGCCTCGTAAATGGTGGGTCGGAAATCGCCGCGTACGCCCATCGGCACGTTAAAGCCGGTCGTAGGGCTGCTGCAGTGGGCGTCTTCCCAGAAGGGAACCCAGTTGGCTGCGTACTCGTCGTCGCGTGCGAGCAATTCATCGATCAGGGCGCGTCGCGCGTCTGGAGTTGATTCATTGAGAAAGGCTCTCACGCGATCGATGGGCGGAACGACACCGATAAGATCCATGTAGACGCGTTGTTGAAAGGCGGTGTTGGATGCGGGTATAAATGTGAATTCAATGCCGTCTTCGAGTGCTTTTTCTGCGATGAATGCATCAATCGGATTATCGGTTGAACTTGTTTCGGGGATTTTTGGTGGAGCGGGAATCCATCTTTTTCGAAGATCGCGCCGTAGCCGGGGTACGTTGCCTTGATCGACGAGGGCGTAACGGTCCAGTAGTTTATCGGTGTCAGTCGGTGATGGTGGGGCGATGCGTTCGGAAAGATCGGCCCATCGGAGGTCGTGCAGGAGATCGAGATAATCTTCATTGGGCCATTTCGTGCTGCCGTCTTCGTTGAAAATGCGTTGTTGATTCTCGCTGGTAATGTCTATCAATTTATACAATGCGGCGAGTTTTACGTCCTTGGTGTCTTCGACTTCCTGCATCCATTTCTCTTTTTCGCCGGTGGATTCGCCCGGATCGACACGTGGATTATTGCGTCTGGCGAGGAACTTGACGCGTCGGAACAGCGCTTCGAAGCTGACGCCGGCCAGCGGGTTGGGTTTCGTGCGTGTGATGGCGATCAGACCGTCGATGGTCTGATCCATGAGCGGAATGGTGTTGGCCATCTGAATATCGAGTAGCGCGGGGTCGCTGTTGGATGCCATTAGCTCATTGCGAATCGTCTCCATGTCGGCGGTGCGAATCCATTGTTCGAGTAACAGGATTTTTTTCTCATCAAGCGCCGGCTCGTCTTTGGGCATGATTGGAAGTCGTTTGCCGCGCACGTAGTCGATGAGCGGACTGGAGCCGGGGTCGCCGAACGCGATGGGAGGGCCGTCTTTTTCGCCGCCGGCGAGTATGCCTTCCAGGGTGGTGAGGTCCAGACCGCCTTCGCGTTCTGACTCGGAGTGGCAGCCGTAACAGTATTCCTGGAGGATGGGTTGAATGTCCGCCTGATAGCTGATTTCGCGTGCATCGGCCAGGAGCATGGTCTCCTCGTCCGCTGCTTCGTCGGTTTGCTCTGCGGACATGGCGCGAGCCAGCTCATGCACTTCGACATACAGGGGCGGAGTGCCGAGACCGTGCTCGTAGACGAGTTTTCCGCCGAGGTGTCCGACTTGGATGACGATGGCCAAGGTAGCCATGGCAGAGAGGCTGGCGCTTATCGTGGCGAGGACGGCGACTCGTTTTCTGGGGATGAGGCTGATTGCAAGGCAGATGGCGGTAACCAGACTGCCGATCCAAATCTTGCGGGCCATGGTTTCGTGTTCGTTCAGGTCGTTCCAGATGTATTCGGGTAGGGTGCTCGGTACCAGGGCGTGGACCGCTTCCCCTGAATTCACGGCGACGATGGCCGCGCCCAGTATGGCGAGATAGCAGATGAGCGCGGTGATGCGTATCGGGCGTGCGAACTTCCAGGGGAGGAGTGCCAGGAGTGCCAGGGGGAGTCCGATGACGGCGAGCGCGAGTGGTAGATGCACCATGGCAGCGTGCATCATCTCCGGGTTTTCGCGTAGGCTCTGGAGGGGCGCAATCATTTCATCAAGCCAGGAGGGCATCAATCGGTTTTCCTTTCCCAAGATTGGTCACATGAATCGGTCGACCCTCCGTTTCATAATAGACATCGGGCGCGATGCCCAGGGTTTTATAGATTGTGGCGTGCAGATCGTCGATGGACACGCGATCCTCGCTTAGTGCAAACATTGGATGTTCGTCGGCCGTTTTTCCGTGCACATATCCGCGTTTGGTGCCGCCGCCGAAGAAGAGTACGTTGTTGGCCAGGGGGAAATGTCCATGCATTCCGTACATGTCTTTTGCCTGGATGCTGATGTTGCTTCCGTTGGTGTATTCATGGATGATTCCGCCGACCTGGCCGTCGGTGCTGGTGGCAAAGGCAATGTTGTCCGAGGGATTTCGACGTTTTGCCAGAGAGCGTCCGAATTCGGTCATCACGACGACCAGTGTGCGATCGAGCATGCCGCGATCTTCGAGATCGCGCACAAGGTTGGCAATCGGGCGATCGATGTGTCCCTTCAAAATCATGTTTGTTGTCGCGCCGTTGCTGTGGGTGTCAAACAGGGAGAATGTTTTGAAGGGGTATTCGACTTGAACGAAGCGGGAACCGCGTTCAACCAGTCGCCGCGCCAGCAGACAGCTCTCTCCGAAGCGATGACCGACTTTGTAACTTTCAAGTGTTTCGGGCGATTCTTGCGCGTGGTATTGGAATGCCTCTTTAACGGTCGAATCCATCATGTCGCGGGCGCGATCAACGATGGTCATGTATTCGCGAACCTTGCCGGATTCTTGCAATTCCTTTTGGGACAGGCCGCTGATGGTTTGCAGGTATTCCTGGCGTCGGTCAAGCCGATCCAGTTTCATGCTTGCCACGGCGTTGAGGGTACTGATGCCTTCTGCGGGTTCTCGCACGATGAGCGGGGCATGGTGAACGCCGTAGAATCCGGGGCCGTGTAACGAGTTGATGAATTTACGATTTTCCGGGCCTTCGGCACCCAGGCTCAGGATCTCGCGGCCGATGACAATGAAGGGGGGCATGTTGGCATCCCGGGGACCGAGAATACGGGCTATTTTTGCGCCCATACCGGGTGCTTTGAAGCCGGTAGGGAAGGGATATCCGGTGATCATATGAAACTGTGCGCGGTTGTGGTCGAAGCCGAATTCGTGATTGTTGTACAGAGAGCGGATGAGCGTTCCCTTGTCCATGATGGAGGCGATGTTGGGGAGTCCGGCACCGAAGAAGACATCGTCCAGGGAAGTGGGGATGGAGGGGCATGGGCAGAGCATTTCGCTTCCCTTCATACCTTTTTCGAAGGGTGTGAAGGGTTTGGGGTCCCAATATTCGGTCTGTGACAATCCGCCGGGAATCCAGATGAGGATCATGGAGTCGGCTGTGGCCGTGGGAGTTCCGTGGGGGATTATACCGGGGGCGTGTTCCTGGCCCATGGCATGGGGAAGTAATTGGCCTGCGACGGCTGTGGCCAGGGAAGCCTTCAAAAAGTCCCGCCGACCGTATTTAATGCTCATAGTACCAACTCCAACGAACCGGCCCGGTAGGGAGAACCAGTGGTCTCAGGGAGAAGCGGCTGACATGGTGAAATCCGCCTAGTGTCTCCTTGACATATGATACCAAGCAGGGCAAAGGGTGTCAAAGTGGAATCGCCGTGAGGATACGGCGCAATGCGCGAGCTGGTCTATTGACGGGGCACTGAAAAAACCCGGTTGGACTGGGATGCGGCGTTGCCTGCTATGATTTCTTTCACGCCATCCCCGTTCACATCTTCGATCACCATGGCGCGCGTTGAGCCGTCTTTCGCACCGAAGGCGAGGCTGGAGTCCAGCGTAAAAAAGGGTGCTGTACCGGTATTCCAGTAGATGTGATTTTCCGCATCCTGATTGGCCACGATAAGGTCTGGACGACCATCAGCATTGAGATCCTCGAGAAACACCTTGCGCGTGATGATGTCTTTTACGCCGAATTCGCTCGACGAGAAGGTGTCCCCGTTGTTGATAAATAGCGAGTTTTGGCCGAGGTTCCCGCACACGATGTCGAGATCGCCGTCCCCATCGACATCGCCAGTGGTGATGGAGAATCCGTAGTAGGGTTTGGGCACGATGTCCCGGCTTTCTGCGAAGAAGGGCGGGGTGCCGGAGTTTATATAGATGCGATTCGGCTCGCCGGCGTTTACGGCAAGCAGATCAAGGTGACCATCTTTGTTGAGATCGGCGAGAAGGATTTCTTCGGTGGTGTCTTTGTCCACGCCGAGGTCCGTGGCTTCGCTTGAGTCGAAATAGGGGGCCGTCGTCTTGTTGAGCATGATCTGGTTGAGGTTTTTTTGTGAATTGCCAACAATGATATCTGGATAGGAATCCCCGTTTATGTCGCCAATGGCGAGCGTATAGGTAGGCAATGCCTTTGAATTGAGTATGGTTTCAGGCAAGAGTTCGAACGAACCGTTGTTGAGTCGGAAGAAATTCGCTCCCAGCGTCGCCTCGAAGTAATCTGGATCGCCATCGAGATCGATGTCACTCAAGGCCACGTCAATGGTGAAATGATTTCCGGTGGTGATGGCCACGGGTGTAACGCCGTTGAAAGGGTCCGGGCTTCCGTTGTTGAGATAGAGCTGATTGGGTGCGCCCGCGATGCCTTCAATGAGGTCGAGGTCGTCATCGTTGTCGACATCGGCCAGGACGAGCGCGAGGGTCTCCGTTTTTTCGGAAAACGTGAAATCGATCGGCTTAAATTCTTGTTCGACCGAATCCGATTGGGAGGGTTGTGAATCGTTGGAGCACCCGACAATGATGAGCGCGATGCCAAGAAAAAGTGTTCTAAGAATGGTGTTCATTGTAAGTCCTTATTCCAGATACCCGAGACCTTTCAGGTTTTCCAGTGTTTCCTCATCCATTTCAATATCTTGCCCTGCCTCTTTGAGTTCTTTGAAGGTCATCGGAAAGCTAGACGACCAGTGCGCGAGCATTTTAGCGAGTTTTTGTTGTTGGGCGAGATTCTGTTTCGCAAGATTATGCTTCTCGCCGGGGTCGTTCTTGAGATTGTAGAGCAGGTAGGTGTCGGATTCCATGCCGCGAATCAGTTTGAAGGGCCAGTCGATGACGGTTTGAAGGGGTTCGGGGGAGGGTGGGAGCAGGCCGGTTGCCTGGGCAAATACGGGGCGGTGTGCGGGCTTCGTGTCGTGCCCCCTGAGCAAATCCGCAATGCTCGTTCCGCGCCATTCGGCGTAGGCTTCTTCGCCGGTTAATTCGGCAAGGGTAGGGATTATGTCGATGCTCGATACGGGGTGGGCGATCACACCTGTCGCGATGTCGGGTCCTGCAATCATGAAGGGTACGCGCAGTTGCTCGTTGAATACGGTATGGCCGTGGCCAAATCCTCCGTGATCCCAGAATTCTTCACCGTGATCGGAAGAAAACATGACGTAGGTGTTGTCCTCAAGTCCCTGTAGCTTCAGGGTATAGAGAATGCGTCCCACGGATTCGTCCACATAACGGATTTCACCTTCGTAAAGCGATTGGACGTAGTCGTGCTTCTCCAGCATTTCCGGTGTCGCACCCATTGGGAAAAAGTCGAACGGCTCCTCGGCGACGCGTCGATATTCCTGGGGCGGATCGTAGGGCGTGTGGGGATCGAAGTAGTGCGCCCAGAGGAAGAAGTTTCCTTCGGTTCGAAATCGGATAAAGGCCTGGGCATATTCGGTGATGGCACGGGTATAGTCGAAGGGTCGGAGTTCGTATTTTTCCGGGGCGAATTTTCGTATGGATGCGCCGAGCATGGGAAGCTTGGCCAGGGGGCCTTTCCATTCATTGAGCAACATGGGCATCAATTTTTGGTGATCGAAGTCGCCCAGAAGCCAGTTGTGTCCGTAGAGGGCAAAATTGCCGACGAGCGCGTAGGTGGTGTAGCCGGATTCGGAAAGATTCTGAACCAAACTTTCCCCTTCTTCGCCTTCCCAGTACGTTTGCATGTCGCGGTAGTAACTTAGTTCTTCCATCCGCTTGTCATTCGGCGTATTGAGTGTAATGCTCGGCGGGTATTTTGAGGAGAAGAATCCTGCGAAGGAGGGTACCGTCCAGGGGGCGACGCTGTAGTACTGGTTGATGCGCGTTCCCCGTGCGGCGAGTCGATCGAGATTCGGCGTGGGAACCGGCCCCCCGTAGGCGGAGGTGAAATCGGCGCGCATGGTGTCTGCAGTAATCAGCACGATGTTTTTTCGATCGGGATCGGGGGAGGTTTCGCCGGAGGGCGCCATGAATATTACGACTCCGGGCAGTGCAAAAGATACGATGGCCAGCCCAATGATTCCCATGGACTTCTGCACGAATGAGCGATTTCCTGTCGCGTAGAAACATGCGCCGATCAGCGCGATGATGCTGGCCCATCCGGCGACGTAGGTGTGGGTGATCGAGTGCCCGTTGTCGAAGGCAAATAGGGTCAGCGCGAGTACCTGGAGGAGGCCCAGCCCGCCCAAGGTGCCGATGAGCGCACTGAGCACGGTCCACACGATGGAACGATTGATGCAGCCAAGAACCCCGATCAGTGCAACCGCCCCGGCGGCACTGAATCCGTAAGGCAGCACGAACTGCATGAGTCTGATCAAGGGCAGTTCGTGGAGCAGGAGCGCGAGTATGACCATCGCGTCGAAGGTGGCAAAGGACGTTAGTAGACGGGTGTCCAGTTTCTTCGTGACGAGACGACGGATGAGCAGGGTCAGGGGCGCGGCGATGATGGTGACGGCGATTCCGTAGAGGAGGATGCCGGGCAAGGTCGCCATCCAGGCCTCGGCCCCGAATCCCATCCATGAATTGATACGACTGCCGAGCAGAAAGTCGCAAAAATACAGCAGTACACCCGCGATCACTTGAAGAGTGACAAAGTGTGTCAGGGTTCCGCGCGATTTCGTATCGGGTGTCTCAGCATTCATTGTTCGGAAAATATCCTTGAAAGGTATCGACGTTGATGGTTGCTCCTCCAGCGTTGCCATTATTTCAGATACAGGCGACACTGCTCCACTTTCTGAGGGGCACCGAATTTCCTGCCCCGGAGTCGCGTTCATGCTTGGGCAGGCTGGAGGTTTAATGATTCAAAAATGGCGTGGTATACTTCGCCTGTCAGCAATTGTTTTTCGCGGGAGAGAACGAATTGGTTCTCTCGCCATACTGGTGCTTTTCATGTCTCACACGGTTCAATCAAAAAAACGACTCTTAGGATGGATGGCGCACGCTCTGGTGATGGGTGCCGTGGTTTTTCTGGCCACTGCCTGCAGCGCACCGGAGAGCGAACTTGTTCCGGCTGAGGAATCCGACGATGCGACCGTCGTCCCTGAGCCGATCGCGGAACTGGATCGCCCGAACGTGGTCTGGATTCTGATCGATACGCTTCGAAGCGATCACGTGGGTGCCTACGGCTATGAACGTGACACGACTCCCCATATCGATGCGCTGGCCGAGCGGGGTGTGTTATTTGAACGTCATTTCGCGCAGGCACCCAACACGTTGCTGTCGGTGCCATCCTACATGAGTGGAAGGTATTACCCCGTCGACTTGCAGGATGGTTTCCATTTTGACCAGTGGTTTATGAAGGTGCCCCCGGAAGAGGAGAAGCTCGCCCCCGAACTTTTCCGGGAAAACGGATATGTGACGGGGATGTTCTCCGCCTCACACTGGTATGGAAAATCGTCGCGATTGGGAAAGAGTTTTGATCACTTTGGAGCTATCAAGACAGCGAAGTTGATGACCTCCAGGGACTATCGCGAAGAGAATCCCGAACTTTACGAGTGGTTCGAGGAGAAAAAAGACGAACGTTTTTTTGCCTACATCCATACGCTGGATGCGCATGAGCCGAGATTTGGTTTTAATACGGCGATTACCTGGCTGGACCCTTATTTCCCCCGAAAGCGTGATCTGGAGCTACGGTTTTGGGCGGGGCTCCCTTCGACAAGGCCGATCAGGAGCATATTCTGAACCTCTACGACGGTGGTGTGCAGTATGCGGACTATACGGTGGAGACGATTCTGCGTCACCTGAAAGCGCTGGATTTGTTGGACAATACCATCGTGGTCATCAGCTCGGACCACGGTGAAATTTTAGGGACCGACGGAAAAACACTCGGGCATCCAGCCGATGCGCTCACCGATGAAGTCTTCGATGTGCCGTTGATCATCGCGGGTCCGGGATTGCCTTCAGGTCTACGAATCCCGCAGCGGAGTGAAAATGTGGACATCGTGCCGACGCTTGTTGAGTTGCTTCAATTCGAGCATGAGGCCCAATTTGATGGTCACTCTCTCGTGCCGTTGATTGTGGGCAAGCAGCAAGGGGAAATTCGTTCCTATCTTTACTCAAAATCGGCGCCCAAACTTTTTGGAGGGGAACCGCTGCACATCGTGCGTAAGGATGAGGCCAAGTATATTTTTGAGAACGCTGCGGGCCCGCCGACTCCCAGGTCGCGCGACGAGCTCGTTGCCACAATGCAACATTTCGCCATGCCGGATACCGTTGCGCGTCGGCAACCTTCCCTGAAATCCATTGAGCAGGGAAAGGGCGCGGCAGAATTCCTGATAGAACGGATCCAGCCGGGCTGGACTCGGTATTCCGCCTTAGCGACCGACAATCCGCCCATGTTTCAGATTCCCCATTCTGATGGTTTTATCAAGGAGGTATGGACGGAGGAACTCGATCCGACAGACGGGCTGTGGACGCGTGTCTTCAAGGGGAATGACTATACCCATTCGACGTCGGTGATTTATGTGGCGTTCAACGATACGGAAACGGCGCCGCGTATGGCGAACCTGCGCAAGATCAAACCGGGGAACTACCGAGTCAGTATTCTGGCATCGACTTTCGCGGCGGATGGGGTGCAACGCGCCTCCTCGTTTCGCGTGAATACCAAGAACCCGGAAGAATTTCAATTGCTTCGCCTGGAGCCTGAATCGACTGAGCAGCGAACGATGCGCTGGATGGATATTGGCGATGTGGACGTGTCGGGGGGTACGTTTTATTTTCACATTGAGCCAGGCGACGTCTCGGCGTTTGCAGGCTTCCGGTTTCAGGACATGACCCAGGAGCAGGATCCGGATCTGGATTTTGAGCAGATTACCGAGGAACTCGAAACGCTTGGATACTTGAATTAGCCTCTTCAGGAAGCCGAATCGTCGTCCCTCGCGTTCTTGCGAGTCCGTTGCCGGGATACCAGCGCTATCAGGCCGAATGCAATCAAGCTGGACACGGTTACGATTCGCGCGTATATGAATATTTCCGGTTTGTACTCCATTCTGAAATGATGCGCTCCGGCTTCCAGGGGAATTGCGCGAAACGCGACGTTGGCTGGCAATACGCGATACTCTTTCTGGGCGCTGTCGGAAAGCGCGGTGATCTTCCATCCCTCGGCATAGGCATCCGACATCATGAGCAATACCGGCGAGGGGGTCTCCACACGGATGGTAAGGTGATCGGTTGACTCATCGAGTACATCGATCTCAAGCCTGGGTGTAGGCCCCTCCGGTTTCGGATCCGGTTCTTCTTCCAGTGTGACATGGCGGTGCGGATCGAAGCGGCCGTCTGCCATCACGTCGAAGGCTGTTTCCCAGTCTTCGAGCACCATATATTCGGTCGCCGGATAAAATCGCGGTAAGGGGTTCTCGACGTGATAGACATATTCGACTTCGTCTTTGATAAAATGATCCCGATAGAGTCCGTAGGTCGAGCCCGTTCGCGTATATTGCAGGAAGCTGTTGAAAAAAGTATCGGTCTCAAGTTTGACGACCGTTCGACAACGGACCATTTGCAGATATTTGTCATTGTAGGTCGGACCGTCCTCGGTAAATCGGTACAGACCAAGATGCAATGCCAGCATAATCGGTTCTGAGCCATGCGTAAACAAACGGTCGGTGATTTGTTCAGCGTGTTCACGTCCTATTGTCATACCTCCGGCGAATGCTGCGTAGCGCTCCAGAATTACCGGGTCGTAGCCCCAAACTGAATGTCCGCGATAGGCCATCGCGTGGTTGTTGCTGTTGACCGGGATACCTGAAATGCTCAACATGCGCTCGTGGGGGTTTAGCGATTCGGCCGTAGCGGCGATCGTCTCGGGGATTTGCCCCTCTGCGGAAAAGGTCGCGCGATAGGTGAAGGCGAAAACCATGAGTTCAACGACGCCAAACACGAGCAGTCCAACGATGGCCTTTGGTCGCGTACGGGCGACAAACAGAAATGCTGCGGATACACCCGCCGTCAAACTGGCGAGTAACAAGCTGGCAGCGCCAAGTCCTGCGGCTTGACCGGCAAAATCCTGATTCATCTTGGTCCAGAGAAAGGTGTCCGGGTCGTCCTCGTAGCTTTTCATGAACCGCCACCAGATGCTTTCCATTTCGACGCCGCTTTTTTGCGTGTAGAGCGCGATTCCGCTCACGAGGGTCACGATGCCTATTCCGGCAGCCACCCTGGCGAGCCACTTTCCTCGCTCCGGATGATGAATCAGATTGTGCACGCCGATACCGACCCAGGCAGCCATGAAAAATCCGGTGACCAGCAGAAACTTGGAAGGTGAGCGGAATTTGTTGAATCCGGGAACATAATCGAAGAGCCATGCGTGAAACGGCGTGTAGCGACCCAATGCCACGAAGACGGTAAAGAGTGTCAGCGCGATCGTGATGCGTCGCAAGGCAACGTGTTCGCGACCGAAAGCGTTTACCATCAGAATGAGACCCACGATGCCCATGTACATCGAGACATCCCAAAACCCCCAGCGTCCCCAGGGCCACAGGTTTATGATATCGCCGAAAAAGGCCGGTGCCAGCATCGTTAGCATGTTTTCCGGCGGGAAACTGTAGGTCGAGCCGAATTCGTAGGACATGTCAGTGCCGCGTATGCTCTCCATGCCGGTCGCGACACCGGGCCATAGTTGCAAGGCGCCGATAAACAAGGGGAGTCCGGCTACGAGGACGAGTTCGATCAGGGAAACGACACGCACGCCGCCGTGAATCAATCGGAGTACGGTGTACACCGCTGTGCAGATGGCGCAGATGAAGAGGGATTGCGGGTAGGCCGCGTAAATCATGAGTGCCGTGCTTGCGATTCCTACGATGCACCAGGGCGAGGGGAAACGCTCGCGTTTGGCGTCGTCAATAATCGCGTCCACGGAGAGTAACAGGAGTGGAAACCAGGCCATGTTGGCAAGGACGTTGACTTGCCCTGCGAGGACGCGGAGATAGGTGCAACCACAAAGCATCACGACGATGCCCGCGTATGTGGATGCGGCCCAGTGGAGTTTCCATCGATTCAGCCATAACATCGTGAAGAAGCCGAAGATGAAGAGGTGTACCGCCATGTCCAGATTGATGGCCTTGGCGATGGGCAGGATCAGGTAGATGATGTTGGGCGGATACAACAGCGCGGGCTGCATGCTTCCCAGATAGGGCGATCCGGAAAAAATGTAGGGGTTCCAGAGTGGGAGATTGCCGTTGCGCATTTCCTCGAAGCCGAGTCCGCGCAGAAACACATGGTATTGGGCAGCATCGCCCTGAGCGTGGGAGATGACGGTATCACCGGGGAGCAGCAACAAATCCCAGAACAGCGCGAATACAACCAAGGCCAACAGGCCCGCGCCGATGCAAAGCTGTTTTCGAGTGGCCCCGTCTGTCTGCGTCTCGGCTGCGTTGTCAAGCATGAGGAACTGCGATCATTTTGACATGACTAAACATTTTCTGAGTATCGCAGACGGGGTGATGTCATGCAAACACGCCACCATGCAAGAGTTAGTCAGCAGCAGGTGCCTCACCTTTTCGGGCCTGGAAAATTAACTCGCCACGGCAGATGTAATCGTGGTCGAGAATCTCGAATCCGCGGGATTCCAGCGCCTCGGTGAGCAACTTGAAGGTATAAAAGGTGACGTGTTCATCGGCGTAGGCATCGGGTTTCACCTTACCGTAGAGCCATTCGATCCAGACCCATTCCCAGCGGTCGTAGTCGGGGGTGCCGAGCACGATTGTGCCGCCCGGTTTCAGGATTCGGGTGAGTTCGTCAATGTGGATGCCGTTTTCTTCGGGGATGTGTTCGATCACTTCGGAACTGATGACGCAATCGAACTGTTCGTCTGCAAAGGGCAGCAACATGCCGTCGCCCTGGGTGAGGTGTGTGTTGGTGTTGCGCATGTACGCCAGTTTGTCGTGTCGCAAATCGACGCCGATGGAATGGGGCAGATCAGCGAGAATGTGGCTACTGCCGCAACCGATGTCGCAGGTGGTGACGTTGGGTGGCACGAAGCGCATGATGATGCTGTGACGTTTTCGTTGCCAATAGCGTTGCAGGGGAATCCAGCTGTTGTGTGCGCGCCAATCGTAGTCGGGGAAATTCACCGAATTGCGCACTTTGCGGATTTGGCGGAACAGGCGCAGGTAATCTTTGCCGAATTCGAGTACCCGCGCTTTGGACGAACCCTCGCCGCGGGGTTGATAGTGAAAGGGGATTTCCTGGATCGTGAATCCGTTGGAGTAGGCTTTGAGCAAGAGCTCAATTACGATTACAAAATTGGGGAAATCGATGTCGAGTCGACTCAGAATATTTTTGCGGTAAATGCGGAATCCGCTGGACATGTCCAGTACTTTGATGGAGAGACCTTTTCCGAAGAAGGTATTGAGAATCTTGCTGAGTTGTAAACGCACCCAGGGCTGATTGGCCTCGCCGCCTTTGACGTAGCGTGAGGCGATGGTCATGTCGACTTCTTCACGGACGGCCCAGAGCTCTTTTACGATTTGCGCGGGATGGGACAGGTCCGCATCCATGGTCAAGACATAGGTGCCTTTGGCCTCGGCGAATCCGCGCAGGATAGCCGCGCCATAGCCAGGTAAATCTTCGGCGACGTAGGTTCCTCCCTCACGTTCCACGATTTCAGGGGTGCCGTCTTTGGAATTTCCGTCAACAATCAGGGCTTCCCACTGGATGCCGAGCTCGTTGAGCGATTCACGCAAAACGGGCAAAAGCACCTCTAAATTGGGCCCCTCATTGAGTGTCGGAATAATTATGGATAGATCAAGCGTGTTCGGCTGGAGTTTGATTTGCATCGGGCGGATCCATTTGAGGCGTAAATATAGGGGTAAGTAATACCATATTGGCCTAAAGATTGTCTAGCGGGACACGATTCACAGTCATTTCGCGTAGACATTGACGGCATCGTCAGAATAACGTATCTTGGATGTCGAAACGTAATCACCTGAGGTCGAGTCCAACAGAGTCCTATTGCGACGACGTAATTCACGGAACCAATCAACCGAGGAGACACCCACATGTGTAAAAGCTTGTATACCCGCCAGGAAATCCATCAGCTCCATAAACAGAGTGGATTGACCCGCCGGGAGTTCGGAAAGCTCCTGGGCGCGTTGGGATTGCTGGGATACATTGACTCTCACTCAATAGCGATGGCGGCATCAACGGGGCCGAGCCAAATCGGCATGCTGGCCAATCAGACGGCTGGCGCGGAAGGCACGTGGTGGCTCAAAGATATCGAAGGCGAAATCCCAAAGGAAATCAACGGTACGCTTTATCGAACGGCGCCGGGTGAAAGTGAGCGCTTTGGCGTGAAATTCAAGCATGCCTTTGACGGGGATGCGTTTGTGTCTGGATACAGCATGAGGGACGGCAAGCTTTGGCTGAACGCGCGATTCGTTAATTCCCCCGAGCGCATCAAGGAGCAGGCCGCCGGAAAAATGATGTATTCGGAATTCGGCACATTGGCACCGGGAGCCAAGGGGCCGACCAACAAGAATCAACCGAGCGTGAATATCATTCCTTGGGACGGACGACTGCTGGGACTCTCCGAGGGCGGGCATCCGACGGCGGTCAACGCGCAGGATATGTCATTTGAAGCGTATTGGGACTTTCACGGTACGCTGCCCAAGAACGTATCGTTCACGGCGCATCCGAAATACGATCCGGCGACGGGCGAGGGCTTTGCTTATGGGATGGAACAGGGGCCGAGCATGGCGTTATGTGTTTTCCGCATGAATCCGGAGGACGGTACCTTGACGATGCTGCATAAGGTGCCGCAAAAGGGATTCTTCATGTTGCACGACATGTTTATTACGACGAATCATTTCGTATTCGCCATTCCCCCGGTGAAATACAATCTTGGCGCGCTGTTCTCCGGGAAGGTATCGGTCGCGCAGGCGATCAAGTATTTTGAGAAGGAGCCGCTGCGTTTCATTATTCTCAAACGCAACGGCAGTGGCAAACCCATCGTCATCGAACAACCCGCCAACATGTGCTTTCACAACGGTAACGCCTTCGAGAAAGACGGTAAAATCATCGTTGATACGTTTTTGCAGCCGGATGGGTATGTGCTGGAGTCCCTTCAATCCATAGACAAAAATGGAAACCTGCCCGCCATTGAACAGCCGTCTCGATTCACACGGTTTACCATCGATCTCGAAAAAGCCGAAATAATCAGCCGTACAGAAATCGCCGAAGACCAGGATTTCCCCCGTTTCGACATCCGTCAATCCGGGAAGGAAGCAAAACACCTGTATGTCGGGGAGGGGGATACGGAAGATAACGATCCGCTCCGAATCCGGCGTATCGTTCGTCATGACTTCGGCGGCGGTCAATCCGTTTTTGCGGAAGCTTCAAAACGACAGAGTTTCGGCGAGCCGGTATTCGCGCCGAAGTCAGGGCCGGCCACCGAAGACAACGGTTGGATTATGAATCTCATCTACGACGGAGACCGCAACGAGACGGCACTCGACATTCGCGATGCCGCCACCCTGGAACTCCAGGCACGTGCATGGACAGGCCAAGATATTCCACTGGGATTCCATGGCAACTTCATGCCCGGCTGGCACGTGAACGAGCCGGCATAGAAAATCCCGCTCCGCAAGCGATGCCCACGAAGCGGGATGGTCTCACTTTAAAAGGTGTATATGGATTAGTGCGGCGAGTTTCCGCTACCGCCATGTTCACCACGACTGCCTCTGCGACCGGAGTTCATGCGTTTCATCGCAGTTTCAGCTTCTTCTACGCTGATTGCGTTGTCGCCATTGGTGTCGACCATCGGGAAGAATCCCTGCATGCGCTCTGGCATTTCACTGAGCTGCAGTAGACCATCGCCATTTTCGTCCAGAGTGCCGATCATTTCGACGAGATTGAATCCGCCGCCGCCGCGACGACCGCTTCCGCCGCCACTTCTACCGAACATTGGGCTGGCGTTTTCGCTGTCATCGATGAAGGACATGAAGCCGAAGCTCATTTCATCGGTGGTAGGCTCTCCCCAGGTCACAGACTTGCTGGAATCAGGGTTGAAGGGGTTACCGTCCGAGTTATCCCACCAGGAAGTGAATTCGATTTCCGTACCGGCAGGAATCTGCTTGAACTCTTTATAGAGGTAGCTTGTCTGCCAATTGAAGTCGTACTCGGGTACTTCGAGCAGTACTTCGCTCGTACCGTCCGGGTAGAACGCTTCGTACTTGGCTGCTTTACCGCGCAGGTGCATGTGAGGGGTGAAGTTGATGATTTGGGTGTTGTGCTCAAATTTCTGACGTGAGGAGATGGAGTAATTGTCATCGCCTGCCGGAATGCGGAAGTCGAAACGACCCAAAGGCGCACCACTCAAGTGGTATTTCGGACTTTCACCCTTCGGGTAAAACTTCAGGCCGATGCGGGACTGATCCCATTCACCCGTTCCCGGGCCCGGCTCTTTGTGGTAATGCATCTGCCAGCTCACGTTCATGCCGGCTTCAAAATGCATGCCGATGTCTTCAGGGTACACATTAGGATCATTACCCGGTGCGATACCGCCAAGAGGCTGGGAAATGATGTGGTGAACCACTTTACTGCCCGGCTTGAATTCGATAGCACTGATAAAGCGCGACTCAGGCATCTGCTCTTCTGTGATTTTGCTATTGAAGCGGACGTACAAATCTTCCACGTCGTCTTCCACGAAATAACGTTCCGGCATTTCCAGAATCAAATCGGGTGTGCCGATTTGCCATTCGCTGTCGCTCCATTTGAGCGGTGCCGGTGCGTCGGTCGGGTTACCGCGTTTGGTGCCCTGCACAACCCACGCCACGATGGTGTCAATTTCACCCTGCGACATTGCGCGCTCATTCTTGAACACGCCGTGATACTTCTCGTCCGCGTGCCAAGGCGGCATCTTTTTGGTGGAGACGTTTTTCGCGATGGATTTTGCCCAGGGACGAACTTCCTGGTAGGTCGTCAACGCCATCGGCGCGACCATTCCGCCGAGGTTCGCACCATTTGGACGGTGACATACCTGACAATTCTCCTGGAGAATTGGCAGTACATCCTTGGTAAAGGTTGGGGTGTTTGCGGCCTCAGCGGATTGTCCCATCGTCAGGACACCTGCAAAGGCGACTCCCAAAAGAGCAGTCTTGCGCATGAATGAACTCCTTCTCGTTGCGCGGAGACCGCGCGTTCTATAGCATGGTTTCGAATGAATGTGTCACGAAACATTCATAAGGTTACAACGTTTCGAACACAGATTATCTTTCATTTTGAACCCCAAATGCACATAAAGGCCCCTCACGAATTTGGATTATACCGTAAGTTGCTGATATGTAAGTGCTTACGACAAGATCAGACCGCCATCCACGATGATCGTTTGCCCTACAATATATTCCGCCAATGGGGATGCGAGAAATAGCGCGGGGCCGGCCATGTCTGCGGGTGTACCCATGCGATGCAGCGGAATATTGCGTAAGGAGGCTTCCAGACGCTCCGGATGCTCGGTGGTCACTTTGGTGAGTTTGGTGTCCACCAGACCCGGCGCGATGCCGTTGACGCGAATGCCCTCTGTGACCCAGGCTTCTCCGAGTGTTTTGGTGAGGCTTACTGCGGCTGCCTTGGAGGCGGCGTAGGCGGGATTTCCTTTGGCGGATTTGAAGCCTGCGACTGAGCTGACAATGATGATCGAACCCTTGGAATCGGATAGCAATCCTTGAAATTTTCGCGCGCATTGCATGACGGAATGAATGTTCACGTCCATGACCGCGTCCCAGCCGGGCTTGTCGAATTCGGCGCGTCGGTATTGCACGGTGCCTTGGCACAGGATTAGCACGTCGAGTCCGTCGAAGGGGGGCGCATACGCTTCCAGCGCGTCGGCATCGGAAACATTGACGCCCGCGTAGTGCAGACCTTCGAGATTGGACCCCTCTTCACCATCGTAGTCGGAGGCATTTGCCCGTGTACCCCATACGTGTACTTCGGCGCCGTGTTCGCGAAAGGCGTGGGCCATGCCGTTGCCAATGCCGCTGGAGCCTCCAACGATCAATACCCGTTTCCCGCTGTAATCAAAGTCACTCATGGTATACGTCCTCCAGAAATTAAGGGCTGAATCCGATTGGCAGTGTAGCAAATGGGCTCTGCGTTGCCAATTGGACCGCAACGATGTTGTATGGTACATTGCTACTTTGTAAAGAGCCGATGGAAAGGGATACTGGATGTCCTCTCAGACCAGAAAAACAGCGCGCCGCATCGCCATTATTGGCTCCGGCTTCTCCGGCTTGTGTGTGGGCATCAAACTCAAGCAGCGCGGTTACGAGCACTTCACCATCTTCGAGAAAGCCGATAGCCTCGGCGGCACGTGGCGCGACAACACCTATCCCGGAGCCGAATGCGATGTGGCTTCGGCGCTGTATTCCTTCTCTTTCGAGCGTAACCCGAACTGGACCTACAAGTGGTCCGAGCAGCATGAGATCCTGAAGTATATGGAACATTGCGCTTCGAAGTATGGATTGACTCCGCACATTCGCTACAAGGAGAATGTGCTCGACTTGCGATTTCAGGAAGACTCCGGCACTTGGCGATTGGAAACGGAGTCCGGCACGGTCGAAGAGTTCGATGCGGTCGTGAGCGGCGTGGGACAATTGCACAAACCTTGGCGACCGGAGATCGAAGGGGCCGATTCTTTTGCTGGTGACCTGTTTCATTCGGCGCGCTGGAATCACGATGTCTCGTTGAAGGGTAAGAAGGTGTGTTGCATCGGGAACGCTGCGAGTGCCTTGCAATTCATTCCCGAGATCGCGAAAGAGACGGAAAAGCTCACCGTGTTTCAGCGCAGTGCCAACTGGGTCATCCCGAAAAAAGATCGCGAGTATTCGGATTTCGAAAAGAAACTCGTAACGCTTATTCCGCCACTACTGCTCTTCTATCGATTTTTCCTCTGGTTTCGTGGTGAAGTGGGCGTGTATCCGTTGATGTTTATGAAATCGGACAAGACGCGAGAGAAATTGGAACAGATGACGAAGGATTACATTAACGAAAAGATTCGCGATCCCGAGTTGCGTGAAAAGCTGGTGCCGGATTACCCAATGGGTGCCAAACGCATCCTCTTTTCCGATAATTATTACGAGGCACTGGATCGGGATGATGTGCATGTTGTGACCGATGCCATTGATCGCATCGTGGCGAAGGGTGTGGTGACAAAAGACGGTACGCTACACGAAGCCGATGTGATTGTGTATGCGACCGGATTCGAAACGACGACCTTTCTTACGCCGATGCAAGTTCGGGGGCTGGGCGGCGAAGTGCTCAACGAGACCTGGGCCGCGAACGGCGCGGAAGCCTACTTGGGCATCACGCACACGGGCTTTCCAAACTTTTTCATGATGTACGGCCCGAACACGAACCTTGGACACAATTCGATCATTGTTATGATCGAGGCCCAGACGAGGTACCTGCTTTCCTGCTTGGATAGGCTCGATGCGCGGGATGCCCAGTCGCTTAACGTGAAGCGGAACGTGCAGCGAAGCTACAACACGTGGGTGCAGGATCGGTTGAAGGATTCTGTTTGGGCCAATGTGGACCAGTGTTGGTACAAAGATGAGAACGGCAAAATCACGAACAACTGGGTCGGACGCACGACCGAGTATCGCAAGAAAACCAAATCAATGAATCCGGATGATTACGAATTCGCCTAGACCGATGAATAAAGAGGACTGACCATGACCCAATCAATTTTTCGAAGCCTGTTATTCACGATGTGCATCACCAGCGTGGTGGCTGCTACGGCCCAACAGAAACCCAACCTTGATGTCGATGGCGAACGCATTATCAATGCGGACGAGGAGCCAGGTAACTGGTTATCCCATGGGCGCAGCTATGACGAGCAGCGTTTTTCGCCGCTCACACAGATCAATGACAAGAATGTCGGTGAACTCGGGTTGGCGTGGGCGGTATCCACGGAAGTTGGTCGCGGTCACGAGGCCTCACCCATCGTGGTCGACGGTGTCATGTACATCACGCTGCCCTGGAGCAAGGTGCTTGCGCTGAATGCTAAGACCGGTGAAGAGCTGTGGCGCTACGATCCGCAGGTGAATCCGACGAAAGCGCGTGACGCCTGTTGCGATGTTGTAAACCGAGGCGCGGCGATTTGGAAGGGTATGGTGTATGTCGGTGCGCTGGATGGACGGCTCATCGCGCTGGATGCGGAAACGGGCAAGGAACTATGGTCCACGCAGACGACGGATCCGGATGGCGAGTACACGATTACCGGCGCGCCGCGCGTGGTGAAGGACAAAGTGATCATCGGAAATGGCGGCGCGGAATATGGCGTGCGCGGATATTTTTCGGCCTACGATGCGTTTACTGGCGAGCAACTATGGCGTTTCTATACGGTGCCCGGTAATCCGGCGGATGGCTTCGAGCATCCCGAGATGGAAGTCGCCGCAAAAACCTGGACCGGCGAGTGGTGGAGCCAGGGTGGTGGCGGCACGGCCTGGGATTCGATGGCATACGACCCCGAACTGAATCTGCTCTACGTGGGCACGGGAAACGGCTCGCCCTGGAATCGCGCGTTGCGGAGTCCTGACGGCGGAGACAACCTGTACCTGTCAACCATCCTGGCCGTTAATCCAGACACGGGGCGACTGAAATGGCATTATCAGACCACGCCCGCGGACAATTGGGATTACACCGCCACTCAGCACATCATCCTGGCAGACCTGGAAATTGATGGACGCACGAAAAAGGTCTTGATGCAAGCACCCAAAAACGGATTCTTTTACGTGCTGGATCGGGAGAACGGTAATCTTATCTCCGCGAAAAATTATATTAAGACGACCTGGGCTTCTCACGTTGATCTGGAGTCCGGGCGTCCCGTTGAAACAATCGGTGATTACGCGCTTGAGCCGAAAGTCGTGTATCCCTCGCCGATCGGTGGCCATAATTGGCAACCCATGTCGTACAATCCACAGACCAATCTCGTTTACTTTCCCACGATGTCGGAGGCGTTCCTTTTCGTGCCCCACGAGAGTTTCAAGTACGTAGAGGGCTACTGGAACCTCGGTATCGATTTCGCCACCATGATCGCGATTGCAAAGACGATGCCTCCTCCGGTCGTTGGCGGATTCCTCACCGCGTGGAATCCGGACACCCAAGAAGAGGTCTGGAGTGTGAAACATGCGGGACAATCGAACGGCGGCGTCCTCTCGACGGCCGGAAATCTTGTATTTCAAGGAACAGGCAACGGGCATATCATGGCCTTTCGCGCCGACACCGGCGAGAAACTGTGGGATCAGACGACCAACATCGGCACTGTGGCGCCACCGGTGACCTACACCGTTGATGGCGAACAATACATCGCGGTTCTCGCGGGTTGGGGAGGTGGTCCGGCCATATTCGGTGCCGATTCCATGACCGCCGCTACGGCCACACACATCAATCAACCGCACATGTTGGCATTTAAGATAGGCGGAAAGGCATCAATGCCGAAAATTGACGAACGTCGATTTATCCTCGTCCCCGAACCGCCAGCGGACGATGCAACGCCGGAAATTCTCACACGCGGGGAGTGGCTCTTTCATCAATCCTGCAACCTGTGCCACGGCGCGATGGCCGTTACCAGCGGCGTGATTGCCGACCTGCGTTATTCCTCGAAAGCGGTCCATGACAACTACGACAAGATTGTGCTCGACGGCGTGTTGTCTAATTTGGGAATGGCCAGCTTCGCCGATACCCTTAACAAGGAAGATGTAGCCGCGATTCACAGTTACATCATCAGTCGCGCCAAAGAAGATCGTGCGCTCATGCTCGAAGCGGCGAAGCAGCAGCAGGAGAATTAATCCCAGGGAAGTTTTGACAGATCGACGTTCCCGCCCGAAACAATAAGGCCCACGCGTTTACCAGCGAATCGTTCCGGATATCGGAACAGGGCCGCAACGGGCACCGCTGCAGAAGGTTCGATCACGATCTTCATACGTTCCCACACAAATCGCATCGCGTCTACAATTTCATCATCGCTTACGGTTAAAATCGCTTCAACGTTGTTCCGAATAATCGAAAATGTCCGTTCACATAGCCCCGTCCGCAGTCCATCCGCGATGGTCGCTTCAGAGAGCACCGGTTGGATTGAACCTGTTTGCAGCGAACGGAACGCGTCGTCTGCGAGTTCGGGTTCTGCCCCATAGATGACAACGTCTGGATTCAGCCCCTTCGCAGCGATACACGTTCCACTCAGCAACCCGCCCCCGCCTACTGGCGCAATCACGATATCCAGATCAGGAATTTCTTCCATCAACTCGAGCGCGACGGTTCCCTGACCAGCGATAATTCGATAGTCATCAAAGGGCGGTATCACCTTGGCTCCCGTTTCCTGTTGCGCGCGCTCAACGCCGGTAATGCGATGCTCAAAACCCGGTTCCACTTCGATAATCGTGGCTCCGTAAGACGCCGCAGCATCACGTTTCACCACAGACACATTCGACGGCATGACAATGTACGCGGGAATGCCCCTAAGTTGCGCCGCGCGCGCAATGGCCCCGGCGTGATTGCCCGAAGAATGGGTCGCCACCCCCTTTGCCGCTTCCTCATCGCTCAACCCGAATACCGCGTTCGCCGCGCCGCGCATCTTGAAGGCACCGGCCTTTTGGAAGTTTTCACACTTGAAGAACACCCGGGCACCGGTCTTTCGGTCGATATTTTCAGACCTATGCACAGGCGTTTTCAAAATATACGGATCGATGCGCAAAGCCGCCTCGCGAATGGTATTCAGATCGGGCACGTTGTCTGTCATGAGACCTCCTTTCCGAATTCTCGCAGAAGATCTCCCTGAAATCCAATTCATCTCCATATGTTTAATTCCCGTGCCGCGTATTGTAGAATCATTCTTTCCACCCAACGAGGAGAATTCATCATGGCCGAATCAAAGGAATACGACATTATCGTTTATGGCGCCTCCGGATTTACCGGACGACTGGTCGCCGAATACATGGCGCAGCAATACCCCGATGGCAGCGGTGTACGCTGGGCGATGGCAGGCAGAAATGCGGAAAAATTGGCCCAAGTGCGTGATAAAATCGGTGCGCCGGCGGACACCCCCCTCGTTACCGCTGATGCAGACGATCCCGCATCCATTGACGCGATGGTTGGCTCTGCAAAAGTGATCGCAACAACGGTCGGGCCCTATCAACTCTACGGCGAGCCACTAGTCGCTTCATGCGCGAAACTCGGCACGGACTATGTCGACCTGTGTGGCGAGCCCGCATGGATGCGTAAAATGATAGACGCCTACGGTGACGCGGCCAAAAAATCCGATGCACGCATCGTATTTTCCTGCGGTTTCGATTCGATTCCTTTCGATCTCGGCGTATATTTGCTGCAAGAAGAAGCAGAGAAAACACTTGGCGGGAAAGTATCCCGGGTACGGGGTCGTGTTC
Organism: Candidatus Hydrogenedentota bacterium; assembly: GCA_046583315.1. Classification (GTDB taxonomy): domain Bacteria; phylum Hydrogenedentota; class Hydrogenedentia; order Hydrogenedentales; genus DTSJ01. The sequence goes on from JAYGCN010000296.1 coordinate 22,992, forward strand.
GCGCGATGGAAGGAACATTCTCCGGCGGTACGGCAGCCAGCCTGAAAGCAACCATGGCGTCGGCCATGAAAGACCCCGGTGTTCTGGAACTGTTGTGCAATCCTTTCGCACTCACACCCGGATTCGAAGGTCCTGCGCAACCCGACGATTCGAAGCCAATGGTCGACGAATCCCTGGGCATGTGGGTGGCACCGTTCATCATGGCTGCCATCAACACGCGCAACGTGCACCGCTCGAATTTCCTGATGGGCCACCCCTATGGTGAAGATTTTCAATACGACGAAATGATGGTTACCGGTCCCGGTGAACAAGGCGAAGAAATCGCGAAGGTTGTCGCGAGTGCGAATCCGCTTGCAGGTCCTGATGCCCCCAAACCCGGCGAAGGCCCATCCAAGGAAGCCCGCGAAGCCGGCCACTACGACGTGCTGTTTATTGGTGAGGCCGCTGACGGGCGCACGGTAAAAGTGGGTGTGACCGGAGACATGGATCCGGGCTACGGATCGACTTCCAAAATGCTCACCGAAAGCGCGGTCTGTCTCATCACCGAAGCGGCAGACCATCCCGGCGGCATAACCACCACAGCACCTATTTTCGGAATGAACATCATCGAGCGTCTCCGCGCCAACGCGGGTATGACCTTCGAGGTGGAATAGTCAAGCCTATGTCCGACGATCACGTAAAACGTATCCAGGAACAATTCGACCGCCAAGGCGAAGCCTACGCCAATTTGGCGAGCGTGCAGGAACAGAAAATTCTGTCCGCCATCGTGCGATTGAGTCGGGCCGGCGCCGATGACCGCGTACTCGATGTCGCCAGCGGTCCCGGATTCATCGCGATGGCTTTCGCGCCGCACTGTAAGGAGGTCGTGGGCGTCGACGTCACCGAGACCTTTTTAGCCTCCGCACGCGATGAAGCGCATCGCCGAGACCTTGAGAACGTCACCTTCGAATTCGGTACAGTAGAGTCCTTGCCATTTGAGGATGCTGTGTTTGATGTCGCCGTATGCCGATCGGCCTTTCATCATTTTCCAAACCCGGATACCGTCCTCAGCGAAATGACACGCGTTGTGAAACCCGGTGGACGCCTCTTGATTTTGGATATGGTCGCCTCCGAAGATGCGAAGAAAGCCGCGTATCATCACAAAATAGAGATGCTCTGCGATCCGACTCATGCGAAAGCCCTGAGTCCCTCCGAATTCACCACCCTGTTCGAAAAACACGACCTGACCATCGAGATGGAACGCGAAGGACAAGTCGAATATCCCATAGACGAATGGATCGGGCACGGAGGACCTTCCACCGAAGCAGCCGAAACGCTGCGATCACTCGTTACAGCCAGCGTAGACGAAGATTTGGCAGGCCTGCCCATTCGCAAAGAAGGCGACACGGTCATGATGGGTCACTACGCGAAGACCTACGTACTTCGAAGCTAGACGCCTAATCCGGCAGAATTTTTCCCGGATTCAGAATGCCCTTCGGGTCAAACAATTCTTTGACGTCGCGCATCAACTGAACAGCGGACGCGCCGTGTTCGGATTCCATGTACTTCAGCTTGCCCAGGCCGATGCCGTGTTCACCTGTAGATGTACCGCCCAGCGACAGCGCAAATCGTTGCAGCTCGTGATTGGCTTTCATGACCGCATCGCGTTCCGTCGGTGCATTCGGGTCATAAAAATTTGTTGTGTGAATGTTTCCATCCCCGGCATGTCCAAAAATGATTGTATCGGTGCCGAATTCCTCCGACAACTCCCGCGCACGATGCACCAGTGTCGGAAACTGCGATACGGGAACACAAATATCGGACAGCAGCCAGGTCTTTCCGGGATGACTGCGCACCAGAAGTTCGAAAAAGCCGTGACGCATTTCCCAGAGTCGTTCCCGTTCATTGCGACCCACACCGCTGGAAAACGACGTGCAATGATTGTCCGCGCAAATATCCTCTACCGTTTTCATCTTCTCAATCAACGGCGTCGTACTCGCGTCGGAAAACTCCATGATTAGCGTCGGGGTCTCGTCCCAGTCCAACGATTCCGCCCGATTGATGAGTTCGATGCAATAAGTGTCCAGAATCTCCATGGCATTGGGGTCAAGACCACTCGCGGCGATCTCGTAAACGGTTTGCGCCGCGTCTTCAACCGTCGGAAACGCTGCAATGGCCGCACTGTAATGTTCAGGTATGGGGTGCAGTCGTAGGGTCGCCTTCGTCACAATGCCTAGCGTGCCTTCAGAACCGACAATCAAATGTGTCAGGTCGTATCCCGAGGATTGTTTGGTGGAGCGTGACCCGGTCTGAACGATTTCGCCATTCGCTAGTAGCACTTCCAGAGCCAGCACATTGTCCCGCGTCGCTCCGTATTTCACCGTGCGTATCCCTGCAGCGTTATTCGCGACCATGCCGCCGATACTCGCGTTGGCTCCTGGATCCGGTGCGAAAAAGAGTCCCTGCCGTCCCAATTCACGATTCATGTCTTTGTACAACACGCCCGGCTCGACGGTTACCTGAAAATCATTCGCGTGAATCTCGAGAATCCGGTTCATCTCACGGAAATCCATGACGATGCCGCCGTGTGCCGGAATCGGATTGCCTTCTACGCTTGTTCCCGCACCCCAAGCCGTGAGGGGTATTCCCCCTGCGTTCGCAATGCGCACAACCGCCTGCACATCCTCCGTAGAATGCGGCCAAACGACGATATCGGGTAGGTGCCCAGCGTGGGAGGAGGCATCCTTCGAATGCTCCTTGCGATCACCTGAACCCACGGACACCTGCGCGTCGGTCAGCGCTCCAGTAAGCGCTGTCGCGATCCCGTCCGTATCAAATGAAGTAGCCATAATCGGCGATTAGGAAACGCCGCGTCCCTGACCTTCCCAGTATTTCTCGCGCAGTTCACGTTTGAGTACCTTACCACTCGCATTACGCGGCAGTTCAGCAATGTAGTCCACCGATGTCGGGCATTTGAAGTGAGCGATGTTCGCGCGGCAATGCGCAATGAGGTCCTCTTCGGTCGCTTCCTGTTCCGCTTTCAAAACGACAATGGCCTTGATCGTTTCGCCCCATTTATCACTTGGGATACCGATGACCGCTGCGTCTGCAATGGCGGCATGCTGAAAGAGGCAATTCTCCACCTCACGCGGATACACGTTCTCGCCGCCCGAAATAATCATGTCCTTGACCCGGTCTTCTACATACAGAAATCCTTCTTCATCAATACGTCCCGCATCACCCGTATGCATCCAGCCGCCCTGCAGTGCCTTTTCCGTCGCTTCGTCCAGATTCCAATAGCCCCGCATAATCTGGGGACCGCGTCCGCAAATTTCACCGATGGTATTCACAGCAACTTCGTTGTCGTCGTCATCCACAATTTTCAGCTGCGTACCCAACATGGCACGACCGGCAGACAACAAAAGATGGGGCTCACCATTGACCGCGCGTTCATGAGCGTCCGCAGGCAATACGGTTAGTACCGCCGTGGTCTCCGTCATGCCGTAGGCCTGGAAGAAGTCGCAGCCGAAGACGTTCATCGCTTGTTTCAGTGTTTCCTCTGATATTGGCGATGCACCGTATGCAATCGTTTTCAAATTGTCATAGCTACGTTCGGCCACATCCGGCACCATCAGCAGGCAGGCCTGAATCATCGCCGGCACCAGTGTCGCATGCGCGATACCCTCTTCCGAAAGCGCGCGCACTGTTTCAACCGGATTAAAATCTTCAAGGATGTAACACGTGCCGCCCGTCGCGATGGTCACCATGAACGTGATTCCCCCTGCCGCGTGATAAAGCGGTGCGACGACTAGCGTCCTCTCACCCGAGGCGCGAGAAATCGACGCGTCGAACTGGTAGAGATGAGAGGCGATATTCGAATGCCGAATCACCGCACCTTTCGGATGCCCCGTCGTGCCGCTTGTGTACATCTGATACACGTCATCTTCCGGGAGCACTTCGACGCTGGGGCTGGACGTAGATTCCGACGCGATCCAGTCTGCGAAATGCGTGTAGCCGTCGATGGCATTGGCGGCCACGGAAACAAAAGTATCGATGTTGCCGAGATCACCGCGCACGGAATCGACTCCTTCGGCGAATTCTCCGCTCACGAGCAACAACTTTGCTTCTGCGTCGTTGATGATGTACGCCCACTCCGGAGCAGCGAGACGATAATTCAAGGGAACCGGCACGACGCCCGCCTTTGAACAGCCAAAGAAAATGACTGGGTACTCCATCGAATTCTTGGAGAGATACGCGATACGATCCCCCTTCTTTAATCCCTGAGCGAGCAAGGCATTCGCGATTCGATTCGACTGCTCGTCCGCTTCACGGTAGGACATCGTTTTGTCCTCGAAAATGGCAAAATCAGCATCCGGATTCAATTGTGTCCGAAATGCCAGAAAGTCGTGTAAACGCATCATGATATAGTCGATCCTTCTCGGTTGTGTGAACGCACCCTTACAAAAACTACGCTCACTACGATACTAGTCGATCGGGGAACATTGCAAGTGCGATAGCGTTGCTTCTTCGCGTCGAAAACCCTATGCTGAAACAACTAAACACAGCACCAAAGGAGCGGGACATGCACCGACTGGGAATCATAATGTTTTTGGGGTTCACGCTACCCGCTGCTTGGGCCCAAGAATTGCGGTCCAACGTCCTGCTCATCTCAATCGACGATCTCAACGACTGGGTGGGCGTACTTGACGGACATCCCCAAGCGAAAACGCCGAATTTGGACGCCTTTGCCGCGCGATCCACCCTGTTCACGAATGCGCACTGCCAGGCGCCCGTCTGCAATCCATCGCGGGTGAGCCTGATGACTTCTCGTTATCCATCGTCCACGGGTGTCTATTTTCTAAATCCCCCAATCCAGAAATCTGTGTTCGAGGATCAAGTCGTCACGCTGCCGACGCGATTTAGCCGGGAGGGGTATCAGGTATTCGCCGCGGGAAAACTGTTTCATAACAGAGACAACGCGGAATATTTTGATGAGTACGCCGGAAATTTTGGCGGCTTTGGACCCACGCCCGAACAAAAAATCAGTCAACCGCATGGACATCCGCTGTGGGATTGGGGCGCGTATCCAGAACGAACGGATGAAATGCCCGACGACAAAATCGCGAACTGGGCGGTGGAGCAGTTGCAAAAGGACTACGACAAGCCCTTCTTCATGGGCGTTGGATTCTTCCGTCCACATGTGCCCATGTTTGCCCCGCAAGAATGGTTCGACAAACATCCGCGAGAGTCGATCCAACTACCCAAAGTACGCAATAATGATCGCGATGATATTTCCAAGTACGGTCGCGACCTCACAACACTCGAACACGTGGCACCGACACACGAGTGGGTGTCCGAGGCAAATCAATGGGACCACGCCGTGCAGGCCTATCTCGCGTCGACGACGTTTGCGGATGCGTGTGTGGGAAAAGTGCTTGATGCTTTGGTGGCGAGTCCCCACGCGGACAATACGATCGTGGTGATATTTTCCGATCACGGATTTCATCTTGGCGAAAAGGAGCGTTGGGCGAAACGGTCACTCTGGGAAGATGGCACGCGCGTGCCGTTGATGATTCAGAGTCCAACTCACGGGCATCCCTCGCAGACATCAGCACCTGCAGAGTTGATTGATATCTATCCGACCTTGCTGGACCTGGCCGGGCTCACGTCCGATTCCAATCTTGAAGGACAGAGCCTGCGACCGCTCCTGGACGATCCGGCGGCTCAATGGAATCATCCCGCACGTACGACCTTCGGCCCTGGAAATCATTCGATTCGAACGAAACGGTGGCGCTATATTCGGTATGCGGACGGTTCGGAGGAGTTGTATGATCACGATTCCGACCCGAACGAGTGGGAGAATCTCGCGAATCGAGAGGAATACGAAAAAGTGCTCGCCGACCATCGGAAATGGCTACCGAAAACCCACGCGCCTATTCTTGGGCAGGATTCGACCGGGCACAAAGCGTTTGCCGCCGCCGAGGCTGCCCGGAATTAGAGTCGTCGCACTCCGAATCCGCCCCCGACTTCGATGACGGCACCCGTCGCGTAGTCGAAGGCTCCATCCACCAAAGAAGCGACAACCTTACCAATGTCCTCCGGCGTTCCCCAGCGTGATTGCAACAATAGCCCATCCTCAATAAGTTGGTCGTATTTGTCGGTAGCCGCTTCGGTCATGTCGGTCTTGATGATGCCCGGCTGAATTTCATAAACGTTGATGCCGAATCCCGCGAGCCGTACCGCGAAGGTCTGCGCGGCCATGCTGAGCCCCGCTTTGCTGATGCAATACTCCGCGCGGTCCGTACTCGCCGCCGTTGCTGAAATACTGGTAATGAAAATGATGCTCGGGCGATGCAGAAGCCGATCCCCGACCCCGCGAATCATTTCGTGTGCGATCCGTTGTGACAAAAAAAACGGACCCCGCAAATTCACATCCATCACGCGCTGATAGATTTCCGGCGTGGTGTCGAGAATATCCAGGCGCTCTTCCGGAGCAATGCCCGCGTTGTTTACGAGTACGTCGATTTTTCCGAATCGGTCGAGGGCCTCAGTCACCATTGTTGCATGGTCGTCTTGATTGGCGATGTCACCCGCAACGGGCAGAAATTCCTGGCCCAGTTCCTCCACGCGGGCCTTGACTTCATACAAGCCCGATTCCGTATTGGAAGGTTCGGCCTTCGTCGCGGCGCCCACGATGTCGTAGCCCTTCGTGGCCAATATTAAAGCAATCCCTCGCCCGATTCCGCGACTGGCCCCTGTAATCATCGCCACTGGTTTAGACATGATTTCGATACGCCTCCTTGATGCGCTCCAAGTACTCGACTTGCTCAATCGCCCAATGCTCGTCTGAGAATATCTCAACTTCGATGTACCCATCAAACCCGGCCGCCTCGACCCATCCGCGAATCTCGGGAACATTGATACAACCTTGCCCCATGAGCGCACGGTCATTGAGTAAATCCCGCGTGGGAGTACGCCAATCGTTCACGTGGAATGCGAGTATTGAATCGCCCGCACGCGCGATTTCTGACTTCAGATCAGGATCCCACCACGTATGATACACGTCCAGAGCGATACCGACAGTTGGGGAATCCAGCATTTCCACCATGTCGTTCGCCTGGGCCATCGTGTTCACGGCTGACCGCGTGTCGGCGTACATCGGATGCAACGGTTCGATAGCCAGCTTCACGCCCGCCGCTTCTGCATCAGGAATCACAGCGGCAATCCCGTCCAAAATCTGTTTGCGCGATTCGGCTAAAGCAAGACCGGATTCTGCGCCGCACACCAACACCACGAATGGCGCGCCAATTGCCGCGGCTTCTTCGATGGCTTTCCGGTTGTCATCAATCGTTTTGGTGCGGCCCGAAACATTCATCGCTGGAAAGAATCCACCGCGACACAGGCTGACCACGTCCAGCCCGGAGTCGTTTAGTCGTCGTGCGGATTCTTCAACACCCAACGCTTCCAATACGGGCCGCCACACAGTAATGCCCGAAATTCCCGCAGCTGAATAGGCATCAATGGCCTCGGACAACGAGAGTGATTGCGTTGTGATCGTGTGGACGCATAGGCGACTGAAATCGTGAATGGGTTTCGGCACGCCGTCTCCCTAGCCTAGATCCGGGACATCGAGCCACTTACCGCAATCCCAGGAATCCATTGCCAACTCGGCCAGTTGTACACCTTTTGCCGCTTCCCGGAGATCCCATCGGTAGGGTTCATCGAAAACCACATGGCGCAGAAACAGTTCCCACTGAATTCTGAACGCATTCGCATAATTCGTCTCGGATGGTGCCGATTCCCAGTTGGAAAAGTAGTCGATTGGTTTCTCTACACCCGGATTCCAGACGGGTCGCGGCGTATTCTCCGCCGATTGCGTCAGGCAGTCTCGCAGACCCGCCACCGCCGATCCCTTTGTGCCGTCCACTTGAATCGTCAACAGATCATCGCGGCGCACACGCACCGTCCACGACGAGTTGAAGTGGCAGATGATATTTTTGTCCGTGCGGAAGGTCGCGTATGCCGCGTCGTCTGCGGTACATGCGTAAGGGTCTCCGTTTTCATCGTTTCGTTCCGGGACGTGCGTGGCCGCCGTACACGTCAGGGCCGTAATGTTCCCGAACAGATTATCAACGACGTAACGCCAATGCGGCATCATATCGAGGATGATTCCGCCGCCGTCCTCCTTGCGATAATTCCACGAAGGGCGTTGCGGCTCTCCATCTTCACCCGTGAACACCCAATATCCGAATTCGCCCCGCACCGAGAGGATGTCGCCGAAAAACCCCTCATCGATCAGGCGTTTCAACTTTACCAGGCCCGGCAGCCACAACTTATCCTGCACCGCACCGTGTTTTATGCCCGCCGCATTCGCCAAACGATAGAGTTCCATCGCTTCCGAGGACGTTTCGGCAGTTGGTTTCTCGCAGTAGACGTTTATGCCCTCCGCGATGGCTCGCTTGACCGATTCCACGCGGCGTTGGGTCGTTTGCGCATCAAAATAAATTGTGTTGGCCGAATCGTTCAGTGCCGATTCGAGGTCGGTTGTGAATGCCAGTCCGCCAAAGCGTTCGGACAGGCTTCGGAGTTTGTCTTCATTACGACCCACCAGAATCGGTTCCGGCAAAATTGTCTCGCTGCCCACAACCACGCCGCCTTGCTCGCGTATGGCCACGATGGACCGTTCAAGATGTTGGTTGGTACCCATGCGCCCGGTGACGCCGTTCATAATAATGCCGATTCGGTGTGTGCTCACAATGATCCTATGCTTGTCGAAGTTTCGCGATGCTATCCGTCACGGCATGTGCCCGTGCAGAAATCTCCGTCCAATTTTGGTTACGAATCAAATTCGCCGGAGCGATCCATGTGCCACCCGCCGCGATGACTGACGCGTGACCCAGATAATGGGACACGTTTTCAACGTTGATGCCGCCCGTGGGCATGAAACGAACTCCCAAGTGCGCGTAGGGCGCATGAATCGCGTTAAGCATCTTGATGCCACCCGCCGCTTCAGCCGGGAAAAATTTTAGCGTGAGACAGCCAAGTTCTATTGCCGCTTCGACATCGTTTGGCGTGCAGACACCGGGGAAAAAGGGCAAGTCGATGGACTGCGCCCGTTGCACGACCCGCGCGTTCAATCCGGGTGCCACGCCGAATCCTGCACCGGCATCTTTGGCAGCGTCTACCGATTCCGGTGTCAGCAAGGTGCCGGCACCAACCAGAAAATCAGGCATGGCAGTGGCGACGAGGCAGATGGCATCTGCGGCGGCTTCGGTGCGAAAAGTAAACTCGACGACTTCCAGGCCGCCCGCCTCAAGCGCCATGCACAGCGGCACGGCATTGTCGGCATCATCAATGGTGACCACCGGAACGACCCGACATTTTTCCAATTTTTCAATCAACATGCTTTCGGTCCTGCTTCACTCAATAAAGAATGTAAGGTAGGTTTCGTTCTGAATCAGACGTTGAAGATACACCGCCAGCTCCATCAAATGGTAATCGCCCCACATGGAAGACTCACCCTGCGGCGCCGATTTTCCCTCGGGAATGTGATCCCAACCGTTGGGTCTATGATACACAGAATGCAGCAGCAATCCCTGATGATGTTCGTCCATCGACAAGTAAGGTTCATCAAACAGGGTGCGTGCAACGGTCAGACCCGCTTGAAAATACTTCTTACCCGACTGCGAATCAACGCCAAGACAGTGTCCGAGTCGCAACAGGCCCTGTGCTGCAATCGCCGCCGCCGAACTGTCCACCGGTTCGTAGGGATTGTCGATGACGGCAGGTTGATTCAGATGATCAGGCATTTCCGCGAGACCCGGAGCGCCGGTGTCCCAATAGGGAATGCCATCGGTCGGCGTATGGTCGATGTAGAAATCGCAGGTCGCGTTGGCCATTTTCAGTAGCGTCGATTCGAACTCGTCGCGTCCTCCAATTTCGGTGAATTGAGCATCATCCAGATTCTTGAGGCACTCGAGCTCTTCAGCGGCACCCAACATGATCCACGCCAGCCCGCGCGTCCATGTTGTGAATGGCGAATACCCCTGTTGCGTGCTCGGGCATCGATAGCGTCCGTCGGTCATGTTGAAGATGCTCTCATGCACGACGCGCCCGCGAACATCATAGGCATCGCGTCCGTCGCCGTAATAGACGTTGAATTGCGAAGTGTTCAGTATGTGTTCGTAGGCTCGTTGCAACAACGAAATGGCTTCATCATTCTCGCCCATCAGGCGATGTCCGAGTTGGTGGGCAAGCATCAGACTGCGGCATGAACGAATCGTGTCGCTGAACAGAGAGTGGGGGCCGTTGAAGGAATGGATGAAGCCCGTGCCGTTATCAACTTCGGACCAGCGTGCCGCCTGAACGGCTCCGGAAACCTTCAATGCCATCTCATAGAAATGCCGCGCGTCCTCCCCTCCGCTGATGCGGCCTTCCCGATTCAATCGATGCAGATTTCCATAGGTGCTCATGTTATTGAAGCCGTGATCGTGGACACCGATGTGGCTCACGTGTGGGGCCATGTGGTTGATCGTGTTCTGACGACCAAGTGCCAGGAACTCTTCGTCCCCGGTTCCGTCGAAGAGCAAAATCTGGCAGCCGTACTGAAATCCCTGCGTCCACTCCGTCCATCCCAGCGAGGTGTAGCTCCCGTTGGCGGTAAAAACGGGGGAAGCCTTGCCCGGATCAGTGGCATTGTCGAGCGCGCGAACCTTGGGCATTGCGCGTTCAAAGAAATACTTGATCGCCGACCTCAGATCGGTGAGTTTCAGGTCATCAGAAGCGGCAATCATCGAAGGGACACCCATTGGAGTTGAAGAGACGGCGTTGGTGGTACAGAATCAGCTGAATTCTGGCATATTTCGGACGGGTTTTGCACCCTGTAATAAGGGCATTTATCGGCTTTAATCGGGTGCTTGCGGGTCTAAAAGTGTACGGTCAGGTGGCTGAATTCGTATCGAACAGTTCTGTTCACCTCACACTTTGTTCGTGACACCTGAAATTGTCGAAAGGTTTTTAACCTGTTGATATTAAAAAGGTTATGTTGAGTATAAAACATCAATAATTTTGGCATAACACTTGCGTTTTGCACATAGCCCAAGCAAATACCACTCTAAATCAAATGGATTGGCGGATTCTGGATATCTGCCCCACTAATCACCCTCAATGAGAAGGAGATCCCTACCATGAAAACGCACACACTAGGAATAGTGAGCGTGGCTGCGTTGGCGACCACCCTATGCGCGTCGAGTTTTGCAGACGTGCCTGCACGCCCGACCTTCACCAAAGATGTATTACCTATTCTTCAGGAAAACTGTCAGAACTGCCATCGTCCACTGGGCAAGAATTTATCGGGCATGGTCGCGCCGATGTCGTTGATGACCTATCAGGAAGTTCGTCCCTGGGCCAAAGCGATATCGAAAGCCGTTGACGAAGCAAGCATGCCGCCGTGGCACGCTTGCAAAGAATTCAACGGTCACTTCAAGAACGAACGCACCTTGACCGACGACGAAAAAGCAACGCTTATCAAATGGACGGAACAGCGTGCACCGCGTGGTAATCCCAGTGATGCTCCGGCATCCATTGAATTCCCAGAAACGGGTTGGAACTTTGGTGAGCCTGACTTGGTCGTGAGTTTCCCCGATCCGTTCTTCGTAGCGGACGACGTGGAAGATCTCTATCACAACGTCACCGCGAAAATAGCAAAAGAACAAATGCCCGACACGCGTTGGATCAAACAGATTGAATTCCGTCCCGACAGTGAAGTGGTTCACCACATCATCGGCTACGCCACGCAAGATGGCGACAGTGCTGAAATTTCTGCACGTGAAGGCGAACAGACCCGCGGCATGCTCGGCGGAATGGCTCCGGGTACAGAAGAAGCCACTTGGCCTGAAGGTTACGGCATTCAGCTCGATCCTGAATCCAGCATTACCTTCGCCATGCACTACCACAAAGAAGCTTGCCCGGGTACAGGCATGATGGATAGCTCCGATATCGGCTTTGTATTCCACGATAAGCCTGTTGAGCACCCCATTGAAATCTCCAAAATTGGACACGGTGCCTTTGAATTGCCGCCCGACACGGACGACTGGCGTGTTGGTGCTTCCCGCACATTCGACGAAGACACGATTCTGCTTTCGATGATGCCGCACATGCACTTGCGCGGCAAGTCGGCCAAGTACACGGCTTTCTACCCCGATGGCACTTCGGATGTCTTGCTCGACCTACCCGTGTACGACTTTAATTGGCAGACGCAGTACGACCTTGCAATAAACAAGCTGTTGCCTGCTGGCACGCGTATCGAAATGGAACTCCGTTTCGATAACTCGGTCGAAAATGCAGAACAGATTGGCTCTAATCCAAATAGACCTGTTCGTTTTGGTGGACCCACAACGGATGAGATGGACTTGGCCTGGATTACTATCGCACCGGCGCAACCCGTATCGGGCGACTAACCAGTGCGTGGCCGGGGGGCGAGGATACACTCGGCTCGGTGAGTCGCCCCCGGCACGATATTCACAAACGATTTACTGGAAAGGACAGGAAATCATGAAACGATATATACAAATTCTTACCGCCCTTACGGTGTTGGTCGGTGGTTCGTGGATGACCAACGCGGAAGACGCGGTTGCGACCGCGCTTGATTTCTCAGAAGTACCCCGCTTGGCAGGTCAGTGGAGAGTGACGCTGGACTTGAATGGCAACGAAATGGACTTCTACCTGAATGTTGAGGACATCAACGGAAAGGTTGGAGCAACCATCGATACTGAACGTCAACCCGAAACGCGTGCGATTGAAACAATCACCAAAACGGAAGCCGGAGTGGACTTTGAATTCGCGTTTTCCATGGGTGATCAGAGTTTCACATTGCATCTTGTAGTCAAGGAATCCGCCGGTAGCCTCAGCGGTACGTTACGCGAAGAAAACGGTTTGTTCGCCGGGGAAGTAAGCGGTAAACGCGGATCGCTCGAAGAATCCGATGCCAAACGAGCTGCCCCTACCGAAGCGCGCTTGCGTTTCGGCGACGACAAGGTGCGCGTGACCTTTGGCAGCCTCAAGATGGACTCCCCAGACTATGCAACGCTCAACGTTTTGTCCGACGATGCCCTATACACCTACGTAGGATCTCGCGCGACGAAACTGTTTACCGATACCGACCTGCAATTCGGCGCCACTACGGTAAAAGCGCATAACATCTCCGCGAATTATCCCGGCGTGTACAGCCTGTGGCTAAAACGTCAAGGCGACACCTGGTCGCTTGTATTCAATGAACAACCGGACATTTGGAGTACGCAGCACGATGCGGACTTTGACGTTGCGACGGTTCCTTTAACGGCTAAGAAATCATCCAAGGCGCAGGAACGATTCCTGGTGACGTTGAAAGAAGCCGGTGACAGCGGGCAATTGACATTCGCTTGGGGTGACACAATCTGGTCGACACCGTTCTCCGCAGTACAATAGTTTAATTTCACCTTCTCATTGCAGACCTTGATTTCAGTGTCCTCCCACACTGACTTCGGGGCCTGCATTTTTTTTGATGACGTCCACGGCCTATCGGAAGTGCGCATATTCTCGATGGGTGTGATACAATTAGCACCCTAATTACTGCATTAACCCAAGAGTTATCCGTTCATGAGCCCCTCCGAAACAGACCCAATCACACCACCAGAAGAAGACCGCTATGTCGGCCTCAAAGAAGTCATGACCATGGCCTGGCCCATCATGCTCGGCGCCATGTCGTTCGTGCTGATGGATTTCGTGGACAAGCTCTTCGTGTCCAAACTGGGAGTAGAGCATCTGGCAGCGGTCGGCTCTGCGGGAATTTGGTCTTACACGCTGAGCATCCTCGTATTGGGTGTTGCGGCCTGTGTCAGCACCTTCGCATCCCAGAGTCTCGGACGCGGCAATAAAGAGGACGTTTCGCGTTACACCTGGCAAGGAATCTATATATCGGCAGCAGCGGGATTGCTCGCACTCGGTATATGGCCTGTATCTGGAACACTCTTTCAATGGATGGGTCATGCCGACGACGTTACCGCGCTGGAGCTCGAATATTTCAATGTTCGACTCTTTGGATTTATCTTCGTTTCATGGCAAGCCGCGCAGAGTGCCTTCTTTATGTCCATCGGCAGGCCGAAGATCCCCATGTACGTCGCGCTTGTTGCCAACATCACGAATATCGGCCTGGATTACGTGCTCATTTTTGGTAAATTTGGATTTCCACAAATGGGAATTTCGGGCGCGGCACTGGCTACCGTTGTCTCCATCGGTCTACAGGCTGTGTTGCTCCAGATCATTTTCATGAGCGACACCTACAATCGCGACTACAATACGCGCTCTACCTGGCAATTCGATCTCACCAAGATTACGGAACTGCTCAAAATCGGATGGCCGGCAGGACTTTCCGGATTTCTCGACGTCGCCAGCTGGGCCGTGTTCACCAGCATCATCGTCGGGCGGTTCGGTACGGCGCAACTGGCCGCCCATACCGCCGCAATCAACTTCATGCACCTCTCCTTCGTGCCCGTCATCGCCATCAACCATGCGATTGCGCCCATCGTTGGGCAATGGATCGGAAAATCCGACATCGCCACGGCCAAAGCGCGCGCCTACACGGCCATGCGCGTCGGCATGGTGCTCATGTTCAGCATTGGCGCGACGATGGCCATTTTCGGGAAGACCTTAATGCGCGTGTTCAGTGACGACCCGGAAGTGATCGCGCTGGGCCATGTACTTTTGATCTGCGCGGCGACATTCGCACTCTTTGACGCGGTCAACATCGTGCTCTCCGGTGCCTTACGCGGTGCTGGCGATACGCGCTGGATGATGATCGCCATGTTCATCGGTTCCTGGTGCGGATCGCTGCCCTTGGCCTATTTATTTGCCGTCGTGCTCGGCATGCAAGCCAAAGGGGCCTGGATAGGTGCCACCATCTACATCATCCTGCTCAGTGGCGTGTTCCTGCACCGATTCCATGGGGAGAAATGGCGGCACATCAATATCTTCTCCGATTCAGTTGACGATAAAGAAACATCCGAGGTGGTTGCACCCGCTGATGTCGTGAGTCCCACGGAAACCAACGCGCTGTAGCCTGAATCAAGCAGGTTTTACGCGGGGACCATCGGGGGTGTCTTCGAGAATCCAGCCTTTTTCGGCGAGTTCATCGCGAATGGCATCGGAGCGAGCGAAATCCTTGGCACGACGCGCATCTTGACGTTCCTGAACGAGGTCAAGGATTTCCTGTGGCGTGTTTTCGGCGGGTGCATCGCCCAGCACCCCAACCACGGCGTCCAGACGGTCCAGCAGATCCAAGGTGGCCTGTGCGCCGGATGCACTCACCTCGTCGTTATCGAGATGCTTGTTGGCCGTTCGAATGAGGTCGAAGACCGATGCCAGTGCGCCGGAAATATTCAGGTCATCATCCAGCGCCGCACCGAAGGCCGTTTCGCAGGTGTTGGTCGCCTCCGCCAAATCAGATCCCGAGTCGCCGCGAACCGTTTTCAGGCGCGCACGGAAGTCGCGAACGCGTTGCACGGACTGTTTTGCCGCCGTTAGCGAGTCCACGGAAAAATTGGTGGGCTGACGGTACTGCGTGGCGCGTAAGGCCCAGCGAATCGCGATGGGATCGTGTCCTTCGTCGAGCAGCGTGCGCAAGGTGATCGTATTTCCAAGCGATTTCGAAATCTTCTGTCCGGCGATGTTCATGTGCGCGGCATGCAGCCAGTAGTTTACGAAGGGTTTACCCGTCGCGGCTTCGGACTGCGCGATTTCGTTTTCGTGATGCGGGAACACCAGATCGATGCCGCCGCAGTGGATGTCGAAACTCTCGCCGAGGATGCCCATGCTCATGCACGAGCATTCCAGGTGCCAGCCGGGACGGCCTTTCCCGAGAGAGGTCTCCCAGAACACGTCACCGTCCTCTTCGACGTAGGCCTTCCACAGCGCGAAATCACGGGGGTCTTCATCGGTATATTCATCGTTGTCCACGCGCCCGCTCGCGCCTTCCTTCAGCGCATCAATGTCGAAATGGCTGAGCTTACCGTAGTCTTTGAAGGAGGTAATCTTGAAATAGACGCTGCCGTCGACTGCGTAGGTATGGCCGTTCTTCGTCAATTGCTCAACCAGCTTGACCATGTCGTCGATGTGATCCGTGGCGCGCGGCGTGTGCTCCGGTATGTCAACGCCCAGGATAGTCAGGTCATCAAAAAACTCCCGGGTGTATCGATTCGTCAGCGATTTGAGATCCTCGCCCGTTTCGCGGCAGGTGCGGATAATCTTGTCTTCCACATCGGTGATGTTCATCGCGTGATGCACTTCGAAGCCGCGGTATTTCAGGTGTTTTCGTAGTAAATCCTGAAACATGAAGGTGCGTAAATTGCCGATATGCACGAAGCTATAGACCGTGGGGCCGCAGGCATACATGCCCACCTCGCCCGCCTCACGCGGCACAAACTCCTCTTTCTTGCGGCTCAATGTATTGTAAAAACGGATCGCCATAGCTGTTCCTGCGTCGGTTGTTGCTTAAGGGATGAAGGCGTAAATTGTACCGTCTCAGACGTTTAGGATTCAAGACAGGAGCACGTGATGGGCGGGCCATTTATTGACCCACTCGGCGTTGGTCTAGTAGGATCAAGGTATGAGCACGGACGATTCCACACAGGAAGAGATTGAGACGGCGCACGAGTTGCATGCGCAGATGCATGAATATAAATCGGGGTTGTTGAAGGGTGTTCTGATTGTATGCGGCACGATTTGCGTGGGGCTGGGCATTATAGGCATTGTGTTGCCGGTGGTGCCCACGACACCGTTCTTGTTGCTCGCAGCGATATGTTATTCCCATAGTTCGGAGCGTTTTTACGTGTGGCTTTTGACGAATCGTTTTTTCGGGCAGTACATTCGTGATTGGCGTGAAAAGAAGGGCTTGACCATCGCGACGAAGCTCTGGGTGATTGCCATTCTGGTGGGCACGATGGGTCTGAGCGCGTTGTATTTTGTGCCGCTGTTGCCGGTGAAGATAGGTCTCGGTGTGATTGGCACGGGAATTTCGATTTACATTTGGCGTCTTCCCACCAAGAAGCCTGAAACTTCTCCCGAAACACCGTGATTCGTCCAGGAATGGTGCAACAAAAAACTCGCAACCAGAGCGCATGCCCTGATTGCGAGTGAATTTCCGATGAATCTAATTTACGCGAGCTTGTGTGCGCCCGGTGCGGGTACAGGTCCAACTGGGTAGGATGTCTTCCAGCTTAACTCAGGCACGATATTCAGGTCAGCGTTCAGTGCCTCGTCCCAGGTAATCTTGCGGCCGGTGTAGGCAGACATACGGCCCATAATCGCGGTAAGGGTACTGTAGGCGGTGCGATGGCCTTCGTTCCGGCGTGGTTCGTTGCCCATGATGCTTTGCACCAGGTCGATGTGCTCCTGCACGTAGGGATCGCGTCCTTCTTCGCCCATGTCGCGGCAGTTGGATTTGCCTTTGGTTCCGGTGATTTCTTCAAATACGCCGCCTGCGCCCTGCCAGTGACGGGACATGCTCATGAGGTGCGAGCCATCGGCATATTCATAGTCACAGGAGAAGTGATCGTAGATGTCGCCGAAACGCTCTTCACTTGGTTTCCACGTACGTCCGCCCGACGCGAATACGCTTGTTGGGTAAGCGTCCTTGGCCCAGTTGATGACATCGAGATTGTGCACGTGCTGTTCGACGATGTTGTCGCCGCAGACCCAGTTGATACCGTACCAGTTGCGAAGGTGATATTCGAGATCGGTTTTCCATTCCGGTTTGCGTGGGTAAACGAAAGGAAGCGTTCCGCACCAATACGCGCGCATGGACGTGATATCACCGATCGCGCCATCGTGAATCTTCTTCATGGTTTCCATGTAGGGTTGCTGGTGACGACGTTGGAGACCGGTTACAAACGAGAGGCTCTTTTCGTCGGCCAGGTCAGCCGCTTCGATAAAGGTACGGATGCCGGCTGGGTCAACCGCGGCCGGTTTCTCGGTGAAGATGTGTTTGCCCGCTTTGACTGCTTCGAGAATGTGTGTCGGGCGGATGTAGGGGGTTGTGCCGTGAATCAGGATGTCGATGTCGGTTTTGATGATTTCTTTGTACGAGTCGATGCCGACGAAGATGTGATCCGGCTTCACGTCCACTTGTTTGTTCACACCTCGGTTTTTCTCGAAGCGTTTCAGCTTTTCGTCAACGCGATCCTGGAAAATATCCGCCATCGCGGTCAGCTGCACGTTGCTGTTGCCCTGCAGCATCTGCTGGAGCGCACCACTACCACGTCCCCCGCAACCGAGCAGTCCAACCTTAAGGGTGTCATTGTTTGTAGCCGCTTTCGCGCGCTGGTCAGAAGCGAGAATGGCAAAAGTGGAGGCGGCCCCGACCTTGGCGAAATCGCGACGGGTAAAGCTGTTCTCAGACATGGCGTGTTTCCTTCTTGGTTCGAATTGAGTATCAATAAATTGAGAGTTTCAGCATATCACATCGGTGGCCCAGATCCACGCACCTTTTGGCACTGCAAAATAGGGCTGCAGCGACTGCTTTTCAAGCCGCGAGGAACAAATTTGGACAAGAAACACCCAATTGAGGATACGCAGTATCAGTCGGTTTTCTTTTTGCTTACTTTTTCTTTTTCCTAAAAGAAAAAGTAAGTTAGGCGCTGCGGTCGAGGCCTATGGTTTGGGCGAAACGGCGCAGGAATCCTGGAGCGCCCCCTTTGGACGCGGCCCGCTGCGAGATGAGTCGATCGGCGATGTCTTTAATGGCTTTCGAAGCCGGGGCACTGGGGAAGCGCAGGGAATACGGCACGCTCTGCATGACCGCCTGGCTCACATGGACGTCTCTGGGAATCATGCCGAGATAGGACATCTTGCGGCCGAGGTACTGTTGCGAGACCGCCGACAATTTTTCATAGACGTATGTCGCCTGTCTTTTGTTCACGACCATATTCGCGACGAGGCGCACGATGGCGTGTTCGCGACGTTGATAGATCGTTTTCAGCATCGCGTAGGCATCGACGATGGACGACGGCTCCGGTGTTGAGACCAGCAACACTTCATCTGCCGCGACTACGAAGGCGACCGCGCTACGTCCGATACCCGCCATCGTGTCGATGATGATAAAGTCCGAGCGATTCTGGAGATCTTCCAGACCGTGCATAATATTCTGGCGCGCTGTTTCGCTGAGGTCCGCGATTTTCGCCATGCCGCTGCTACCGGGAACGACGGCGATGCCGCCCGGGCCTTTCACGAGAATTTCCGCCATGGTTCGCTCACCATCGGCGACGTGTTGCAAATTGTAAATCGAATTGAGTCCGAGCAACACTTCGACATTGGCCAGGCCCAGGTCCGCATCCAGTAAGACTACACGATTACCCTTGTCCGCCAGTGCGATGGCGAGGTTTACGCTGGTATTGGTTTTACCCACGCCGCCTTTTCCGCTGGTCACGGCGACGATGCGCGCGAGTTCACGATTCTTTTGTACGAACTGTCGAAGATTATTCGCTTGTTCAGCCACGTTTAAGTTGTCCTTCCAGCACCATGGAGGCGATCTTGCCGGAATGAGCCAGCATGAGATCATCGGGCACATCCTGCCCAACACTACAATAGCTTAAGGGAATGCCGGTATCAGCTGCAAGGCAAAATACGGAGCCATAGCGGCAGGTTTCGTCGAGTTTGGTGAAAAATAGGGCCGACGGTTTCATCATGGCATAGCGTGAGACCGTTTGTTTCAGGTCTTCCTGGTTCGTGCTGGCACTCAGCACCAGATGTACCTCATCGGGATTGGCCGATTCCAGTAGACCCTGCAAATCCTTCATCTGCTCCTCGTTGTAGGGGCTGCTGCCAGCCGTGTCGATGAGTACCAGGTCGTGATTACGGAATTCGTGCAGGGCGGACTGCATGCCTTTTGCGTCATGGGCGATACGCATATCCAGATCGATGATGGTCGCGTAGGTTTTGAGTTGCTCCGTTGCCGAGACGCGATAAGTGTCTGCGGTAATCACGGCAACGCGCGCGCGTTCCTGTACGCTGAACAGGGCGGCCAATTTCGCGAGGTTGGTTGTCTTGCCGACGCCGGTTGGGCCTATCAGGGCAACGACGCGGCGTTGTTCGGCATGCAACACCGTGCCGCCGGTCACGGAGATATACTTACGCATTTCCATCTTTAGGCGTTCCAGAAAAACCCGCGGTTCGCGTAAGGCACGTAAATCACCCCGTTTCGCTGCAATCTGAATCAGACTGGCTGCGCGTTTTCGTGCGACGCCATGGTCCAACAAGGTGCGGTAGACAGGAATGAATTCCTTGGGAAGGTCTGCACCCGGCATTTCGGTCGTCAACAGATTCAGCATGTCCCGCATTTCAGAGATGTCATTGCGCACTTCATCGTCGCTCAACGTTTTGGGCTCCGAAGGTTTCGCATGTTCCATCTCAAATGGAATCGGTTCTGCGGGAACCGCATTGTCGCGGCGCGGATAAGCGGGGGTTGCCCGGGAAGTCACAGGAGTCTGCCCGCGATTCTCGTCCATCGGCATGTCCACGTCACCCGAAGCATACAGATTCAACATCGGATTGGCTGGCGGTGCGTCGTGCAAGCCCATGCGTGCCTGAGCATCGCCGATCAGTTTTTTGAAATGTTCCATCTGAGCCGAATCGCCGGACAGGGCCGATTCGGTCGGCATGGCTGGCTTTCCGGCGGTCCGGTCTGCAGGTAGCCTCGATTGGAGATATTTGCGTTCCACCGCGCTCAGGGCCTTCAGGGTTGATGAAGGCGACTCCACAGTTGCCGAGGCGGTGACTTCAACGAGTTGGCGTCCAAACCATCCGCCCAGAATCCCGCCCTGGGTCACGTTTGACGTTCGGATGACGATGGCTTCGTCACCCAATTTCTCGCGCATGGCCCGGTAGGCCTCGTCCAGCGTGCTGGCCTGAAATTTGTAGAATTTTTGTTCCATGATCGTCTACTCGCGGTTTAGGATTCTGTGCCTGCGGGATTGAGTTCGATTTGACCGACGCTTTCCAGTTGTAACGATGGATCCATCTCGTTATACGAGAGCACAACCAGTTTCGGGATTTGACCTTCCACCATACGACGGAAAAAACGGCGCGCCTGGGCCGTGGTCAGAACGATGGGTTCGTAACCGATTCCGACGAGTCCCTGTACTGCGGTTATCGTCGCATCGGCGATGGCTTGCGACTGCGCAGGGTCCATGGGTGCGTAGCTACTTCCGCCTTCGATATTTTCTGTCGCGTTTATGATGTCCTGTTCGATCTGCGGATCGAGTGTCACGACGCGCAATATCCCTTCCTCATCGCGATAGTCCGCGCAGATCTGGCGGGCCAGCGCGTGGCGTACGTATTCGGTTAACACCTCAATGTCTTTCGTCCGCGCGCCGTAATCGGCCAGCACTTCGAGGATGGTTTCCAAGTTTCGAATTGACACGCGTTCACGTAGAAGCGCGTGCAATACCTTTTGCACTTCGCCCAGGGTGAGCACGTTGGGGATAAGCTCGTCGATCACCGTTTTCGATGTTGATTTCAGGTTTTCGACCAAGGCCTGCGTATCTTCGCGGGTGACCAGCTCGTCCGCATGCGCCATCAATACCTCAGTGAGATGCGTCGCCATCACCGCAGACGGTTCCACGATAGTGTAGCCCAGACCCTCGGCTTTATCGCGGTTCGCTTTGGATACCCACATGGCCTGAAGTCCGAAGGCCGGTTCCAAGGTCGGGATGCCTTTGATTTCTTCTTCGACCAGTCCGGGATTCATCGCCAGGAAGTGGTCGGCCATCAGTTCGTAACGGGCGACTTCGGATTCGCGCAACATCACCCGGTATTCATTCGATTTAAGGCGCATGTTGTCCACAATACGAATCACGGGTACCACGAAACCGCTTTTGGTCGCGATCTGTTGCCGAATAATCTGGATGCGTGTGAGCTGGTCACCGCCCTGTTTCTGATCGGCCATTGAGATGAGTCCGTAACCCAGCTCTATTTTCATCGGATCCACCGCTAATAATTCTTCGGTCCGCGGCGGTTCCGCATCAGCCTCTGCAAATTCCTGCGCTTCCGTCTGCGCTTCGACCTGTGCAAGTTCGCGGTGAACAACACTCGATTGATAGCCAATCATACCCAACGCGGCGGCCACCAGGAGGAACGGTATGGTCGGCATGCCTGGAACAAATCCGAACAAAGCGAGCATTGCGGCACCGACACCGAGTGCACGCGGGTAGCGCGTAAACTGCTCACCAAGATCGGTGCCGAGGTTGTTATCAGAGGTTGTTCGCGTGACAATCATCGCGGCGGATACAGAAATCACCAACGCGGGAATTTGGTAGACGAGTCCATCGCCTACGGTCAAGCGTGTATAGGTGTCCAGGGCATCCAGCAATGACATACCATTCTGAACGACACCGATGATAAGGCCAGCAACGATATTTACCAGCGTGATCACGATGCCGGCAATGGCATCGCCCCGCACGAATTTCGTGGCACCATCCATCGCCCCGTAGAAATCGGCTTCCTTTTCGATGCCCCGTCGTCGTTCGCGGGCCTGATCTTCGTTGATTAAACCGGCATTGAGATCGGCATCGACACCCATCTGTTTACCGGGCATCGCGTCCAGTGTGAAGCGCGCGGCGACTTCGGATATGCGCCCCGCACCTTTGGTGATCACGACGAATTGAATGATCACAAGGATCGCGAAGATGATAAAGCCGACCAGGGGATTACCTGCGGTCACGAATCCACCGAAGGCATCGATGACCGAGCCCGCGCTGGCCTGCGACAGGATGAGTCGTGTCGAAGCGACATTAAGACTGAGCCGGAATAGGGTCAGCATCAACAGCATCGAAGGAAATACGGCGAATTCGACCGGATTACGCAGATAAATCGTGGATAGCAGAATCACGATTGACACGGAAATATTGACCGACAACAGCAAATCCAGCGTCCACGTCGGAATCGGGATCACCAGCACCGTCAAAATGCCGACAATGCACACCGCGAGTATCACGTCCTGATTGCGCAGGCCGGGTACTTTGGTTATTTGATCCGCCGGGATTGCCATGGGTCTCTACTGCGTTCCTTTGTCTATCGGTTTAGGTCAGGGCCTGGGACAGTGCGTTTGCCTGGTAGTCCTTGCGTTCTTCAATCTTTTCTGCACGTCGATCAATTTCATATATATACGCCAATACCTCAGCCACTGCACGAAACAGGTCTTCCGGTATCGTTTGTCCGATTTCCATCGTGCGATACAACGCGCGTGCCAAGGGCGGACGCTCAACGATCGGCACGTCGTGTTCGATGGCGATTTCTCGAATTCGGTCGGCCGTTAGCCGCGCCCCTTTGGCAACCACGACCGGTGATTCCATCGTGCCCGGGTCAAAGCGCAGGGCCACCGCGTAGGTCGTCGGGTTCGTCACGATCACATCAGCTTCCGGCACTTCTGACATCATTCGATTCAAGGACATCTGGCGTTGAATCGTACGGATGCGCTGTTTGATCAGCGGATTCCCTTCATACTGTTTAAGCTCTTCCTTCATCTCTTGCTGCGACATGCGTTGATCCTGCCCGAACTGCCACCGCTGAAATCCAAGGTCAAGAAGCCCCAGCAGTAGCATCGCCAGTCCAATGCGCCACCAGACTGTGAACACGAGATCCCATACCACGAGCGAACCGTCCCACGGATTGCCGTACATCAGCGAGAGCAATTCTTGGGCACGACTTTCAATCGTAAATACGGCGATGAAGCCGATGAAGCCCAACTTAAACAGAGATTTTAACAGTTCCACAAACGAACGCATCGAAACAAAACGCTGCAAACCTTTAATCGGGTTGAGACGCTCAAGCTTGGGCGTCAGCGCCTGCGCAGAAAACAGAAAACCAAATTGCAAGACGTTAATGGCGATTCCGGCCGCCATAAGAAGCAACATCATAGGGGCAACGATCATGGCAATCATCGTCAAGGCCTGAATCAGCATTGCCTGGTGGTTGGCCGATTGCCCGACCATGTCGAATGAATCCGAAATATAATGCTGCATCACGCTGAGAAGTCCGCGAAACGCCCCCGGACCCAGTGCCCAGAGGCCCAATGCCGAAACCAACAGGATGACAGCGGAGTTCAAATCCTGACTTTTTGGGACGTTACCCTTGTCCCGCTGTTGCTGAATCTTGCGCGCGGTTGCCGGGAGGGTCTTTTCGCCTGGGGGTTGATCGGCCATCGTTTAGGCTCCCGGTCCCAAGCCGTTAATGAGTGTGTCTACATTGCGGAACATGCCGACAAACATGCCGTCCAGATAGGCCAGGTAATAATCAATCGTTAAGGCCACGATGAGCAGCGCCGTCGCAATGGTAATCGGGAAACCTACGACAAACAGGTGTATCTGAGGGACCACGCGCCCCATCAGCCCCATCGTTACGTAGGCCAGCAACATTGCGGCCATGACCGGGGCAGCAATCATCAGCCCGTCATAAAACATCATCGTGCCCCAAGTCGACATATGCCCGATGAGATTGACGTCCGCCTCGAGTCCACCCAGGGGTATCGTTTCGAAAGTGGATGCCAAGGCCTTGATCATCAAGTGGTGTCCATTGGTTATCAATAAAAAAAGAACGGCGAGTATGAAATAGAAAAAACCAAAAATGGGAAACTGCGTTTCGAATGCGGGATTGAACACGTTCATCAGGCCGAAACCCGATTGCATATCCATCAGCTGACCCGCGACCTGGATCGCCGAAAAAGTCAGGGTCATGACAAGTCCCATCACGAGCCCAATCGCCAACTCGCTCGCGCCCATTAAGCCGAACTCCAGCGCGTTGTCCGGCAATGGCGTATCAAGAACGGGTAAGGTAGGGGTCATCAAGAATGCGAACATGCCGATCAGACCAATTTTTCCTATCGCCGGAAAATTCGCCGACCCCAGGATGGGCGCGGTCAAGATGAGACCCGAAAATCGAATCCCCACCAGCAAGAACACTTTCACTATTTCGACTTCAGCGATCATATCAGTGTATGCAGATTTCCGAACAAGGGTATAACGAAGCTGCTCATCGTGCTAATCATCCAGGGAAGAAACAGGATGAAGGCCAGCATGACCACGAATATCTTTGGCACGAAAGACAGCGTAATCTCCTGAATCTGGGTCACCGACTGCAAGACACTGATGGACAATCCGACCACCATTCCAGAAAGGAGCATCGGTGCAGCGAGTAAAAGTGTGACCCACATGGCATCTCGACCAATAACGAGGACAGCGTCCATGTCCATAGCAAGCAAATCCTTTGTGTTAAATACTTTAGGGCATCTTTAGTATCGTAAATTAGGAAGGATCTTGTCAAGGGTAGATAGTTGTCATTTTCATAAAAAAGGCACAATTTTATGAAAATAGTGCGTGTTTGCATGTAAATTACCCTGTTCGTCGTGATTTCATAACAAAAAGACCCGCCGAAACGAATCAGCGGGCCTTAATATTAATGATTCTGAATCAGTCAGAGTGAGTATTACAAACTACGTGCCTGTCTCCGGTTCAAGTATAGTGCTGCAGCGGCACCGAAAACGAGGAATCCAGCCAGGGCCCCGGTTGCGTTAATGATCTTTGCCATCAGAATGACAGGCACGAGGATTGTTCGGGTCAAAGCGCGCAAGGCAGATTGTTCGGCAATCACATCAGCGATGCCCGGACTCAAGCGGTAATAGGAATCGACGAAGGCCATGCCCAATGCGCCATCCAAAAGATGCTCGTCGCGTAAGGTGCGCAACACGTCTATTTCCTGCGCCATGGGTGTACCATAGGCCGCGGTCGCAATCAGGCAACCCCCGCCTCCGCCACCGCCACCGCCTACGTTTTCAGTTGGAAGCGTCCGGTCAAAGGCAATACCGTAAATGGCACCACGCACATCCTCGGTCAGAAGGATGGAAGTTCTAATGCCGTCCGATACCGGGTCCGTAACGGTATTTACGCGGGACCAACCGAAACCATCACCGACAACATGAATGTTGGAAGGTGTGGCGGTACTTTGGCGAGTTTGTGTTGTATAACGATACACGTCGATGTTGGGAATGCCATCGTCGTCGGTGTCTACCGCATCATTAAGGGCAACGCTACTAATCTTGATAAAAAGCGGTGTATTTTGTTGGAGATTAAGTTCTACCCATTGCCCAGGATCAACTTCCAACAAAACTGAAATATGGATGAACGATGTTGGAACGGTCTCACCCGGGAAATCAGCGAACCACTCCGACAGGATATCAACCTGAGGAAGAATGTTTGGGTCTCCGTCTGGCTGGCCGACGAAGTTGTCGACGATAAAGAGCGGATTGCCCTCGCCGCGTACGACGAGTACTGCGTTCTGGGCGCTTTCAATCCCCGGGATCCAGGTTCTGAACCAGGCCAGATTGGGTGCCGAAATGATAAGATCGTAGAATTCAAAATTGGCAACCATCTGTGTGTTCACGATCATGTATTTTGCGTCTTGGCCCTCGTTCAAACTTTGAACAAGTCGCCCGACGATATACGCACTGGCATAGTCGGTATCCAGTGGATTGTTCGGGTCATCGGGATCGGGTGTTACGAAGGAGG
>JAYGCN010000333.1:0-5159 GCA_046583315.1 Candidatus Hydrogenedentota bacterium
GGCGAGCACTTTTCGGAGGAGCTTTATCAGAAAATGGCCGAGAATGGATGGCTCGGAGCCGTGATTCCGGAGGAATATGGCGGCGTGGCTCTCGGCTATGTCGACCTTATTTGCATCTTGGAGGAATTCGGCACGGGGTTGATGCCTGAACCGCTTATTTCCAGCCAGATTCTCGGCGGCAACACGTTGCTCCTTGCTGGCACGGAGGAGCAGAAACAGGAATGGCTACCAAAAATCGCTGAGGGGGCTACAAAATTTACACTCGCCACCTATGAAGCCGCTGGGCACTACACGCTTAACCATGTTGAGACGAGCGCGGCGAATCACGACGACGGCTTCTTGCTCAACGGTGCGAAGGAACTGGTCACCGATGCGAAATCGGCCGACAAGATAATCGTATCCGCGCGTACCTCAGGCGACGCAACGGACGAATCGGGTATCACGCTTTTTCTGGTTGACGCGTCTAACGCTGGCGTGACCCTGACCGATCGCGCCACGATGGATGTTCCCAACTATGCGGAAGTTGCGCTAAACGATGTCGTGGTTACGCAGGCGGATGTGATTGGTGAAGTTGGAGAGGGGCTTGCGACACTCGTTCACACCATTGATCGCGCAAACGTGGCCTTGTGTGCAGAAATGTGCGGCGGCATGCAAGAGTCGTTGCGGCGAACGGTGGAATACACTCAGGAACGCGTTCAGTTCGATCGTGTGATCGGATCATTCCAAGCGGTCAAGCATAAGGCCGCGAACATGTATGTGGCGATGGAGTCGGCGCGTTATAGTATGTATTTTGCTGCGATGGCAGTCGACAATGATATGCCCGAAGCAGAGCGCTCCATTTCCGGGGCGAAGGCCCTCTGCTCGGATAACTATCTGGCCATTACCAAGGAGGCGATCCAGCTTCATGGCGGCATCGGGTATACGGACGAGCACGACATTCACTTTTTCTACAAACGTGCTCAGGCCACCGCGACGACCTTCGGAGATTCAATGTACCATCGTGAGCGCTACATGCAGGAAATGGCCAAAACACAGGCCGAAAGTGCCACATCGACCAAATAGGCCATAGAATTATCATTACCGGAACGCCTGGAATATTTTTCCAGGCGTTTTTTGTGTGCATTAGGTAGATAACGGATAGCGGGATTTCACGAAAGTTGGGTTTATTAGTGTGGACATTTTCGTCAATTCTCCGGTACTATATCGCCGATCTTAATGGACTGCGGTAAGACATTTGGGAAACAAATGAAATAGAAGCCGGCTCTAGAGACCGGCAACGGGGGAAAACCTTTGTACTTAAACATCATAGTCGATGTCGTGGCTGGCTTGGGCGTATTTTTGCTGGGCATGAAGAACATGTCCGAAGGCATGCAAGCCATCGCAGGTCCCATCATGCGAAAAATGATCAATCGCGCTACATCGAACCGTTTCATGGCAGTCGGGATGGGGGCTCTCGTAACGGCAATCGTGCAATCCAGCTCTGTTACCACAGTGATGGTGGTTGGGCTCGTCAATGTGGGTGTTATGAATATCTCTCAGGCCTTCGGTGTAATCATGGGTGCCAATATAGGGACGACTATTACGGGCTGGGTGCTCGTGCTTGAAGTTGGAAAATACGGTCTTCCGCTTCTGGGCATCGCAGCACTCTTTTATTTATTTTCTAAACGAGATCGAGTGCGCTATATCGCACTGGCGTTCATCGGTTTGGGTATGGTATTTTTCGGGCTTGAATTGATGAAAAACGGCTTCAAACCGCTCCGCCATGAACCCGAGTTTATCGAGTGGTTCGCTCGATTCTCCTATTCCGGGAGCTACCTCAGCGTACTCAAATGCGCTCTTGTGGGTGCGATACTTACTGCCATTGTGCAATCTTCCTCCGCGACGCTGGGGATTACTATTGGGTTGGCCACTTCGGGCATCATCGATTACCAGACAGCGGCGGCGTTGGTGTTGGGAGAAAACATCGGTACGACCATTACAGCCTTCCTGGCCTCACTCGGTGGTTCCGTCAATGCCCGCCGGGCATCCTACTCGCACATTATGTTCAACCTGATAGGCGTACTTTGGATCACGGCCATTTTCGGCTTCTATTCCAACATCATCGTGCAACTCAGCGAGAACTCATATGGTGGATCACCAGATTATGTGGAACTCGTCGTTGAGGTGGGCGAAAAAGTGGTCGTCGTTCAGTCCGGAGAAACAATCATATTTGAAGACGGGCACACCTTTGTCAACGACGACGGAGATTCGGTTGTCGTTGGAGACGGAAACAAAGAGGAGTCTTTTCCCTACATTGCCGCAGCCATTGCCGCAACCCACACAGGCTTTAACATAGCCAACGTCATTTTCTTCTTACCATTCGTCGGTGCCATGTCGCGACTGCTCATGCGAATCGTGCCTGATAAGACACCGGACGCACCGGGCCATCTGACGTACTTTGACGTGCGCCTTGTGGACACACCCGGGCTAGGTTTAGAGCAATCGCACAAGGAAATTGAGTTCATGTGTGAAGAGGTCGAGAATATGATGGATAAATTGCGACCCATCATCGTTGAGAACCGAGAACACGAAGAAGTTGAGAAGAAGATTTTCCATCGCGAAGAAGTGCTCGACCTGGTTCAAAAAGAAATCAACCAATTCTTGAGTCAATTGCTGGCAGGTAACGTCACGCAGGAGGTGATGGAGGAAGGCCGTAATCAGATTCGTATGGCCGACGAATACGAATCAATCAGTGACTACATCGTTGCAATTCTAAAGCTGAATATCAAACTTCGGAAGGAAGAGCTAACGATTTCCGATGAAAATCGAACGGAGCTGCTCGATCTACACGATCACGTAAACGCTTACTTATTGCTTATCAATGAGGGCGTACGGGCGGGTAATGCCGATATCGTCTCCAAAGCGCGTACGCAGGGTGACGCCATCACACACCTTATGAAGGAGTATCGTGGAAACCACATTGAACGCGTGGGCACCGAGCACACGTCGCCGCTGGAAAGTCTCGCGATCACGGACATTCTCAATGGGTATCGACGCATCAAAGACCATGCGCTGAATATTGCCGAGGTGGTATCCGGCGAGAAGTAGGGGCAGCGAAGGCAACAAACGAAAAACCCCGGCGGAATTCTTTCGACTCCACCGGGGCGCATTCTCGTATTGCGATGCCCTATTGAGGGCGAAGGACCCTCAATACAGGCTGACTCCGTCCTGTACGACTAGTTTCCGATGGTGACCTTACCTCCAAAGCTCTCTAGAGTCATCGGGTCGGATATCGTTCCTGTCCAAGACTGGTTGGTCGTTGAGGCGCCACCATTGATCCAGATGCCACCACTCGCGGGGACTCCGCTTACCGCACTGGAGAACAGGTTGAATGGAGATCCAAATGAGCCGTCGCCGTCACTCAATGCGGAGAAATTCGTAAATACGATCGGTTCATCAACAGTGGGATCGGTTCCAATGTCAACCTCGATGTTATCGTCGATACCATCACCATCCGAATCAACATTGTCTGGTTCGGTAAAGTACACATAAACTTCATCCCCGTCCGAAAGGCCATCGCCATCCGAATCTGCATTAGCCGGATCCGACCCGTGTGTGGTTTCGTCGCCGTTGTATAAGCCGTCCTCATCGCGGTCAAGACCCACGCGGAGTTCTTCCAGCGGATCTACAGAGATAAATGTCAGCTCCGTGCCTGTTCCGGCGTATCCGAGGAGCGTCGAGATGTCATCGGTCTCACCGGCGCGGTCGGACTGGAAGATGGTCGTTCCATCTTCACTCGTGGAGTAAATCCAGCAGCGGCGGACGCTGCTCTTTACGCCAAAGACCACCATCCCCAAGTGACCATCGTTTGCGCGACGGGTCATCGCGTAGATCACGTCTTCTTCATAAGAGGAAGCGGTCGGCGTGGAATCGATGGTAATCGAGAAACCGACACCCGAATGCGCGGACAGATCTTCCGCGGCGGGCGGAATGGGGAGTGTGGGCGCACCCGTTAGTGTGGTCAGATAATCAAAGTCCGCGCCACCAAGTGCGAGCGTGAACGCTACGATGTCGGCAACCATCTCGTCGTCGGTCGTCGCGTTGTTTGTAGACGACGTACCGGGCAGGGACGGTTGTGGTTGCACATTGTTTGTCCGGTTAATGTTCGAAAACGCCGGTTCTGAAAGAAATCGCACCAGACCGTCAATCGCGCCGTCGTGCAGTACACCGAATCCGGCGCGGCTGATCATCGGGTCGCCAGAGCCGCCTTGAAGTTGATTCAGAAAGAACCCTTCCTTGTCATATTGATTTCGTGTCTGCGGCACTTTGATATGAGGTTGACCGGTGCCGTCCAGTGCGACGACCATCTGGTGCGCTTCGCCTGCAGTTCCCGGCGGAATGTCAGTAGGCGATCCGGCGTTGTTGAGGAACGGTAACTCGTTCGTTTGCATGGCCGCAATGGGTCCGGCACCAATCGGTAAGGTGTGACAATCGACGCAACGGAAGCTACTGTCGGCCTGGAAATCGACATACATCTTGAATCCGTTCCAGCCGTCACCACCCGAAGGCACTGCGGTCTCCATTGGGGTCCCGGACGCGGACAACACTTCGTTGATATGCCCCGTTCCCGGTGGCGCTGTAAAGAAGCCTGTCATGTCCAGGTTGGGGTTTGTGCCGCCGTCCGCATTCGGACCACCTGGCAAAGTGTTGTCGTGCGGACGGAAGGGATTAGGAGGAAAGTTAATAGCGGACAGGAAGTCTTCGAACTCCTGCATTTTTGTCGAATCCAATGGTACATCGTCGCCCTGCAACCCATCGAAGGCACCCGCGAATTGTTCGATCCCGCGCTTGTCACCGCGCCAATGATGCGGCTCCTTGCCGATGATGTCTTGCAGGGTCTGAGTGGTCATGGGACCTTTCATCGGATGGAATCTCTCGAATCCTGCCTCAGAAGTAGTTCCTGAGCCACCGAGGAATATCAACGTGTTCATGATCACCGAACCTGGCGCGTCGAGTGTCTGTTCGGCTCCAGCACCGATATCGAGACCATCTCCGCGACCACGGATATCGGTAAACTTCAAATCCACCGGGCTGAGCAAATCGTCCATCGCATCGACGAGCGCGGCCGGGTTGCCCAAATCCCAGGCCAAGCGGTCCATGCGGCCGTCAATGTGGCAAGA
>JAYGCN010000120.1:0-2938 GCA_046583315.1 Candidatus Hydrogenedentota bacterium
ATCTGTCCGAAAAAGTGCTCAAAGAGATCGTGCAAATTCTTGATAGTACGCTGAGTGAATCGGATGTTACAGGAACCCGGTTGTCGATCGGCGAAACGACCTGTAGCAGCCCGTTATTTCAATCTACGCCGTGGGCCCTTCGCGTGGATATTCGAGCTGAGGGACGAACGCGTGGAAACCTTGAAGTGTGCCTGATACAGGATGCCAATGGGGGTTCTGAAGCGGCGCGTGGTCATGTAGAAGATCGGCAATCGTTACTTCGAGCGATCGCGCGTCTTATGGGTGAAGCGCTGTCCCATCAAGAGGCGGAAGTAAAAGTGTTGCATGCTTCGAAGCTCGCTTCCATAGGCGAGTTGGCAGCGGGGATGGGGCACGAGATCAATAATCCGGTGAACGGCATCATCAATTGTGCAGACATATTGCTTAAACAAGCTGAGCCGAATTCCAAGACGGCTGAATTTTCCGAACTGATCCGATCGGAAGCAGAACGGATTGCTACAATCGTGCGCGATCTGTTGACTTTTTCACGTCAGGACACGTCCATGTTCAGTGCCGCGCGGGTGTCGGACATCATCGAAACGGTTTTGACATTGTCGAGTAAAACCATTGAAAAATCACACATTACATTACACACAGATGTTCCAGAATCACTTCCTCGACTCGAATGCCGGAGCGAACAACTGCAGCAGGTACTGATGAATCTGATTCTCAATGCCATCCACGCGCTCGACAACAAGTATGAGGGGCCCAGCAAGGACAAAATAATGGTTATCGCTGCCGAGGAGCGAACGATTGATGGTGTTGCGTTCGTACGGTTGTCAGTTACGGATCATGGTACGGGATATCACCGAGACATCTTGAGCGCATTTACGATCCCTTCTTCACGACGAAGGGTCGCGATCTGGGTACCGGCTTGGGATTGTCGGTGTCCGACGGCATCATCAAGAATCACCACGGCACCATTACGGTTGACACGCAGCTGGGAAAATACACCACGTTTAATGTGGATATACCTGTTTGCCTGAACCGGGAAGAGAAGTGACATGGCATCCATCCTTATTATAGAAGACGAACATGTATTGCGGCTGACTTTCGAGCAATTTTTGTTGGAAGATGGCTACACCGTGTTTACGGCGTCAAATTACAATGAAGCCAAGAAACATCTGGGGGACGCGACCATCGATGTTGTCGTGTCCGACATTATCCTTGGTGGCAGGACCGGAATCGCCTTACTCAATCACATTTCGGAGCATTCCGAGGATACCCGCGTCATCATGGTCACGGGCGATCCCAATGTGGATACGGCTTCGGATGCGGTTCGATTGGGGGCCTTTG
The DNA here is from genome assembly GCA_046583315.1 of Candidatus Hydrogenedentota bacterium. GTDB lineage: Bacteria > Hydrogenedentota > Hydrogenedentia > Hydrogenedentales > DTSJ01. Next base: position 1,336 of record JAYGCN010000120.1, read on the forward strand.
ACTATCTTGCAAAACCCGTCACCGAGCATGAACTCAAACGGGTTGTTCGGCTCGCGGTTACTCAAAAGGCACTCGAAGAAGAACGCGAGTTGTATGCGGCATCGCTGGATCGATTCCGCCGTGATACTGGTTGATGAGAATTTTCGCTTACGTCAGGCCAACGGTTTCGCACAGGAGTTGCTAGGTTTGTCGACCGACGATGAAACGGACGAGCCGCTCGTCGCCTATCTGCCCGAGGCTTTTCATCTGCTGGAATCGGCGCTGACCAAAGCCATAAGCGAGGGGCGAGAGACGACGGGTATTCGAATCGAGTGGGCCGGATTACCGGGTACGTCGCGCGTGTTCGATGCCACCGTGTCCCCGATTCCGCAATCGGACAAAGGGGTAGAAGGCGCGCTGATCATCATCCGCGATATCACCCGCCTCACATGGCTTGAGGAACAAGTCCAAGGCGATCGGCGTTTTTCCGCGACCTTCGGTAAAAGCAAAGGCATGCGGGATATTTTCCAGTTGCTCTCCGATCTGCCCGAAACCAATTCGACCGTGTTGATTTGCGGTGAAAACGGTACCGGTAAAGAAGTCGTCGCCACGACTTTGCACGAGACCAGTAGCCGCGCGAATAAGGCGTTCCTGAAAGTAAACTGTGCGGCCTTGTCCGACGATCTACTGGAGAGTAAACTGTTTGGTCATGTCAAAGGGTCGTTTACCGGTACTGTGCGCGATCGCGTCGGGCGTTTTGAGGCGGCTGATGGAGGCACGATTCTACTCGATGAAATAGGGGACATCTCGCCTCGATTGCAAATGCGACTTCTCCGGGTTTTGCAATCCGGCGAATTCGAGCGCGTCGGCGAATCCCAATCCCGAAAAGTGGATGTGCGGGTCATCGCCGCTACCAACTAGGATTTGCCGACGAAGATACAGAATGGGGAATTCAGGCAGGACCTCTATTATCGTTTGAATGTGGTGCGCATTGAAGTGCCGCCCCTGCGCGAACGGCGCGAAGATATCCCTGCATTGGTGGATCATTTTATCAAAAAACTCAATACGTCGATGACAAAAGAAATCGTAGGGCTTAGCCCGGCGGCTCTGGAAAAGCTTGTGAATTATGGTTGGCCCGGTAGTGTTCGGGAGTTGGAAAATTCCATTGAACGAGCATTTATCGTTTGCCATGACACGCATATCGATGAGCGCCACTTGCCAAACGAGGTATTATCATCTCAATCGGCCACGTCCCCTGCGTCAATCTCCGCGGATCACCATTACCGGGAAATTGTCGTTGACCGAGAGGAGATTATGGAGACCCTTGAACAGACCGACTGGAACATTGCAAAGACAGCGCGCGCTCTTGGAATGGCGCGAAATACCCTGTATCATAAGATGAAAACGAGGGACATTGAGCGCCCGGCGAAACGCTGAGCGGTACGTTGCGACATGGCACAGGTTTTGCACTTAATCGGTGCGGCTTATCTTGTTTGGCCCACCACAATAAGGAGACATTATCATGAGCAACACGGCCAAAATTCTGTGTCCCGTAGATTTTTCGAAACATGCCGATTACGCGGTGGCTTATGCGAGCAGACTCGCCCCCATTATTGGTGCCGAA
>JAYGCN010000129.1:0-3517 GCA_046583315.1 Candidatus Hydrogenedentota bacterium
CTGAACAGGGTTCCGCTCACAACGCTGATGACGGCGGCGACGGCTGTGGGTTTTGCACTGAGGGCTACTTTACCGAGACTGGCTGACAATGTGGTCGGCACGGAAGCGGACGCGTTGCCCTGAACCAAACCAATCAGCACGGCGGCCGCCGGCACGGTGATCCCCCGAGTCGCAAGCTTCGTACGCAAGAGTTCGACCCCTTTCCGATGCGATGCGTCACGGTCTGCCGGGAAACTTTGAGGGTATCAGCGATGTCGGCGTGCTGCTGTTCTTCAAAGAAGTGAAGAACAATGGGTTCGCGGTACTTCTCGGGCAATTCCGTGAGAATCGCGTCCAGATGCTGCTTCACATCGTTCCATTCCTGGGTCTGGGTGTCTTCGCTTTCTAGAACATATTGTTTGTCGCGTGCCTGACGACGTTTTGCAGTCCGCAAATAATTCAACGCCTTGTGATACGTGATCTTATGCAGCCAGGCCCCCGCGTTTCGTTTCGGGGGACGACTCGTGCTGGCGAGCTCCAGGAAACTCTCCTGCGCGATATCTTCGGCTTCGGTAGGATTCTTCAATATGCGTAAAGCCGTCGCATACACCATCTGGGCGTGGCGACTGGCCAATACGCGAAAGGCTTCGGCGTTGCGGTTTCGGTACCAATAGGTCAAGAGGATGTGATCGCTATGCTCGGTCATGATAATCACCTCATACGTTATTTATACCTAAGGACACCGCTGGGGTCAACGAGGCCAATGGAAGTTAAACCACCCATATTGCCCTGAAACTGCCCGTTCACTTGACCCAATCGGTATTTTCCTTTAGCATAGGTCAATTCTCAATGCATTCAGTCTCAAATCGAGAGGGGTAATTTCCATGAGTTTTGTTAAAGGCCGACTTGGGGTAATGATGTTCCTACAATACGCGGTGTGGGGCGTATGGTTGACGATTCTTCCGGGCTATCTCACCGCGGAAGTCACGCCGGATGGATTCGGAGGGCTTGGGTTTTCGGCGGCGCAGATGGGGATTATTTTGGGAGTGGCCGCTTCGGTGGGCGCGCTTTCGGCTCCTTTTATTTCGGGACAGATCGCGGATCGGTTTTTTTCGGCGGAAAAGTTTCTGGCCTTCTTGTTGTTTGCAGGGGGGATTGTAATTTTCATCATGTCGACGCAGACGACCTTTAAGATGTGGTTGTTTTTGTCTATTTTATATTCCGTGCTCTACATGCCGACCTTGACGTTGACAAATTCTCTGGCGTTTTCGCATTTGAAGGACCCGGATACTGAATTTTCGCGGGTGAGGGTGTGGGGAACCTTTGGATGGATCGCTGCGGGGTGGATTTTTTCGTGGGTGTTTTTGATGTCGGATCTGAAGTTGACGGGTCTGCCGCCATTCCTGGTGGGGGATGAACATGCGAAGGGTATTTCGCAAGTCGCGTATGCGCTGAAGGTGTCCGGGGTTTTATCGATGCTTTATGCTGGCTACTGCTTCTTTCTTCCGCATACGCCGCCGAAGAAGGAGGTGGAGTCGATCGCCTGGAAGGAAACCATTGCCTTTATGAAGAAGCCCTCGGTGATCTGGTTGTTTGTGGCCGCGATTATGATTTCGACGATTCATAATGTCTATTTCATGCAGGCCTTCACGTTTTTGACTGATGGTATAGGGATGAAGACGAGTTCGGGTGGGCCGGCGATGACAGTGGGTCAGATCGGTGAGATTTTTGTGATGGCGATTTTGGGCACTATTATCTTGAAGCTGGGGATTCGCGGTACGCTGGTTCTCGGAGGCTGTTCGTATGTGCTGCGTTTCGCGATCTGGGCCGTGGTGGGCATGGGTGATGTGCTCGGGGACGCCGGTGTCGTGATCGCTGTTGTCAGTCAAGCCTTGCATGGTGTTTCCTTCGCGTGTTTTTATGTCTGCGCCTTCATTTATATCGACCGAATCGCTCCGAAGGATATCCGGCATTCGGCACAGGCGATGTTCGGGATCTCGTTGGTAGGCTTCGGGCCCATGTTGTCCGGTCCCGTGCTCGGTCAGTTGTCCAAGACCTTCGGCGACGGCGCAGTCATCACAAATTTCGCCGGCATGTGGGCCACGCTCTCCGTAATCGCGCTAATAGCGACCACAATCCTCTTCACCCTCTTCCGCGATGAGAGTGGAACCGGCGACGGGAATGACGTTGATGCCGGAGCGGCGTAGAAACTCTCCGTATATTTCGTTTTAGAGCGCGGGTTCCTCTCGGGGAGTCCGCGCTTTTGCGTTCGATATTTGTCGGTAGATTATGCAGATTTAGAAACTGAAAACTGCTTTTTTAGCACAAAGGCCTTTCCGGCTCGGCAGGAGCCTCGCCCTCCCTTTTCAGTTTTGGTATGCTGTTGGTATGAGCGACATGGACGACATACCCACCGGAGATCGGTTGACGCTGGCGGAGTCTACGGCGGATCGCAAGACGCCTGAGGCGTTTTTGGCGGCCTTTGATGTATCGAAAGTGACCACGGCGCCGGGCTGTTACATCATGCGGGACCGGAATGACAAGGTCGTGTATGTGGGCAAGGCGAAGAATCTGCGAAACCGGATTCGCACGTATATCAACGATCAGGATACGCGGTACAGCGTGAAGTTTTTGATGCGGCGTGTCGAGCATATCGATTTTCTGGTGACAGCGACCGAAAAAGAGGCGCTACTGCTGGAAAATAGCCTCATCAAACAGTTTCGCCCGCGCTACAACGTGCAGCTCAAGGACGACAAGACCTACGTCAGTCTGCGCATCGCCACGAAGCAGGACTTTCCTCGCATTACGGTCGTTCGACGCTACAAAAAGGACGGTGCACTGTATTTCGGGCCGTATTCGAGCGCCCATTCGGTGCGGGACACCCTACGCCAGATTCAGCGACTGCTTCCCCTGCGCACATGCTCCGATCATGTGATGAACAACCGCGTGCGACCGTGCATTTATTATCAGATGAAACAGTGCAACGCGCCATGCGTGGGCAAGGTGACACGGGAGGAATATCACGAGGTCGTTGATGAAGCGGCACTGATCCTGAGCGGTCGCAGCAAGGAACTGGAATCCCACCTGAAGACGACGATCAAGGAACGCGCCGCTAAGCTCGAGTTTGAGAAAGCAGCGGAACTGCGGGATCGTCTACGTGCCTTGCAGAAGACGATGGAGAAACAGCGGACAGTGGATGTTCCGGGTGCTGCGGATCGAGATGTATTCGGTCTTTACACAATCGACCGATTCACGGAAATTCAGATCGTGTTTTATCGAAGTGGCAAGATGTTGGGCGGACGTTCCTATTCCTTCAAGAAAACCGAGATGCCGATCATCGAATTGTTGAGTTCGTTTCTGTTGCAGTACTATTCCGAGGCTCCGATGATCCCCTCAGAAATTTTGTTGCCGGACGCGATTGACGAAGTGGACGTCCTCGCGGAAATTCTGACCGAGCAGCGGGGTACGAAGGTAAACCTGCTGCAACCGATCCGCGGCGAAAAAGAAGCTCTCGTAGATCTCGCGAATCGAAACGCGA
>JAYGCN010000204.1:0-2577 GCA_046583315.1 Candidatus Hydrogenedentota bacterium
CGCGAGCGCCAAAATCCTGCGATCCGGTTCCGCACTGGAAGAACTGCCTTCACGCATCTGGTCCACACCCATCATCGCGCAATGGGGCTATCCCGTTTTAATCGGCGACATCCCGCCCGACGTGTTCCTGCCCGGCGAAACCGTCAACGTGCGATTCCGAAGAAGCACCGATTAAACATCCGGAAGTCCCCCGCCACTATCCGAAACGAAACGTCCCTTTCGCACCGACCGTTTTTTTGCAACGAAGGATCACATTCATGGAAACCTGGAAAACCACCGAAACAGTCTATTCTGGCAGAATTTTCGACGTGAAGCGGGGCGCGGTCGAGTTGTCAGACGGCCGGGAATCCCTGCGCGACGTGGTCGTCCACAATGGCGGGGTTGGCGTCGTTCCCTTTACCGGTGACTCCGTCCTCTTCGCCAAACAATACCGTATCGCCATCGAGCAGGACATTCTGGAGATTCCCGCCGGCAAGCTCGAAGGCGACGAAGCGCCGGAACACCGGGGACGCACAGAGCTCATCGAGGAAATCGGCTACGAAGCAGGTCGAATGGTTCCTGTCGGATTTATTTACCCTTCCGTCGGATTTCTCACAGAGAAAATTCATTTATTCCTGGCCTTTGACCTGAAAGAAACGCAGGCGCAACCAGAATGGGACGAAGAAATCGAAGTCGTCGAGATGTCATTGGAAGAGGTTCGAGAAAAACTGCGTGCGAATTACTTCAACGATGCCAAAACCATCGCCGGGTTGTATGCATTACTCAATCACCTCGAAGCGTAGAGGCTAGTGGTTATGGTGTCCCGCTTCGGCGCAATGCTCACACCGCACCCAGCCTGAATCCCCGTCCGAATAGAATTCCTTCTTCCAGATCGGCACGCGGTGTTTCACTTCATCAATGATGAACCGGCACGCGTCGAAGGCTTGCCCGCGATGGCCGCTACTCACACCCACCCACACAGCCACCTCGCCGATTTCCAACTGACCGACCCGATGAACACATATCGCATCGATAATCGGAAATCGTTCCTTCGCCTCATCAAGAATGCGTTTGCCTTCCTTGAGGCCCATCGCCTCGTAACTCTCGTATTCGAGATGCAGGACGTCACGCCCCTCATTCTCGTTGCGGACCCATCCTTCAAAGGTCACGCACGCACCCGCACGGGGGTCAAACAGTCGCGATTTTTCCGCCTCCACATCAAAGGCTTCGGATTCGATTCGAAATTCCATGACTTATCCTCCGGCCACCGGCGGAATAAACACGACCGTATCGCCATCCTTAAAGGGATGGGACCATTCAACAAATTCTTCGTTCACGACGACCTTCAACGATTCCGGCATAATCGTAAACTGATGTTGCGCGCTCAACTCCGCAAACAACGCCTCAGCCGTCTCCGCTGCGGATTCCACATTCTCGGACGAAAGACCCCGTTGTTCACGAAGAATCGCGTAATATTCTATGCTAATCGATTTTTTCATGTCATTCCTTAGTGCTAGTTTGCATCAATCGCGCCGAATGATTCAGATTCCTCCGGCGTATTTACATTCTTCAGTACGTTACCATCCGACACTATGAGTTCCGTTGTTTTACATTTTTGCAGACACCGATTAAGGCTGTAATCGCCCTTGTCGATGGCCACATTCAACCGTGAGGCGACCGACGGTTCATAGATGCAGCAAAGCGGCTCACGTTTTCCCTCCGCATCGCAATAAATCGTCGCATCGGCATCCACTACACGCGCCTGCAACAGCCGCTCGATCTCGTTGTCCGTCAATGCAGGCATATCACACGCCAATACAAACCACGCACTGTCCGGATACTCAGCCAAGGCAGACGCGATGCCATTCATCGGGCCAATTTTGTCCCAGCGATCCACAATTTGGGGTGCATCGTCAAACGCATCCACCTGTTTCGCCGAGACCGAAATAAATACCTCAACAATGTGCCTGCTCAATAATTCCTGTACCCGTTTCCATTCAGGCAACCCATGATAGGCAATCTGCGATTTATCCCTGCCCATGCGCGAGCTGCGTCCACCCACCAGAATAAGTCCACGAAGCGGCGCCTCATCCTCAGGCGTTGGGGGCATGATAATCCTTTTTTCCGCCACGTTTTTCAATGAGCCGTGTCTGCTCAATCGTAATGTCGTGCGACATACCCTTGCACATATCGTATATCGTCAGTGCCGCAACCGTCGCACCCGTCAACGCTTCCATTTCAACGCCCGTCTTGTGCGTGGCCGTCGCCGTGCAGTCAATCTGGATCACCTCGTCCGCATTCACGTCGATGGCAATCTGGCAATCCTCCAGCGAGATGGGGTGACACAAGGGAATCAGGTCCCAGGTTTTTTTCGAGGCCATGACCCCTGCCAGAATCGCCGTCTGAAACACCGGACCTTTCTTGCTGTGAATATCCCCGTCACGAAAATGCTCCAGGATTTCCGACGGCACCCGAACCAGGGTCCGCGCATGCGCGATGCGGTGCGTAATCGCCTTACCACTTACATCCACAATGGCCGGCTGATTGTCCTCATTGACGTGCGAAAACATCTAACCCCCGATCTGGTACATTTCGATT
>JAYGCN010000226.1:0-15496 GCA_046583315.1 Candidatus Hydrogenedentota bacterium
TCGCGTTGATCCACCAGGAATTGAACCTCGCGGACAATCTTGATGTGGCGGCGAATCTGTATCTCGGTCAGGAAAAGCATCGTTGGGGCTGGATCGATAATTCGGAGTTGTACACGAAGGCGGAAGGCCTGTTGGCGAAGCTCAATATCGAAATCGATCCGCACACGCGGGTGGAACAGCTCTCTATCGGGCAACAACAGCTCATCGAAATCGCCAAGGCTATTGCGATTGATGCGCGTATTCTTATTATGGACGAGCCGACTTCCAGCCTAACCCAGCACGAATCGGATCACTTATTTTCCGTTATCAACGATTTGCGTGAAAGGGGAATGAGTGTCATTTATATTTCGCATCGACTGAACGAAATCGTGGAAATCGCAGACCGCGTCGTGGTGCTCAAGGACGGTCGCAATGCGGGCGAACTCCCTAAAGGTGAGATTAATCACAACAACATGATCCGATTGATGGTGGGTCGCGATATCGATCGGGCACGTCATCGCGCGGCACTCGAACCAGGAGACTGCGTACTGGAAGTGAGCGATCTCGTCACGCCTGCGCACCCGAACCATCGAAATAGTTTTTCCATTCACGCGGGCGAAGTGGTGGGCATGGCGGGGCTTGTTGGCGCGGGACGTACGGAGATTCTGGAAGCGATCTTCGGGGTGACCCCCGCCGTCTCCGGAACCATCGATGTATTCGGCTATGAGGGCAAAATCCGCACCGCACGCAACGCGATCGATGCCGGCATGGGTCTCGTCCCTGAAGATCGCAAACTGCAGGGTATCATTCTTGAGATGTCCGTTCGCGACAACCTTAGCCTTGTGAGTATGCGCGATCATCAGATAAAGGGTTTTCTGAATTTCCCCTACGACGTTGAAAACAGTCGGATTCAAATCGATGCTCTGTCCATCGCAACTCCGAATGACACGAAAGAGGTTCAGCTACTTTCCGGTGGAAATCAGCAAAAAGTCGTCATCGGAAAATGGTTGGCGACTCACCCGAAATTGCTCCTGCTGGATGAACCAACGCGCGGCGTGGATGTCGGCGCAAAAGGGGAGATCTACAAACTTATCGAAATGCTTGCTCAGCAGGGCGTGGCCATCCTTTTCGTCTCCAGCGATATGGAAGAAGTGCTCTCGCTCTCCGATCGAGTACTGGTGATGCACGAAGGCGAAATCACCGGCGAATTACCGAAGTCCGAACTCACCGAAGAGAGCGTTATGCGCCTCGCAACCAATGCAACGCTGACGGTCTAACCCGAAAGTCACCATGAAAAAAATCCTCGGTATTTTTATACTACTGATTGTCATCTGCGTATTCACGGCGCTGTCAAACCCCAACTTTCTGGGTGCCTACAACGTCAGCAACACCTTGCGTTGGATTGGACTGTATGGCATTATCGGTATCGGCGTTTCGTTCGTGATTATCTCCGGCGGCATCGATCTCTCTATTGGATCGGTCGTCGGACTGACCGGATCGCTGCTCGCAGTATTGCTGACCAAATACCACGTGTCGGTGCCCCTCGCACTGGCCGCATGTGTTGGTCTGTCGCTATGTATTGGTCTGGCACACGGTCTGCTCATAACGAAACTCAAGCTGTGGCCTTTTATCGTCACCCTTTGTGGCCTCATGATTTACCGAAGCATGGCGCGCCTCGTCGCGGACGACCAGAGCATCGGATTCGGGAGTGACTATGATGGTCTGCGCGTCATCGCGACGGGAGCCATCGATCTGCCCGGCGGATACTCAATCCCTTACCCTTTCCTGCTCTTCGTGTTCATCTCATTGATCGCGATGGTGCTGCTCAACAAAACCCTCTACGGGCGTTACCTGCTCGCCTTCGGGCGCAACGAAGAAGCCGTCCGGTTTAGCGGCATCAATGCGGACCGCGTGGTCATGACCTCCTACGTCATTTGTGCATTGATGGGCGGACTCGCGGGCATTCTGTTTTCGCTTGACCTTAATTCCGTGCAACCATCGGGCCTGGGCGAATTCTATGAACTCTATGCCATTGCGGCAGCCGTGCTCGGTGGATGCAGCCTGCGCGGCGGTGAAGGTTCGATTATCGGGGTCATGATTGGCACGGCGATTTTGCGTGTTCTCACCAACTCCATCACGATTCTGCACATCCCCACCTACCTGGAATTTGCGATTATCGGCATAGTGATTCTCATGGGGGTCGCCGCCGATGAAGTGGTACGCAAAGTGATGGCGAAACGCCTCACGGCGAAAAAAGCCGGATAGCAAATTTGACTGTACCCTCGGGGGAGCGGTAGGGTGATGCACACAAAGCGGGGGACGCGATCCAGTGATTTACTTGAAGGCCATTTTGCTTGCGATTGTCGAGGGGGTGACAGAGTTTCTGCCCGTCAGTAGCACCGGACACCTGATTCTCGTGGAAGGCTTTATCCAGTTGAGCGACGATGCCGAATTCAATCGCGCGTTCATGATATTGATTCAGTTTCCCGCGATACTTTCCGTGGTCGTCTACTTTTGGCAGGATATATGGCCGTTTTCCGGGTCGTCCGATCAGCGCGCCGAACGACTTCGCCTTTGGAAGGTGATCGCCATTGCCGTCGTACCTATCCTGATAGTCGGCGCACTTCTCAATGATGCTATCGACAAGATATTTTTTGCGCCGATTCCCGTAACGGTCGCGCTGTTGGCTGGAGGCATCGTATTGATCGTTATGGAACGCGTCTTGAAGAGGGGGGAAATCGATTCGCTCGTTGCTGTTTCAAAAAGCAAGGCTCTTGGAATAGGCCTGTTTCAATGTATGGCTCTGTTCCCCGGGACATCACGATCCGGCGCCACCATCTTTGGCGCGATGGTACTCGGCATAGACCGTAAAACGGCAGCAGCATTCTCGTTTATACTGGCCATTCCCACCATGGCCGCCGCGACGGCGTATCAGTTATTGAACAGTGGATTTGGCTTCACGGGCGAACAGTGGGGCGTGTTGGTTGTCGGCTCACTCGTTTCGTTTGGTGTCTCCTACGTGTCCATTTCGCTGTTGATGAACTATGTTCAGCACCACAGCTTCGCGGCCTTCGGATGGTACCGTGTTGTGTTGGGTATCGCTATGTTCATTATGATAGCCATTGGCGCATTAGCGTAGAAAGGATGGATCACCAACGTTTTCATGAGTAACAATATGTCATCTATAAAGCGTGTTCAACAGTACCGCGCAGCGATGGTCGAAATCCTGCGCTGGATTCGACGAGATTTCATTTGGAGCCTTCTGGTTGTTCCCATGCTGTCCAGTGCCATCGTCTATATTCTCTCTGTGAATAACGTTAATGGGTGGGGAGAGTCCGGCTCTTTCAAAAATCTCATGGAAATCGTTCACCCCTCTTTACTAGCCGGATTTGTCTTGGTCGCATGGGGTCGATGGTGGCTGTCACGCGACGCCAGTTTCATGTTCTTGGGTGTGTTAGGTCTGTGCGTGCTCAGTCGCGAGATCGTCGGCCAAGGCTCCAGTTTCATCGTGTATATTGGAATTGCAGCACTCTTCGTCTATGCCTCAGCGCACCAGATGAAATTGAGGCGACTTCTGACCTCACACTGGACAACCTCCTTCCTGTTCATGTGTTTTCTCTGTTATGCAACCTCGCAGTTTCTCGATCGCGGCCTGATAAAACGCATCGGATGGCTCATTCTGTGGGATACAAGTTGGCAAGTGCCCTTTTCCTCCAATATTGAGGAAGCCCTAGAGTCGCTGGGCGGGGCATTTTTGTTGCTAACACCTTCCTTGGTAGCTAAGAAAGGATAACCCTTGTTCGCCTGGTGACGGCAAGGCAATCTTCTTAGAAGCGTCATCACACTTCAAGGACGAAGGGTTCCGTTTCGGGATAGGAGGCTGGCACTTATTGTTCTCCTCAGATTTATGTGATATAAGGTATACGCTTGGCGCGTTTACAACTACCACTTAGGGGGAAATCACTACGAGAGCATTGTGTCTCGCAGCAACATTTTTGTTCGTCACTATCACATCAGCCACTGCGCAAATCACATTTCCAGACGGTTCAACGCTTACCACTGGCGAACTCGGAAATGTCATTGTGGTCAATTCTACGGGAACGGATACCGCAAACGGGACGGCACTCAAGAACGCAATGGATGCTATCAGCGGATCGAACACGACACCGACCGTCGTTCAGTTGGCGGCTGGCATCTACGATATGGGGGTGAATACTCATACGATGAAGCCGCATGTGACGTTGCGCGGACTGGGTCGGAAGGTCACACGAATAACCGGTGCCGCGACGATATTGGTCCAGGCAGGTGACGAAGCGGTAATGCGTGATTTACGGTTGAGCAGCAGTGCTTCAGGAGTGACTCTCATGCGACTGCAATCCGGTGTGTTTATGGATTGTTACCGTATGGATTTCGAACTGGGCCAGTCCGGAGGAGGTAGTGGTACCAGCCTGCGAGTCCAAGGCGGTTCTGAGATTGATCTGACATTATGCTCGTTTTCCGGCGACACGAACAACAATGGAGGGTCGCGTACGGCAATCTGGGTAAGCGGATCTGGTTCCGCTGCGTATATTCAGCAATGTCTGTTGGACATGATCGAGGAATCCCAGACTGGCGCGTTGACCGCAATTCTTACCGCATCGGGTGCCGAAGTGGATTTGTACAACAGCGATATACTGATGGAGCGTGACACCGCATCAGCAAACGGTAGTGATGTGACCGCGCTGTCTGTCGGCTCCGGATCGCGCATCATTACGAAAAACTGCAGCGTGCGTGCGACCATAAACGATGCATGCGGCTCTTCTTTCGGCATTGTTGTCACGAAAGGGGCGAGCGCGGGCGCATTGAGCGGGTTCGCGACGTTGTATGAAGGCGATTTTCTGCCGAACACCAGTGAATATTATACCGACAACTACAATCAACTGACACTGTCGCAGTGTTCGGTTAATTTCACCGATCTATAGAATTCGCCATACTCTTATGACTGCTATGCCGTCGCCCAGAAATTGGGCGACGGCGTTTTGGCTTCACGGAACAAACTCGTTCTATCTGGCGTTGAATCTGTTATGATGGTTTTTTATAGTGGACGGTGGAGAAGGAGGGTTATTCCATGTTTCATTCTAGGTTGGTGCGTCTCGCGATTGTCGCCGTGGCTCTTGTCGGTGTGGTGTCGTCGACTGAGGCGCAGGAGAGTGCGAAAAAAGACGGCCCGATGGTGCTGGGCGTAATTCTGTATCCCGGTTTTGAACCGCTGGATGTGTTTGGACCGGTGGAAATGTTTATGAACGTACCTGCGAATCTGTTGAAGGTGGTGATGGTTGCGGAAAAAGCAGGGCCGGTACATTCGACTTCTGGATCGTCGCCGACAAAATTCAACGGTCCAGCGGTGGTTGCGGAATACGGCTTCGAGGACGCGCCGCATCTGGATATGCTTCTGGTGCCGGGCGGATTTGGCACGATGCCGGCTTTAGGGGATAAGAAGCTCTTGGACTTTCTGAAAGATCGGTCTCCCAAGGCGGATTACACGACGTCGGTTTGTTCGGGTTCCGCGATTTTGGCAAAGGCGGGTCTGTTGGACGGGCAGAAGGCTACGTGCAACAAGATGATGTTCGATATGTTGACCGCGAACGGCCCGAAGGTGGATTGGGTGCCCAAAGCACGTTGGGTGGAGGATGGCAAAATGATTACATCGTCCGGTGTGAGTGCGGGTATGGATATGGCGCTCGCTATCGTCGAGAAGTTGTGGGGTACGCCGATGGCCGAAGGCATCGCACAGGGCACAGAGTATATCTGGAATCGTGATTCTACGGACGATCCGTTTGCGAAGGAATAGGACTGTATTGAAGAATCGCAATCTATTCACTTTCCAGTTGCAAGTATCGCGATTCTAGGTTAGACTTATAGAGTGCTTTGGAGAGTTGCACCTAACGGGGGATACGATTATGACCGAACGACCATTTGTACGAACGATTTTATTGGGATTGGCCGCAATTTGCCTGGCATCCTATTCATACGCCGACACATTGGAACTTCAAAACGGCGACCTACTCGAGGGTATGTTCAAAGGAGGCACGCAGAATTCGATTCGTTTTTCGGTGGATGGAGACTTGAAGATCATTCCGGTGACGGACATTCTCGCTCTGACGATCAGTCGGAAGACTCAGGTCGCCGAGGTAGTAGAGCCTGCCCCTGAAGTTGAAAAGATGCCGGTTGCGCCACCTGCACCAGTCGCTGTACCGGTTGTTGTACAGGCAGATATTCTCGCGCCAGCAGGCACACCCTTGCTCGTTCGCTTCGTCGATCCCATCGATTCGCGTCAGCATAAAGTTGGCCATCGCTTCGCGGTAAAGTTAGAATCCGATTTCGTACACAACGGAAATGTGATCGCGCGACGCGGTACACAGCTCTATGGTGTGTTGGTGGATGCCAATCAAGCTGGACGCATCAAGGGTAAGACCCATTTGACGCTTGAACTGAAAGACATCCGTATAAACGACCGACTGCATCCGATCGTGACGAGCGAATACAAACTTGCCGGCACGAAATCATCAGGCAAACGCAGTACGCTTAAAATCCTCGGCGGTGCAGCGTTGGGAGCCATCATCAAAGACGACGACCGTGGCAAAGGCGCGTTGATTGGTGCCGGTGCCGGGATCGGTGCGTCCGCGATCACCCAGGGTGAACAGATTACCATCCCCAGAGAAACGCTCATCGAATTTCGCCTGGGCGCGCCGTTTACGTTGTAGACGGCTTCGTCTCAATTTATTATGTCCCGATGCAGAGGAGCTGTGTGAGCGTAGAATTAGCCTAACGAGTAGCAGCGTCGAACACGATTACCGATTCGCCAATAAGTTTTTTGTTCAATGTTATGTTCCATGCCTTCATTCTACTGTGCCAACGTTTGAATTCTAGAAATTGCTTCCACGTCAACTCGATAATTTTTTCTAGCTCGTAGTTTTCGTCAAATTTGACGATGATTAGAAATTCGAATTTTTGATCGATATCGTCATAGGAATCTTTCGGTGGCAGGCCATAGAATACACCTGTAGTATTTCCTGTTAGTGCCTTAATGCTATACCTATCCCCTTTAGAACTGATCGCATCTATATTCTGAGTGCCTGTGGGGGCATCTTGCAATTTTACTAAGCCTTTGGTGTTGGAGTAGTAATCGATCGCAAGCCTTTCTCCCAAGTCTCCGACTACGTTTTTCGTTCTAATTATTTTTCGAGTACGGAGTTCTTTTACGACATCGCCATACAGTTTGATCATTTCTGAATTACTCAAATTACTAAACGGCATGGAATATCTCCTTTGACAGAGTGGTCAGATTACTCAATGAACCTGTTTTTATCAAATAGGGTTTCATCTCACAAGTTTCCATTCGGGAAAAATACACGAACATTTAAGCACTTAACGGAGTTTTTTGACTAGATTTTTGATTTCAGTTGCCACTATTTGGTATAAATACAACTCTGAGTTGCGCTACGAAATTGCGACGTAAGCCTGAGACCCGATTTCTTGGCCCCTGCTCGAATACGACACGTGCTTGCTTGGGTATCGGCTCGAATTCTCACCCGATGCGATTTCCAAAACGAAAACGCACATTATCGAGTGGTGTGCATAAAACCACGGTACAGAAACCCTTCGAAACGAAAAAGGAGCTAACTATGTCAATCAGCATCGGTATCAACGGATTCGGCCGCATTGGTCGTAACGTATTCAAAGTTCTGATGAATAACGACAATTTTGAGGTCGCTGCGATTAACGACCTTACAGACGCGAAGACGCTGGCGCATTTGCTCAAATACGACAGCAGCTACGGCGTATATCCCGGTACCGTTGAAGCGGGTGACAGCGCGATCATCGTAGACGGTAAAGAAATCAAGATTACGGCAGAACGCAACCCTTCTGACCTGAAATGGGGCGACCTGGGTGTGGACATGGTTCTTGAATCCACCGGTATCTTCACAACGCGCGAGCAATGCCAGCAGCATATCGATGCCGGAACGAAGAAGGTGTTGCTTTCTGTGCCGCCCAAGGGTGATGTAGACGCGTTAATCGTGATGGGTGTGAATGACGATACGCTGAAATCCGATGACACAGTCGTCTCCAACGCCAGCTGCACGACGAACTGTCTTGCACCGATGGCCAAAGTGTTGCACGAGTCTTTCGGCATCAAACACGGCCTCATGAATACGATTCACGCGTACACGAATGACCAGCGTTTACAGGATATGCCTCACAGCGACCTGCGCCGTTCACGTGCTGCGGCGGAGTCCATTATTCCAACCACGACGGGTGCTGCCCGTGCCGTGGGCAAAGTGTTGCCTGCATTGAACGGAAAACTCGATGGCTTCGCGATGCGTGTACCGATTTCCGTAGGTTCGGTGGTTGACTTGACCGCCGTTCTGGAAAAAGACGCTTCAGTTGAAGACATCAATGCTGCTATTAAGGTTGCGGCGGATGGCCCGTTGAAGGGCATTCTTGAATACACAGAAGACCCCATCGTCTCCAAAGACATCGTGGGCAACGCAAGCTCAAGCATCTTTGATTCACTGATGACCACGTGCATGGATGGTAACTTCATCAAAGTTGTTTCCTGGTACGACAACGAATGGGGTTACTCGAATCGTTGCGTAGACCTCTTCGCGAAGATGGCTGACTAATATAACGATGAACAAGCTCAGCCTGACCGATTTAGAATTAACTGATAAAACCGTTCTCATGCGCGTGGACTTTAACGTCCCGCAGCGTGAGGACGGTTCTGTTTCTGACGACACCCGTATTCGCGGCGCACTCAAGAGTATCGAGTACATTCGTGAACACGGCGCGAAACTCATCCTGATGTCTCACTTGGGACGTCCGAAAAATATCGATACGGCCAAGGACGATACCGAACGTGCTGAATTTGAAGCGATAAATGCGAAACTCGGTATGGGGCCCATCGTCGATAATCTCCGCGACAAAGTTGGTGGCACGGTGACGAGCGTCGAAGGGGTCGTTGGGCCTGAGGTTGAAGCGGCGGTTGCGGCGATGAGCGCGGGTGACATTCTCGTACTCGGCAATACGCGTCTACATCCTGGTGAGACCAAAAACGATCCCGAATTATCGAAAGCACTGGCTTCTCTGGCCGATCTCTACGTCAGTGATGCTTTCGGTGCGGTACATCGTGCCCATGCTTCCACGGAAGGCGTGACCCATTTTTTCGAACAGAACGCTGCGGGATTCCTGGTGACTTCCGAGATTGAATACTTCGACGCTATCTTGAACCGCCCTCAACGACCTTTGCTGGCGATTCTGGGCGGTGCGAAGGTGTCCGACAAGATAACCGTCATCGAAAATCTGCTGGAATTCGTGGATACCCTGATTATAGGGGGTGGAATGGCCTATACCTTCATGAAGGCGCAGGGCTACGAAATCGGAAAATCGCTCTTGGATGAAGCGGGACTCGTTGTGGCTGAACAGGTTATGGTAAAAGCAACCGAAAAAGGTGTACAATTGTTGCTTCCCGTCGATAATGTCACGGCGGACGATTTTGTTCCCGATGCGAACATCCGTATTGCAGAAGTCGGCGACATCGATGCCGATTGGCAAGGACTCGATATCGGACCCAGAACAATTGAATTATTCAGTGAAGCGATTGGCAATGCGAAAACGGTCGTCTGGAATGGGCCTCTGGGTGTATTCGAGATGGACGCGTTTGCAGGCGGCACGAAAGCCATCGCCGAACTACTCGCCTCGCGCGACGACATCACAAGTGTCATTGGCGGCGGCGATACAGCGGCGGCAGTCGTGAAATTCGGATTGGCCGATAGAATGTCGCATGTCTCCACCGGAGGCGGCGCATCGTTGGAAATGTTAGAAGGCAAGGCTCTGCCGGGGATCGTTTCCCTGACGGATAAATCATAACCGTATACCGCGAAGGTATGCATGCTGAATGGAACCGGCTTCTCGGTTTGTCGACTCACCGACGATCTACTGGGAACCAGGTCTAGACGCACGAAAGGTGACAAGAAATGGCTGTATCCAAAGAACGTAAAGCAGAGCTTACCAAGGAATTTGGTAAAGACGAATCCGATACCGGATCCCCCGAAGTGCAGGTCGCTCTCTTGACCGAGAACATCAACAACCTCACCGAACACTTCAAAACCCACAAGAAAGATCACGCAGGACGTCGTGGCCTTCTGAAAATGGTGGGTCAACGTCGTAATCTTCTCAACTACATCCGTCAGCGCGATGTAGCCGGTTATCGTACCATCATCAAGACGCTCGGATTGCGTAAGTAATCGCGTCCGCGTCTCAACCCCTCCTACAAAGTAAGAAAAAATAAAAAAGCCGGAGCATCATAGGAGATGCTCCACGAATCCGGTCTGATCCAAAGAGCGATCAGGCTGAAAAGAATGGAGTTCCACAATTATGGAAACAACTTCCGTAACCGTTGGCTCATGTGAGCTGACATTCGAAACCGGACGCATCGCCAAACAGGCGCAGGGTTCGGTACTGGTCCGCAGTGGCGACACGATGGTGTTGTCTGCAGTGACCGTTGCCCCGAGCATGCGCTCTGGGCAAGACTTTTTCCCCATGACGGTCGATTACCGCGAAAAGGCGTATGCTGCAGGGTCTATCCCCGGCAACTTCTTCCGTCGCGAGGCACGCCCGAGCGAACGCGAAATTCTCGTGTGTCGTTTGACGGACCGTCCTTTACGCCCGCTATTCCCGAACGGTTTCCTAAACGAAACACAGGTTTGTCAGACGGTTATGTCGGCAGACAACGTTAACGACCCTGATGTATTATCGATCAACGCGGCCTCGGCTGCAGTACACATTTCCAAGATTCCGTTTGACGGCCCAATCGGTGCCGTACGCGTGGGGTACTTCGACGGCGAACTCGTCGTGATGCCCACCGTTGAGTCCATGGACGAAAGCGAAATGGACATCATTGTCGCCGGTACTGCCGATTCCATCCTGATGGTTGAAGGCTCCGCACAGGAATTGTCCGAAGAAGTCATGCTGAGCGCGATGGACTTCGCCCACGGCCACATCAAAAACATCATCAAAGCCATCAAAGAACTTCGTAGCAAAGCCGGTGTTGAGAAGATGGACTTCACATCACCCGAAATTGACGCTGAAGTATTGGCTGACGTTAAAGGCATCGCCGAAGCCGCAATCGTTTCTGCTCTCACCATCGCTGACAAACATGAACGCCAAGACGCGTTGGATGTCGTCAAAGACGGAGTGAAAGCAGATCTCGAAGCCAAATACGGCGAAGAAAAATATGCTGATTCCTATGCTGACCTCAAAGAATCACTCTACAAACTCGAAAAAGGCACCATGCGTCGCCAGACGCTCGATACGAAGAAACGTATTGATGGACGTGACCTCGATGAAATCCGCAAGATCACCATCGAAGTGGGAATCCTGCCGCGCGCACACGGTTCCGTACTCTTCACCCGTGGTGAAACGCAGGCCATCGTGGCTGCGACACTCGGGACTGGTCGTGATGAGCAACGCTCCGATGAATTGGTCGGCGACGTGTTTCAGAACTTCTACCTCCACTACAATTTCCCGCCGTGGTCTGTCGGTGAAACCCGTCGCATCATGGGACCGGGTCGCCGCGAAATTGGTCACGGTAAACTGGCTGAACGCGCCTTACGCGTTGTTGTGCCGGGACAGAATGAAGAAGACGAACGTTTCCCGTACACGGTTCGCATCGTGTCCGAAATCACCGAATCCAACGGTTCGAGCTCCATGGCTTCCGTATGTGGCGGTAGCTTGGCCATGATGGACGCCGGTATACCTACCTCCGCTCCGGTGGCCGGTATTGCCATGGGCCTGATCAAAGAAGGCGACGACGTTGCGATTCTCAGCGACATCCTCGGCGCAGAAGATCACCTCGGCGACATGGACTTCAAAGTCTGTGGTACCAAGAATGGCATCACGGCCTTCCAGATGGACTGTAAAATTGCTGGCGTCTCCCGCGAAATCATGGGCAACGCTCTCGAACAAGCTCGTGCCGGTCGTGACCACATCCTTGGCAAGATGGCCGAAGCGCTCGACGCACCGCGTGAAGAAATGTCTAAATACGCACCGCGTATCACGTCCATCAAGATTCCGGAAGACAAAATCCGCGACATCATCGGGCCTGGCGGTAAAGTCATTCGTGAAATCCAGTCGGCTACCGGCGCGGATATCAATATCGAAGATGACGGTACCGTCGATGTAGCCAGTGCAGATGCTGAAGGCGCTGAGGCGGCAATCGAAATGATCAAAAACCTGACCGCTGAAGCTGAAGTCGGCGCGATATACCACGGTACGGTAACGCGCCTGATGAATTTCGGTGCCTTCGTACAGGTCGTTGGAACCAAAGAAGGCATGGTTCATATTTCCGAACTAGCACCGGGTCGCGTTAATGAAGTTGAAGACGTATTGAGTGTTGGTGACGAAATCGATGTGAAGGTTATGGAAATTGACAGCATGGGTCGCGTAAACCTGTCCAAAGTACAGGCAGACGTTGAACTCGGTCGTGTCAATGCCGAAGACGTTGAAAAGAAACCACCGAGGCGTGAAGGTGGTGGCGGACGTGGTGGTCGCGATGGCGGTCGTGGCGGTGGTCGCGGCGGACGTCGCTAGTTTGTAATTCCATTCGGCGCCTTCTTCGGACGGCGCCGAATTTTTGAATAGTCAACCGGTTCTCCGAACCTGGGACAGGTATCTCATGGCCTCTTCAGCCGAACTCACGCTCACCCCCGAAGTCCACACGCTCGATAACGGACTTTCGGTCATTGCCGAGTTCTTGCCCTATGTGCATTCCGTATCGATCGGCGTGTGGATCAAGACGGGTTCCGCGAACGAGATCCCAGCCGTAGCCGGTATATCCCATTTTCTTGAGCACATGTTGTTCAAAGGCACACCGACGCGTAGCTCGCGACAGTTGATGGAAGAGATCGAGAGTCGCGGTGGGCACATGAACGCCTTCACCTCGAAGGAATACACCTGTCTCTATGTAAAAATTCTGGATCAGCATCTCGACGTGGCGCTGGATGTGCTCGCGGACATCATCAAACATTCCGAGTTCAACGATTTCGAGAAAGAGCGCAACGTCATTCTGGAAGAAATCGCTTCGGGCATCGATGTGCCGGACGAACATATCCACGACATGCTCTCGGAAAAGCACTGGCCCGAGCATCCGCTCGGACGACCTATCGCTGGGACGGACGAGACCGTCACCAATACCACGCTCGACGATATACGGGACTACAAAACGCATTGGTACTGTCCGAAAAACATGATCGTTTCTCTGGTTGGCAGTTTCGACGAGGCCACGATCATCAGCCGCATGCGTGGGCACTTCGGCGAACTCGAATCCGACAAAATCGAACACGACTGGACAGCGCCGAATTCTCCGGGCGGACTCATCTGGGAAGAGCGCGACGTGGCACAGAACCACCTGGCCATGGCCTTTCCCGGTACGTCCATCGTGGGCGCGGGCCGCTATAACTACGACATGCTCAGCAGCGTGCTTGGTGGTGGATCGACATCGCGCCTCTTCGACACCATCCGTGAAGAAGCTGGCCTTGCTTATTCCATCTACTCCTACAATTCGATGTATCAACATGCCGGAGCGCTGGGCATCTACGCGGCCATTGCGCCGGAAAATCTGCGCCAGACCCTGGACCTGATTCGTGATGAGATCAAAAAGTTGCAGGATGTACCCGTCGGCGCAGATGAACTCAATTCTAACCGTGAACAGTTGAAGGGTGGATTGTTATTGGCACTAGAAGGCACCTTTAGTCGCATGACGCGTATGGCACGGTCATTAATGTTTCATGATCGCGTAACGCCAATCCCTGAAATCCTGGAACATGTGGATGCCGTTACCGCCGAAGACATTCAGCTTCTCGCGCAAAAAATGTTCAGTGACGATACCTGCACGATGGCGATTCTGGGACCCCGCGTCTTTGAAGGCGACGTGGCGCTCGGACTCTAGCGGAGATCGGTTGATGGCGGACAACAGCGTACCCATTCGCATCGTCGTTGAACCCCACGCCCAGGAATTGCCGCTCCCTGAGTATGAGACCATCAATTCCGCTGGAATGGATCTTCGGGCGGCCATTTACGAACCCGTTATCGTTGAACCCGGACATCGCACACTCATCCCCACAGGCATCCGTATTGCATTGCCGAGTGGTACCGAAGCACAGGTACGTCCACGCAGCGGACTCGCCATTCGGCAGGGAATCTCCATGGTAAATTCGCCCGGAACGATTGATGCTGACTACCGTGGAGAAATTCAGGTGATCCTGATCAATCATGGGCAAGAAACGGTGACCATCGAGCGGGGCGAACGCATCGCACAACTGGTGATCGCGCCCGTTCTGCACGCCGAATGGGACCGCGTAGACTCGCTGGATGATACCAAGCGCGGCGACGGTGGATTCGGGCATACGGGACGCTAAATGCCCTGAAATTACGCCTTTAAGTTGACATTGAAATCGATTAACTGGTTAACTGTTCTGAGCTACTTTTACCCCCTTTAGACTGAGGAGAAACTCCAATGGAAATTCTGCGCACCCCGGACGAACGCTTTGCGTTTCTGCCGGAATATGACTATGAACCCAAGTATATTGAAGTCGGTGAATTTCGCATGGCCTATACCGATGTTGGCAAGGGCGATCCCATTTTGTGTCTGCATGGTGAACCCTCCTGGGGATTTCTGTATCGTAAAATGATACCCGGTCTGTCGACTGTGGGGCGCGTCATCACGCCGGATCTGCTTGGCTTCGGCCGTTCTGACAAACCGGCTAATAAGGAAGACTTTACCTACGCGCTGAATCTGGACGCGCTTGAAAGCCTCGTGAATCAGCTTGACCTCAAGAACATTACGCTCGTGTGTCAGGATTGGGGCGGTCTGTTAGGTCTGCCGCTCGCAACGCGCAACAATGATCGATTCGCCCGGCTAGTCATCATGAACACGGGATGCCCATCGGGTGAAGAAACACCGTCCAAGGGCTTCCTGCAATGGCTTGAAGCCGCTGAGAAAATGGAAGACATGCCGGTAGGCCAGATCCTGCAGGGCGCGACGGTATCCAATCTTCAGCCCGATATCGTGGAAGCTTACGACGCGCCATTTCCGGATAAAACGTACAAGGTTGGCGCGCACAAGTTCCCTCTGCTCGTGCCCATCAGCACGGACATGGAAGCAGCCCAGTACACGGGGCCAGCGAAAAAGGCGTTGGGCGAATGGACGAAACCCGCACTCGTGATGTTCTCAGATAAGGATCCCGTAACCGGTGGCGGGGACAAGGCGATGCGTCGCTTGATTCCCTCGGCCACGAACGAGCCCGAAATCACAATCACCCAGGGCGGCCATTTTCTTCAGGAGGACCGGGGTGAAGAAATCGCGGAACATATAATCGAGTTTATTCAACGACGCCCGATTACGTCGTAACGCATTTGGAGATAGTACATGCCCGCCCTTGATGGAATACGTGTTCTGGATATGACTCAATACGAAGCCGGG
>JAYGCN010000261.1:0-55686 GCA_046583315.1 Candidatus Hydrogenedentota bacterium
TATCGCGCAACGTGGTTTCCAGGCGAATGCCCGGACCATCACGGCGGCGGATACTATTTTGCAGGAAACGGTAAATCTTATTCGTTAATAGTTGGTAGAACAGCAGAAGGAGGGGGATCTCCCCTCCTTCTATGTAAGGGATTGATGACATGATTCGATTGAGACGATTGACGGATGAAGTATTTGTTCTGAACGCGGATTTGGTACAGGAAATCGAGGCCACACCGGACACGATTATTACACTGATCTCTGGAAAGAAAATGATGGTAAAAGAGTCCGTAGACGAGGTGGTAGCCGCAGTGCTAGAATATCGTCGTTCAATTGTAGCGGGGACGGATTTTTCTGATCGGAAATAAACTCTAGAACATGGACATTGCAACAATTATAGGGATCGTCGGTGGCTTCGCTCTGATCTTCATCACGATTGTTATCGGGGGAAGCATTGGGATCTTCATCAGCATCCCATCGATTCTGGTTGTTGGTGGTGGTACACTGGCATCGGCCTTGATAAATTACCCACTAAACGATGTGCTTTCCATCGTGGGACCTCTCCGCAAATCTTTTTTTAATCGGGATATAGATCCGACCGGATTAATCGCCCAGTTGATCGAATTTGCGACCGTCGCGCGTCGCGAAGGCATTCTGGCTTTGGAAAGTCATGTTGAAACGACGGATGACGATTTTCTGGGCCGCAGCATTCAACTGGCAATCGACGGCACGGCACCCGAGTTGATCAAAGACATTCTTACCACCGAAGTGGCATTTATGGAAGACAGGCATGCGAAAGGTCAGGCGATACTGTCTTCCATGGGTGCGGCGGCACCAGCCTTTGGAATGATTGGTACGCTTATCGGGCTGGTGCAGATGCTCGCGGGCATGGATGATCCTTCGGCCATTGGCGCGGGTATGGCAACCGCATTGTTGACGACGCTTTATGGATCGGTGTTATCAAACGTAGTCTTCTTGCCTTTGGCAGGCGTATTGAAAGTGCGTACGGCATCGGAATTGCTTCTGCGGGAAATCGCGATCGAGGGGATCCTCGCGATTCAGTCGGGCGATAATCCGCGTGCGGTTGAACAGAAGTTAAAAGCCTTTTTATCTCCGGCGCAGCGTGAGAGTATGGAAGCCGGGGGCGGGAAATAACCGGGTTACGGGGCTATCATGGCGGTAAAGAAAAAATGTCCTGAATGCGAAGAAGGCGCGCCATTGTGGGTGGTCACCTTCGGTGATCTCATGACTCTGCTGATGACGTTTTTCGTCCTGTTACTCTCCTTCGCAACCATGGAAGAGCCACGCAAATACGAGGAAGCGATCATTTCCATACGCGGGGCTTTTGGCGTAATGCCATCGAATATTACCGCAGTACAGATTAATCCAATGCCGGTACGGGTCAAACGACTTCCCCAGAAATCAGAAGAGGTCGCTCGTGAAATTCAACGGGAGATACAGGTTGATGGATATGCTTCGCATGTTCGCGTCGAGTATGATGACTCCGGTGCCTTGAAGATAAACCTGCCTGCGCGGGTGTTGTATGAATCTGGGGAGGCCGTGTTGCGAGAGGATAGCTATCCGTTTCTCATAGCGATTGCGCAAATCTTGGGTCGCTATCCCGACGCCTTTTTTGAGGTGCACGGTCATACAGACAATACTTCGCTAACAGAACCGTCCATCTTTCGTGATAATCTTGACTTGAGTTATGCGCGTGCCGAGCGGGTCGCGCGTTTTCTGAGTCAATATGGTCCTATTCCGATTGATCGATTTGAAGCAGTGGCCCGCGGTTCGGGGGCTCCATTTGAGCCCAATACGACCGAAGAAGGCAGAATCGCGAATCGTCGTGTAGAATTATATGTGCGAGGATTATTGACAAAGAAGGAAGTGGAAGATTTACAGGACGAAGTTAATCGGCTGGATGAACTGTAGGCAATGAATCAGAGTTCCTGATGGAGAAACGAGATGGCAGAAGAAGTCAATGAAGAAACCGCTGAAGAGGCCGCGGCTGAGGAAAAGAAGTCGGGGGGCAAGATCGGCTTGATCCTCATCGCGGTCGCGTTGCTTGTGGCGGTAGGCGGCGGCCTGTCCATCTACTTCTTCGTGATTGCGCCCAGGTTGGCACCGCCGATCGATGAGGACATGTTCGCGATTGATGGGCCTGAGGAATACATTCCGGAATTCCCGCAGTTTGTCTATTTTGAATCTTCATTCGTTCATTTAATGCGTGAGGGTAACGGCCCCGCAGCAATTTTGCTCTATAAAGTGACCTTCGAATGCGAGAATGAAGCAACGGTTTTTGAAATTGAGACCCATAGGGCACGCTTTATCGATATGCTTCTCAAACTACACGGATCTCGCACTCGGGAGGAGGTCGATGATATACTGATTTTCGAAAAGAGTATCCAAAGTCAGATACTTCAAAGGGCGAATGATATTTTGAAACGCATTTCGCAGGATAGTGACGGGGCCTCACCAAAGATAACAGCAATTTTTCATGAGCAATTGCACGCGCAGGATCCAGCCGTATAGGGGGCAATTATGGAACAAGAGACTGTCCGGGAAGCGCAGGAAGTGGATTTTCCTGAGATAGCACCAGAAACCGACGAATTGCCGGCTATGCACCTCGAATTGGAGGATTTGCATAGGGTAAATCTGCGTTTGACAGCCGATTTAGGCTCTTCAAAGATGAAAGTTAAGGATGTATTGGAATTGAAGGTCGGATCCATTGTATCGTTAGACAAGTTGGCGGGGGAATTGACCGACATCCGACTGGCTGGTAAACAGATAGCCCGCGGTGAAGCGGTGGTGATCGGGGATGT
This sequence comes from Candidatus Hydrogenedentota bacterium, assembly GCA_046583315.1. Lineage (GTDB taxonomy): Bacteria > Hydrogenedentota > Hydrogenedentia > Hydrogenedentales > DTSJ01. Next base: position 2,811 of record JAYGCN010000261.1, read on the forward strand.
ACTGAATGTACGATTGTCTGAAATTACGGGGAGTAACGAATCCTAGAATTATTTTGGGGCGAGCACCCCGCGTATTCTTGATTCTTCTCGTCGGCTCGATTTGCTCACACCCCGGTTATGCTCAAGATTCTGAGAGCATCGAAACGCCGGTATCTGAAGTAATCGATCCTATACCTGTCGCGGAGTCCTCTGTCGCAACAGAAACTCCCGCCGATGAGGAAACAAAAAAGCCTGATACTGGATACGGCATGGAAGCGATTCGAGGGGCGAATGCCATTCTTGACAACGAGGCAGCGAATGTCGATCCAGACGGACCTCGAATCGATCCTTCTTTGGTCGGCACCGGATACAGTGATGCACGAAATGCATTCTTTCGGATGATTGCGGCCTTGTCCGTTGTCGTGGCGTTGATTCTCTTTTGTTATTATGCGATACGTCGATTCGGCAAGAAGATTCCGATTATTGGTGGCCGCCAGCTGGGACAGGTGATTGGACAGCTGCATCTGACGCGCGACGCCACGCTGCACTATGTGCGCACGGGTGGGCGAGTGCTTGTCATTTCGGTACGCTCCGAGGGTGTGAATTTGATCGCTGAGTTCAGCGAATCGGCCTTTGATCAGGAGCTTGGACAAACCGTGGAGCATGGCGGGTTTGCGCCAGAACAGTTTGTGGCTGAGCTCAAGGAACAATCGGCTGCGTATCAAGCAGGGGCCTCGGGCGATGATTCGCCTGTCGAGGATGACGATATGGCTGTGTTGCGTGGTGATATACATCGTTTGCAAGAGTACTTGCAGGAAGAAACGCGTGAACCGAAAGAATAGTATTGCGGGAATATTGATCGTCCTGGGGGGATTGATCGTCGCGCTGCCGGCAATGGGGCAGGAGTCGACCGAGCCTGCTGATGCCACCGCTGTTTCTGAGCCGTCTTCTGGATTGAATATCGCCGATACGATTGAGCAGGTAACCAATCGAGAAAACATCTCGACCATGTTGACGACGTTTATTCTGCTGACGGTATTGACCTTGGCGCCGGCGATTCTGGTGATGACGACCTCGTTTACGCGCTTGATCGTGGTATTGGGATTTCTGCGACAGGCCATGGCCACGCAACAATCTCCGCCGAATCAGGTATTGGTAGGTCTGGCATTATTCTTGACCTATTTCATTATGGCCCCGACCTACCAGCGTGTATTTGATGAGGCGGTATCGCCGTATATGAATGGCGATATTGTCGAGTTCAGCGATGCGCTTGAGCTGGGCATACAGCCGATTCGTGACTTCATGTTTCGCCAGGTGGAGAAAAACCCGAAGGATTTGGCGTTGTTCATTGAAATCGCCGGAATGGATCGGCCGGAAACGCCGGCTGATGTACCGACCTCCGTGTTGGTTCCCGCATTTATTCTCGGCGAGATGCGTATCGCCTTCGAACTTGGATTTATCATCTACATCCCGTTTTTGATCATCGACATGGTTGTCGCCAGTACCTTGATGGCGATGGGTATGATGATGTTGCCCCCGGTATTCGTTTCGCTTCCCTTCAAGATCATCCTCTTTGTGCTGGTCGACGGATGGTACTTGTTAGTAGGCTCGCTCGTTCGCAGTTTCTACTGATGAGGCCCGACCTGCGTCAATTCTGGAAGCGCGGCCCGAATGATCGCCTGTATGCGCCGCGATGCCTGATGCGCGATTTCGATGACGTGTTCGTGCGTCAGCGTCTGGGGTGAGCAGCAGTTATTGGTAATGCAGGTGATGCTGGCCGATTCGATTCCCAACTCGTTGCAGCGCGCTACTTCGGGCGCGGTGCTCATGCCGATGGCATCGCTTTGAATGGCCTGTAGCGCGTGAATCTCAGCCTGGGTTTCGTAACAGGGGCCGTGAATCCAGGTGTAGGTTCCGTGTGAATCGCAGCCCTTCAACACCTGAGTAGGTGTAATTGATGTTGGATGATCCGGCCATTGACTGCACGGCCAGAGTCCGATGGAATCAGCCGCCATCAAGTGTCCGGCTTCCATTTCGGGGCGTAACCCTCCCGCCGCATTCGTGAAAATAATCATGCTCGCGCCCATCGCGTGAAGGGTATCGACGGAACGGGTGATTTCTGAATAAGTATAGCCTTCGTAGAAATGAAGGCGTCCGATCTGCAGAATGATGGGGGTCTCGTCGCTGATGCCCTGAATGAACTGACCCTGGTGGCCGAGCACCGTCGTGGGGTGCAGGTTATCGATCTCCGAGAATAGGATCGTCTCGTTTTTGGTATCGAGCAGACCATCGAGATCGATTCCTGACCCCGCTACGATGCCAATTGTGGGGCGGGTACTCATGATTCGGGTGTCTCGGGGAAGAACAGAGTCTGATAGAGTTGCAGCGCGTAGTGGTCGGTCATGCTCGCGATGGTATCGAGTACTTTGCGTTCTACGGATTCATCTGTGGGATGATTGGCGATGAAGGGCTCCGGATTCCGGGTCATGTGCGTGAATAATTCGGTAATGACACGTTTGGCCTTATCGACTTCGTGTCGGATAGGCTCGCTGGGGTAGAGTTCGGAATACAGATAGTCGCGAAGTTGGTTGGTGGCCTCGCGGATGTCGGGGGTGATCGAAATCGTGCCGTCCTGACTGCCATCAATCAAGCCGCCGACCATCGTGTTGATTCGGTCCGAGGCGGAATTGCCGAGCCGCTCGATGGCTTCGGAGGGTAAATCGTCGCGACTGATCACGCCCGCGCGCAGGGCATCGTCGATGTCGTGATTGATGTAGGCGATGGCATCGCAAATACTCATGACCTGACCTTCGAGTGTCTGCGCCGTTTCGCCCGGTCGGTTTAGCAAGATCACTTTTCCGGTGGAGTGGCGCAGAATGCCGTCGCGGACTTCGTGGGTGAGGTTGAGGCCCTGCTGCGAGGCGGTAGATTCCAATATGTCGACGATACGCAGACTTTGCTCAAAATGTTTGAAGCCTTCGGGGTAGATGTCATTGAGCACACTTTCACCGGCGTGTCCAAAGGGGGTATGGCCGAGATCGTGCGACAAGGCAATCGCTTCGGTGAGATCTTCGTTGAGAAACAGCGCGCGTGCAACGATTCGGGAAATCTGCGTCACTTCGAGCGTATGCGTAAGTCGGCTACGGAAATGGTCGCCCTTGCCACTGAGAAAAACCTGTGTTTTGCCTTCGAGACGGCGAAACGCTTTGCTGTGAATGATGCGGTCGCGATCGCGTTGGTACGCGGTTCGGTATGCGTGTTCTTCTTCGTGTACGGCTCGACCCTTGGATTGGGAGACCAGCTGGGCGTAGGGTTTCAGAATGGAGACTTCTTGTGCTTCAAGCTGTTCTCGTATCACGAATGGGACCTCGCAGGGGCGGTTATGGATATTACGGGAGGCATTCGAAATCCCCCGATTTCTTCGTGTTTACGATACACGTTTCGGGTGATTCGCGGCAAATTTGCTAGAAGAGGGTGACGAATTTATTCATTTCCCGCCGGTGCCCTTGATGGAGGGGGTCGAGGGATTGAATCGATTGAAGCCGGCCCGGTTACGTTTTTCTTCGAGGGTGTTTCTGAGTGAGGTTAGTGGAGAGGTCTTGAAGGGATCGGGCTTGGCGGGAGCTTGTGCGGCTCGTTCTGCGTTGTCGCCCAGCGATTTGTAGACAGCGAGTTGACAGGCCAGGCAGTATTTCGAATTGTCCAGGGCCGGTTTTTTCTTACAATTTGCACAGTCGACGCTTGAATCGTCGCGACGGTAGGCTCCTTCTCCTTCGAGCAACTGAGTGACCCGTTCAATGGAGAGGCGGGTGTATTTGCCGATGGTAGCCGACATAGTCAGTTTGTGGAGCCAGATGGCGTTCTCGATAAGTCGGATGTCCATGTCAAACTGATCGAAGAAGACATCGCAGAGATTTCGGGTATCATCACTTAAGATGACCCGATCGCATTGCATGCAATTTCGTAAACTGGGAGGCATAGCCTACAACTCCGACACGATGGCATCGACCTGATTCTTTAAGTGTACCATGTCTTTGTCGTTTTGGATGACCCATTTGGCCAAGGGAATCTTTTCTTCGGGAGGGGTCTGGGCGGCGATTCTGGAGCGGGCTTCTTCGGCGGACATGTTGCGATGTTCGGCGAGACGCGCGATTCGTATGTCAACCGGGCTGTGCACAAGGATCAGCGCTTCGAAGGATTCACGCAGCGTTCCGTTTTCGGCGTGGAGAGCGGCCTCGATGATGACAGTCTCGTGGCCTTGAGCCGCGTATTCGGCACTGAGACGGGCTGTTTCTGCAATTACGGCTGGGTGAACGATGGCGTTCAGATCGGCCAGAGCCTGCGGATTGGCAAAGACGATTTCACCGAGCGAGGGGCGGTCGATACGCCCATCGACGAGTATGTCCTCTCCGAATCGATCGACGACGGCTTGAAACGCGACACCGTCGGGTTCGATGACCTGGTGCCCGAGCGCATCCGAATCGATGACGGGTATGCCGCGGTCGATGAATTGTTGGCTGGCGGCTGATTTTCCCGCGCCAATGCCTCCGGTGAGTGCGTAGAGTTTCATCAGGTTTCCGTAGTGGTTACTCAGTCACCGTGATGTGAATGGGTTGTTGTATCTGGAGCTCGCGCACGAGATGAATGTTGAGTTCGTTATTGGTCTGGTTGTGTTTCAGTTGAATCTTGAACGAGGTCTCGTCGGTATCCAGTTTGAGCGTGACCTTGGGTTTGGTGATGTGTTTGGGGATGGAGAGCTGGATAATTTTTATGGACAGTGGACTATCGAAGGTTATCAGCACCTGTTGCTTGTAGGGGGACTCGCGGAATTCATATTTGAGCCGCCCGAAAGATACGGGTGTCACCAGTGGGACTTCGAGACGTTTTATGCCTGCGGGCATTTTGGGTGCAATGGCTATGGCCTTGCGCGGGATGCTCAGGAAAAATCCTATCAGTGCATAAAGTGAATGCCACACGGAGAGCGCGCCCATGTGATGGTCGTTTTTCCATCCGGAGGGAGCGTTGTTGACCGGATCCCAGGAAAGGGGCTGATTGAATTGGTAGTCGTTTCGCGTATGCAGGTTCTTGAAAGTCGAGTTCAGGATCTCCAATCCCTTATCTACATTTCCGTAATTGATGTGGGTGCAGGCAAGATACACAACGGCAAAGGAGGGCCAGGATTTGTCCGCCTGCGCTTCCATCCCAAAGTGTTCTTCGTTCTGAGGCGTTGAACCGTCGGGGTGAGCGCCTTTGGTGTAGCCGAATTTTCGGCGGTTCAGCTTTTCAATGGTTTCCAAGGCCGCGATCACGCGAACATGGGGGAACCAGCCTCCGAGTTTGAGGAAATCAGCGATCCAGGCCCCGCAGAGTTGTCCGCTATGGCAGGCATCGTTAAAAAGCGGGTGGTCGTCACGCTCGGGGCGGGCATCGTGGTAGAGACGATAGTAGTGCCGCTCATCGTCCCAGAGGCGTTTCTCGAGATGGGTGAGTGCCTTTTTTGCCTTTTCTTCGTAGAAGCGTGCCTCTTCTTCGTGTTTGAGCTCGCGTGTGAGATCGGCGTAGGCGACCATTGCGGCTATCCAGATTCCTGCGGAATAGGAGGTGATGCCGTACATGGCCCAACCACGAAACGTGGTGGCGTCGCCGGTGACATCGGGGATGCCGTCGCCATCGCGATCAAGCCGCATGCCGTATTCAATGGCGAGTTTAAGTTTGGGGTGGATCTGCATGAGCGAGGAGTATTTCCCGGTCATGTGGAAATTACGATAGGAAAGTAGAATGAATTTGGCATTCAGATCGATCATTTCGACCGAGCCGCCGCCGTATCCGGGATGGTGAATGGATTCCTTGCCGAGATCGCGGTAGATGCGGCCCGGGGTCTTGGTATCGTCGGTGTTGGAGAGTAATTTCAGCTCGATATCCGCATAAGCGGGGAAAAAGAGCATCGTGCCTATGGAACTATAGAAACTTCTGTCGAGCACGCCCAGATGCGGATCGGCTGGAGATTCCATCATGGCATATTCGCCTTCCCGGGTCAGAAAGGTATTCGTGGACAGCACGTGGGTGTTGTTGAGGAGCATGCGCGAATACCAGTCGGGAAGGGAGGATTTCAGGAAGCGTTCGTGGAAGTTGATGATCGCTTCTTGGCAATAGTCGGCCAGTTTGAGGCCCATCTCGTTCACTTCGAGGGAGTTGGCATAGGTGCGGGTGTAATAGTTGCTCACATCCTCTTTGCCCATCGTATAGACCGGGCAGAACCAGCTCAGGCAAAAGGTGAGACCGATGAAATCTCCTGGTTGAAGAGTTTTTGTCGCGCATACCGCCCCGTGGTAGGCCGTGCTGTTTTGACTGCATCGATTCGGGAGTTGCGCGTTGTTGGAGAATGAGGACCACAATGTCTGCACATCGTTCTGGTCGCTGCTGTCCCATCCCATGTGAGAGACCGATACACCTGCCGGGTTCGATGCGGTCAGGCAATAATTTCCTTCCGAGTTGGTGATGGGCTCATCATCCAAGGCAAACGAAAGCCCGATTGCTTCGACTCGTCCAGCGCGCGAGACCTGATTGTGGGGGTGGAGATATTTGTCCAGGTCAGTCACGTAGACGGGATGAATTGCGCCGCGGTACTCGGTGGTGGATGTGTCGAACCAGCCCCGAATATTTTCCCAGTTCATCATCGCCGAAACGGTGACGGGTTGTTCCGTTGTATTCTTGAACTTAAACACGTTGAGGACGACGGGCATGTTGGAGGCTTCGTTGTCGAAGGGAATCATCGGTGCCAGCGAGGTCCATTGGAAGGGAATGGGCAGAACCTCTCCATTGAATTGGTAGTTCGCGGTGGGGTAGAGCCCATGCCAGGAGAGGTATTTTTGCGGTGTATAGTGAGGATTCACACCTGCTTCTTTGAAGGGGATGTCCGTTTCAGATTGCAGGACTCGCGCGACCGTCTTGTCGCCACTCTGTACGCGTACGGCCATGAAGGCGTTTGGGGAGAGCGGAATGCGCGATGCAGAAGTGCGATTGTTGTTAATCGTGATGTTGCGCGCGCGCGCATCCCGGCCCATCTCGATGACACCGGTACCGATTCCGCCCAACGGTACGCCGGTGGACGGGGCCTTGGGTCCCTCGGGTTTTGATGCTGTGTCAGCCATTGGTTTCGGGGCCTTCCGTGGTGTCGAGCAACATTTCCATGACGATAGCGTCTTCTTTGGATTTGGCGTAATACCCTCGTCGTAGGCCTATCTTCTTGAACCCGAAATGTTCGTACATGGTGCGTGCCGTTGCATTGGACTCGCGCACCTCCAGGGTCAGGCTGCGCGCTTCGAATTTTGTCGCCTCTTTGATGAGATGATGCATTTGTTCACGACCGAAGCCGTTGCCGCGATGCTCTTGGCTCACGGTTACGGTCGTAACATGAGCGACATCGATCAGGAGCCAAAACCCGGAATAGCCGATTAGTTGATCTCCCAGATAGGCAATGAAGAAATGTGAATTGTTGTTTCGGATTTCATCGCGAAACATGCCGCCGGTCCAGGGCTCTGGATAGGCCTCATGTTCGATTTCCTGAAGCGCGGGAATCAGCGTGTCGGTCAATTGCTCGTAGTGGAGATGTGAGGCCGAAGTGGTCGTCATGGTGACACCGCCGCCGCGTTTTTCGCGTCACGGACTTCTTCCGCCTGAGATTTTCGCAGGTAGAGTGGTGACACGGGGTTGTCGTTGGCCGGCATTTCAATCTGGCACAGGCGAAACGCTTCCTGAGCGACCGCCGTCGCGCTCGGTGCATCGAAGGAGTCGGGCAGTATTTCGGCTGTCGGAAGTTGCTCCAAAATCACCGTTTTATATTTCGTCGCGCCATCCCCGATGAAAACGGTATTCGTGGGACAGCGTTTCAGCACGGCCTCGATCGAATCGACGACTGGCGGGAACTGAGCAATTTGTTTGTTGTTTTCGAAAGTATAGAGGCAGGCATAGACTTCGTCCATTTTCGCATCCAGTAATGCGCAGACAGGGCCTTTCGGCGAAGGAACCCGAGTGGCCAGCGCGTCGAGCGTGGGGATGCCGATAATTGGCGCTTGAACCCCTGAGGCAAGACCCTTCCAGGCAGACACGCCGATGCGCAGCCCGGTGAAGGAGCCGGGTCCAATGGACACTGCAAAGAGCTCGATTGCTGTGAGGGATGTTTTGGATTCGCTGAGGATACTATCGAGTACAGGAAGAATCTTTTCGGCGTGTTGGCGGTCTGCGTATCCGGTGAATTCGGCGAGAACGTCATCGTTGTCACACAACGATACGCTCAAATAGGGAGTCGATGTGTCAGCGGCCAGAATAAGCATAATAGTGTGGTATTCGTCAGGGTTTTTGTATCCTTGTGCACCCAAAAAGTACACTCGAGATGACATCACTCCACTCTGAACCGTTTACCCTGTGTTTTCGATTCGAATTCAACTCCCCAATACTGCGGAAACACTAAAGCGAAGACTTCGGATCGGTTTCCGGTGAACTTGATGGATTCTGAGTTGGCTCGGAATCAGTAGTTGAGGCAGGTATTTGGCCTGACACAAATTCTTTCATTTTCTTGCCCGGTCGAAACGTCACAACGCGACGTTCGGGTACCGGCACTTGATCGCCGGTACGTGGGTTGCGGCCGATGCGAGAGGCGCGCGTTTTGACTTCGAACACGCCGAAGTCGCGCAGTTCCCAGCGCTTCCCGTCAGCCAACGATTCCGAGATGGTTTCAAAGGTCGTCTCGATCACTTTGGCGACTTCACTCTGCGTCATGCCCAGCTTGTTTGACACTCGAATCACGAGCTCTCGTTTTGTCATAGTCACGTGTTCAGTCCTCGCATGGTTCTATTTCTTATGATATGGATAAGTCCAGCTACACTATAGAGATACATTCCTAATGGATTATTATAGGGTGTCGGCACGTGGCTTGCAAGTCTTTTTCGTAGAATATGTTAGGGGAGTTTTTAGATAATTCAGTGATGTTTTTACCGAATATGCTGGATTCATCGCTGTAAAAGTCCGTAATCACGTTGTATTTGCGTCGGTTGCTCGAAAACGACATCGATTTTTGCTATACTCCTCCGACTTGCGCCTGCTTTGAATTTGAAGCGTGGCGCTTTTTTTGAAGAATGTCAATTCTGGAGTTGTTATGGACCTGCCGAAGAAATATAAACCCCGCGAAGTAGAAGAAAATTGGAAGAAGGCTTGGGGGGAATCGGGAATTTATGCGTGGGATTCGACGCGGAGCCGGGATGAAACCTTCGTCGTGGATACGCCGCCGCCGACGGTGAGTGGTTCGCTTCATTTGGGACATCTCTTCAGTTATTCGCACCAGGATTTCATTGTTCGTTATCAGCGCATGACGGGCAAGAACATATTTTTTCCGATTGGATGGGACGATAACGGTCTGCCGACTGAGCGCCGCGTGCAGAATCTGATGAACGTAAAGTGCTCGACTGAGGTCGCATATGATCCCGAGTTTAAGGGCGAGCGTCTCACGAGAAAAGTGAAAACGCCTCCAACACCGATCAGCCGCAAAAATTTTGTTGAACTGTGCGATGACGTGGTCGTGGATGACGAGGAAGTGTTCAAGGCGCTGTGGACGCGCTTGGGTCTCAGCTACGATTGGGACCAGGAATACACGACGATTGGAAAACACTCGCGCCGAATTTCTCAGTACAGTTTCCTGAAGCTACTGGAAGACGACGAGATGTATCAGGCGGAACGTCCTGTCTTGTGGGACGTGGATTTTCAGACGGCTATCGCACAGGCGGAATTGACGGACAAGGAATTGCCGAGCGCGTATCAGTATTTGAACTTTGGTGTGGATGGTTCGGACACGAAATTGGTCGTTGCTACGACGCGTCCAGAGTTACTACCCGCGTGCGTGGCGGTAGTGGTTCATCCAGATGACGAGCGATATAAAGAATTTGTCGGCAAAGAAGCGATTACCCCGTTATTCGGCGTAAAAGTGAAAATTATCTCCGACACCAAGGCCGATCCCGAGAAGGGTACCGGCGTGGTTATGATTTGTACCTTCGGTGATCAGACGGACGTGGAGTGGTGGCGGGAGTATCAGTTGCCTACGCGTCAGATTCTGAATCGGGAAGGACACCTCATCCATGTCAACTTTGGCGACGAGGGATGGGAGAGTGTGGACGCGGCTAAGGCGAATGCAGTTTACGAGAAACTTGCAGGCAAGTACGTGAAGCCTGCTCGAAGAATCATCATTGAAGAAGCCGAAGCGGCGGGGGATGTGATCGCGTCTCCCAAAGAAGACATCATGCATTCGGTGAAGTTTTTTGAGAAGGGCGACCGTCCTCTTGAGTTGATTCCTGCGCGTCAGTGGTACACGAAAATCATGGACAAGAAGGAAGCTCTTATTGCGCAGGGGGAGAAGATTCAGTGGCATCCTGAGTATATGCGTAAACGCTATGAGCACTGGGTGGAAGGATTGAATCAGGACTGGTGTTTGAGTCGTCAGCGATTCTTCGGCGTGCCGATTCCGGTCTGGTACAAGATTGATGAGCATGGCGAGATTCAGTATGACCAACACATGGTGCCGACAACTGAGCAGCTTCCCGTTGACCCACAGAGTGAAGCTCCGAATGGTTATACCGAAGACCAACGCAATCAGCCGAATGGTTTCTCGGGCGATTCGGATATTCTGGATACCTGGGCGACGAGTTCGCTGACGCCGCAGATATCGTCTCATTGGTTCGACGATGAAGAACGTCACGCGAAGTTGTATCCTGCTGATATGCGCCCGCAGGGGCACGATATTATTCGTACATGGGCGTTTTATACGATTGCGAAGGCGTATTTGCATGATAAAGAGGTTCCGTGGCACAACATCACGTTGAGCGGCTGGATTCTGGATCCGGACCGTAAGAAGATGTCGAAAAGTCAGGGTAACGTCGTTACGCCTGAGCCGATGTTGGACGATTACGGCGCTGACTCCGTGCGGTATTGGGCAGGACGCGCGCGTTTGGGTGTGGATACGGCGCATGACGAGCAGGTGTTCAAGGTTGGTAAACGTCTGTGCATGAAAATGTTCAACGCGAGTAAGTTTGTGTTGCAGCGTTTTGAAGGGGTAGATCCGGTGGGACTTGGGCCGGAAAAAATTACGCACGAGTCGGATCGCGCGGCGATTGCGCAATTACGCCCGTTGATCGAACGCGCGACGAAGGCCTTCGACGACTTCGATTATTCGCAGGCGCTTCAGTTAACCGAAGACTTCTTCTGGGCGATGTTCTGTGACAATTATATTGAGTTGGCGAAATCGCGGACCTACGATGAGGAACTTTCGGCGGAACGGTTATCGGCTGCTGCGAGTTTGCGACTGATTCATCGTGCGCTTGTGCGGATGCTGGCACCGTTTATCCCCTTTATTACTGACGAGGTATGGCATTGGGCGTATAGCGGGGATGCGGATATGCACGACTCGGTGCATCGTAGTCCGTGGCCGACGCTGGACGAGTTTGCGTCGATTCCTGAGCCGACAAACGCGGGCAGCTGGGACGCGGCGCTTGAGGTGATTGACGCGATTCGCAAGTACAAGGCGACCGCGCAGGTGAGCGTGAAGGCACCGATAGAAGAGGCGCGGGTTCAGCATACGGACGCATTTATTGAATCCGTTTCCTTCGTGTTGGGCGATCTGATGGAAATGCTATCCATCGAAAATGTTGATCTTGCGGTGGATGCCTCGGCGACAGAACTGACGGTTGAGGCGACGTTGAAGGAGCAACCGACTGAGGGCTAGGCCTTCGAGCATTGCAAGACTCAGCGTTAATTCGCTATACTTGTTTTTCTCCATGCCGGAGTGGCGAAATTGGCAGACGCACAGGATTCAAAATCCTGCGGTGGCAACACCGTGGGGGTTCAAGTCCCCCCTCCGGCACCATATTTAATGGACTTAAGGACTCGCTTAGGTAACTAAGCGAGTCCTTTTTGGTTATGGGGCGGGATTTGAATCCGGTCACTTTCCCTCCGTATCAGCAAAGCGATGTTTGATTTCTTCAGTCCAGTTTTCGACTACCCTGATTTCGGTCGGTCGATTCGAAGCTTGGGCCTCTACTTCCTTCATCATGAGAAATCGCTTCTTGATGGGGCCGAAACCGTAATTGCGCTGGAAGAGACTCATCGGAGTCCGCACGTATTTATCGAGAAACAGCGGCTGGGGAGTGTCCCATGCGAAAGATTCTGTCTGACGAATCGATGCTTTCATCATGTGGGTTGGACCCCGAAAATACAGGGCGGATCCATCAGCGGCCCAGACGGGATCGCGTCCTCCTTCGCTCGTAATTTGACCGACAACATTCGAATCCGGCCAAGACCGGACAAACACGTTCAAGTCACCCGTTTCATTGGAGGTGTAAGCATACCAACGGCCGTCGGGCGAAAACATAGGTGAAAGAAAGTTGTGATCGCCGCTGTCCACGACCACTTCCATTCGATACTGTTCGTCGGCATGCATGACAATAATATCGGCCTGATAGTCCCCAAAAATCATATTTCCATCAGGCGACCACGATGCGAGTGACGGGTTAAGTAGCCCATAACCAGCGGCGACTTGCATGCCCGAACCGGACAAATCTACGGGCTTAAGGTACAAGTTTAAACCGTCTGGTTTTCCCGTCCAATAGAGAACCTTCGATCCGTCTGGAGACCAAATTGAATCGGAATTTATTGAATTCTCGAACGTAAACCGTAGGAACGGATCCGATCCGTTTGCCATCCAAATATTCTTGCGGTCAGTAGTGGTCGCCACAATACTCATCTCGCCGTTTGCGGTAGAAATCCGAATTTTGTTGAATGGCCTGGGGGGGGTGTCTAAGGATTCTTCCGTACCGTCTTCCAGTACCCAGACGAGTCGACTGATCGACTCTTGAATCTCACCAGAAGAAACATAGACCAAATGGTTTCCGTTGGGCTGAACGAATTTCGATCCGGGAGTAAACCCATCTTCCCGCACACTCCATGATCCAACCAGTGCCTTTCGTTTCTCGTCAAAGGTTCTTAGCGTGATGTCCGAACTATTCTGAACCAGGACATCACCACTAGGCAAAAATGCCGTCACTGCTTTTTCTACGAGGCGTGTGGTTTCCCCGGACTCGAAATCGAGCAGATGAGTTACTGTTGAATCAATATCCGGATGCGTCGCAACAAAATATAATAAAAACTGCTTTGTTGGATCGACAGACGTTGGAATTTCGATGGCAGCGGAGGAGGAATGTGCAGAAATTGTACCCTGTTGTTCTCCAGTTACGATATTGAATGTGAGCAATCTGAGCGCACGGGATGTTCCAATTAGAGTAACGTCGTCCAGCCAAACGTTTGGTACTGGGGCAGGCATTAAGGATTCGAATAGTTTGCGTGGCGTCCCCCCCTCCACCGGAAGTGTCCACATTGAACCACGCGCCCAGTAAGCGAAACGTGTTCCATCGGGGGACAGTGAAATAAAACTAGCTCCATCACTTCCGGCAACATGTTTTACTTCGAATCGGTCAACTGGGCGCGCCATGATGATGTTGTCGCCGTTTACATCTGCAACATAGTAAATAACCTTGCTGTCTTGCGACATCAAAGGAGATTCCAATGCGAGATTATTTGACGCAACGGGGTAGGCGGGGTCAATTGTAATTGAGTACCGTCGCACAGGCTTCGGTTGCGCGGCGAGGACTTCCTGCGCGGCCTTTTTCATGAGCCAAGCCTGCTCATACTTATAAAGCGGATGCTCCGGCGGCAATGGTGGGTATCCCAATTTTTCGATGAGCGCCCAATAGCGGGGGTCGGCCATGAGGGCTTCCTCGGATTTGCGGAGGTGGGGGTAGAGGTCGCCGAAGAAAGCATTTCGGAGTAACGGTAGAAACGAGTCGTTCGGTTCGTTTATCGCCTCTTCGAACAGACTGAGTGTTTTTGACAAATTTCCTACGCCGCGATATCCGAAGGCGAGTATACCCGGTGGAATGTATTGGGTTTCTCCTTGCTGTTCGACATCGTCCAGTAGTTTTTGTGCGCGCTGCAGTTGTCCGTCCAGCGCGTAGCCGAGTACTAACAATATAGTTGGTACCGGGCTACCCTGTGAAAGTTTGACAAGGTGTTCGGCGGTTTCGAGGCCTTCGTTGAGAAGACCGGAAGAAAGCTCGGCATAGGCCAGGGCGAGTAAAGCGCGTTGACTGTCCGGCTCGTTTTTCAGGATGTCTCGCAATATTCCAAGACCCTGTTCGAGATCTCCATTTAGAGCAAGAACATTCCCAAAATCAATCTGAATAGCAACGTCGTTCGGGGCGAGTTCGAAAGCACGTCTTATCTGGGAGACCGCTTTTTCATAGTTCCCCATCATTTGGTGCAAAAGAGCAGATCGTACATACGCCTCCGCATGATTGGGATTCGATTCAATGAGGGTTCTGTATCCTTCCTCCGAAGCCGCCCAGTTCAAGGTGAGGTAGAAATTGGATTGAATCAACCCTCTCATTGCATCAGCGTCCGTTTGATCCAATGCGCGTTCTTTTTCGAAATAACTTCGGGCTGTTTCGAGATTTTGGCTCGGTGAGGAGACTCCGTAAGTTAACATTGACATTCGAACCCAGCCCAATTGCGACCACCCAGGTCAGAAATTCGGATCCAGTTGGGTTACGCGCTGTAAAAATCTATCGGCTTGAGACAATCCTTGTTGAGTGATATTCATCGCTTCTTCGCTGCCTCGAAGAAAGAGGTCGTAGGCTTCACGGTCAACGGTATCCATTGAGGTAATCCGCGTGCGTTCTTCGGGACTGATTTCGGTTTTAATTTCTTCGGCGATGGCTAACGCTACCTCTGATTGAAGTCTGAGAACGCCGGTGATCGTTTCGGTGGATCTCGTGTTCTAGAGGCTTTGCCCAGTCGTGGGGTCAATAAGGCTGACGGAGATGGTGACTTCGTCTTCGACCTGTTGGACGGAGCCTGTGACGAGGCTTTCGACATTGAGCTCCTCGGCGATTTGGGCCATGGTGAGTTCGGTGTCTTTGTAGCGCATGACGGAGGAGCGGGAGATGACTTTCAGGGAGCGAATTTTCGCGAGTTCGCCTGTGATGGCTTCGGTCATACCGTTGGCAAAATAGTCTTTTTCCGGATCGCTGGACATGTTTTCGAGTGGGAGTACGGCGATGGGGGTGATGCGATCGTCCTCGGATGCTTGTGAAAAACGAGTTGATTCCGTCGGTGACTCCACCGCGGAAGGCATTGCCCACTGCACGAACCAGACGGATAGAAACGCGATGGCAAGCCCGCCGATTGCGCCATACAACCAAACGGGCAAGCCGACGACTTTTTTCGTCCCGGCTTGATTTCTGGAATGCGTACCACGCTGTATACCGTCTATCGCATCTTCGAGGGCGAAGACGATGTCGCCCGCACTACTCATGCGTTTGCGGGATTGTTTTTCGAGGGCGCGTTCGAGCAGTTTACGAATGGACTCGGGCGTGTGGTCAGGGAGTTTGGTCCAGTCGGGTTCGCGCTCCATGATTGCGCCAACGGTGTCTGCGATGGTTTCGCCCTGGAAAGGCAGGTCGCCCGTGAGTGCTTCGTACAGGCAGCATCCAAAGGCCCAGATATCTGTCCGACGATCAACCGTCTTGCCGCGTGCCTGTTTCGGTGACATATACACGGGCGTGCCCATGAAAGTACCTTCGGCGGTAACTGCGATGGGACTCATCGGCGTCGTCGGTGCGCTCGGGTCGGTCGTCTTACTCTCGAGTGAACTTTTCGCAATGCCAAAGTCCAGAATCTTGACCACGCCATCGGCATTAATTTTCACGTTATCCGGTTTCAGATCGCGGTGAACAATCCCCGCTTCATGAGAGGCGTCCAGTCCGTGTGCTATGTCGATAAAGAGCGGGAGGGTATCTGCAATGGAGAGCGCACCGCTGGCAATTCGTTCACCCATCGTTTGCCCGTCAATGTACTCCATAATGAGATAGTGAACGTTATGCTCAGCATCATGCTCAAAGCCATGCACGGTCGCCACGTTGCTGTGGTTCAACGAAGCCAGCGTCTGCGCTTCGCGCTCGAAACGAGCCAGCCGCTCCGGATCTTTCGCGAAATCTTCGGGCAATACTTTTATCGCGACATCGCGGCCCAGCTTCGAGTCCGTTGCGCGATAGACTTCACCCATGCCGCCCTTGCCAAGCAGGTCGGTAATGTTGAAGGTACCCAGTGTTGTGCCCGGCTCGATCACAATGCCCCTTTCCTTCGATCCGTAGGGACTTACCTTAACCGAAGCCATAGGGGAATCGCGAATAGTGCGATTAGCTAGTAGTCGCCTTTTTGGATCTTCTCTATCTGCTCAGGGCTGAGCAGACGGACGTTGTCGGCGGACTTGATGTTTATCTTGGTGATGTCGAGTTCGAAGATGCTGCCGATATCGGTTTTCTTTTTGATGTGGGAGGGGTAGAAGATGATTCGCACTGTAGCGATGGCACCGAGCAGGATGAGCAGTCCGGCGAATCCGAGTATGGTGTAGAGGAGAAACATTGGGTTAGGATTTGGGTAGGGCCTTGAGCACGAGTCTCATGAATTCGTCTTGGCTCCAGGCGTCCTGGCTGGAAGAAAGACCGAGGCGCACGATGACGGTGTCGCGGGATGCGATGGAAACGACGCTTTGGCCCTGGAATCCGGAGAGTCCGAAGGCATCATGCGGAAGCGATGGCCAGCGGCGATTTTTCTTGTCATCTTCGTCGCCATGGTTGAGCCAGAACTGTGCACCGTATTCATTCTTGGGTACATGAGCAGTGGGGGTGCGTGCGTAGTTCATCCAGCCTTCGGGCAGAATGCGTTCACCGTTCCACACGCCGTCCTGCATGGTGAAGAGTCCGAAGCGGGCCATGTCGCGTGCTGAGGAGTGGGTGAATGAGGAGCCGATGAAGGTGCCGGCAGCGTCCATTTCCATGGTCGTGTTGTGCATGCCGATTTTGTTGAAGAGTTCGATGTTGGGGAAGGCGGCGTAGGTGGCGAGGTCGTTGTCGAGAGATTGTTTAATAATTCGCGAGATGACGTTGGTGGTGCCGGAGGAGTAGTACCATTTCGAGTCCGGATCGGCTTCGAGGGGATGGGATGCGGTGAAGCCTGCGGTGTCGGGCTGGCCGTAGAGCATGATGACGACGTCGACCAATGCGCCGGAGTATTCTTCTACGAATTCGAGACCGCTGCTCATGCGCAGAAGCTGGTCGGTGGTGATGGCGTGTCGTGGATCGTTTGCGTCGCTCCATTCCGGTACGGGTGCTGGCGCGTGGATGTCGAGTTTGTCCTGTTTGACAAGAATTGCTGTGAGAGTGCTGATGATGGATTTTCCCATGGACCAGATGATGAGGGGCTGATGTCTGCTGTAACCGTTGGCGTAGTGTTCGGCAACAATTTTGCCCTGGTGTACGACAACGATGGCGCGCGTTCCTCGTCGCATGTCGTCGCTGGGTTCGTCAAAGGCGTAGTCGATGGCCTTTTGCATCTTGCGTCTGCTGATTTTTGCCGTGATGGGACTGTCGCCTTCACCCAATGGCCAGGGCTGTTCGTCGCTGAGGGTATCGTACAGTGGGATATCACCAATGGGCTGATTGCGGACGTCCTCTTCGGGTACGTCATAGAGATTCGTGCAACCGCAGCCTTCACGGAAAACGGAGACCGCTTTGAAACCGTCCTGGAGGAGGATGGTGACTTTTTTCGTGTCGGTGTCGACGATGAAATTCAGTGTCGATGGGTCGGGCACGCCGTTGTCGTTGGTGAGGATGTCTTCAGCGGTGCGTCCTGAGAGGAATATGCCGGAACACAGGATTTTCGCGTGTCGGTTGGCGGCGATCTCCCAGAGCGTGAGTTCTTTGGCGATGGCTGAAGGGGCCAGTGTGATGCATAGGAGGACGGCCATTGAACGGATTAGGCGTGTATTCATGTTGACTCCGTTGGAGATTTCGAGACGGTTAAGGGTACGGCGAAAAGCGTCATGAATGCAAGCCGTATTTGGCGATACAGCATGGATCTGGCAGCCGGAAGCGCCGTTTTAGTTTTACGTCGTGCCTTTTACTCAGGGCCGGATTGTGCGGTATCTTTGCCCATGTCGCGATGCCGGAGCCTTGCGTCGTATTGCATGTCGCGCATGAGGCGCAGTACTTCGTGGGCCATGGCGACCGAACGATGGCGGCCGCCGGTGCAGCCGATCGCGATGGTGAGGTAGGACTTGGGCTCGGCTTCGTATCGTGGGATAAGATATTTGAGCATTGCTTTCGAATGCTTGAAAAATTCGCGTGCCTCGTCGTTGTTGGTGACGTAGTCGCTTACTTCCGGGTCCATGCCGGAGAGCGGCCGCAGGTCTTCGTCCCAGTAGGGGTTCGGGAGAAATCGCACGTCGAGCACAATGTTGGCCTCCAAGGGAACGCCGTATTTGAAGCCGAAGGAGAGGACTTCAACGACCATCTGATGCTTGCCGTGGTCGGTGGATGCCATCGTGGCGATACGCTCGCGTAGTTCGGTCGGCTTGAGCTCGCTCGTGTCGAGAATCAAATCGGCTATATCGCGTAAGGGGCGTACGAGCTCGCGTTCATGGGCGATACCCTCCTCGATAGTGCCGTGTGGGGACACCGGATGAGGACGGCGCGTCTCGCTGTACCGTTTGTGCAGCGTCTCGTCCGAGGAATCAAGAAAGAGGACTTGATATTCGAAGCCTTGCGTGCGCAATTCCGCGAGATGGCCGGGAAGATTCCTGAGGTCATCTCCCGATCGGGCATCCACACACGCCGCGATGCGATTGCCGACCGTGCCGGACTCGCTGGAGAGCTCGGCGATTTTTGGGATGAGTTCGGCTGGTAGATTATCGACGCAGTAATATCCCAGATCTTCGAAAAATCGGACGGCCTGTGTTTTGCCAGAGCCGGACATGCCGGTGATAATGACGAGACGTTGAGGTGAGTTCATGGGATGACCCGGATTCCCGGTTAGTTGTTGTAACCTTGTTGCATGGAAGCGATAATGCGTTGGTTCAGAACTTCGGCTGGGTTTATGCCTAACTCCTTGAGGCGATGATTCAGTGCGGCCACTTCAAGGATAATCGCGATGTTTCGGCCGGGCCGCACGGGTATCCGGATGTAGGGTATGTTGATGCCGAGTATTTCCTTGGTTTCTTCCGCTAGGCCGGTGCGGTCGTAATTCAATCCTTCTTGCCATTCTTCCAATTCGACAAGCAAGGAAATTGGTTTACGTTTCGTGACTCGTCCCACACCAAAAATACTCTTTATGTCGACGATCCCCACGCCACGAATTTCCATGCAGTGTTCAATGTGGGGGTTGGAACTGGCCATCAGCGTGTCGTCGCGCAGGCGCTTCAGCTTTACTAGGTCGTCGGCAATCAAGAGATGGCCACGTTCCACCAGCTCGAGAGCGATTTCGCTTTTCCCGATACCCGGCGTGCCCGCAATCATCACACCCACCCCGTAACAGTCGACGGCCGTGGCGTGTACCTCTGTCTCGGGCGCGAAATCTTCGGCGAGGTGAATGATGATGCGGCTGATGAGCTCGTCGGTGGAGAGCGGCGTTTGAATCACTGGAATGCCACGGGCGTTGCACATTTCCAGGAAGATGTTCTGCGGCATGTGTTTGCGCGAGAGCAGGAAAGCCGGAATCTCGAAGGAAAACATGTTTTCGAGTCGGGTCTGGAGAACGCTGGGGGATAAGCCCTCCATGTAATGGATCTCGGTGTTCCCCAAGAGCTGGACGCGGTCGCTGGAAAAATAGTCGAGATAGCCGCTGAGCGCGAGACCGGGACGATTGAGGTCCGAAATGTAGACTTGTCGTCCGATGCCCTGATAGCCTGCGATGACCTTGAAATCATCGGGAAAATGTTCAAGTAGACGGGCTATGGCCATGCTGCTACGGCGTTTGATTACCAGATTATCGAGTTTCATTGTCGATGGTCAGCCTTTTGTCCGCTTGCTTAACCTTTATGGTAGCAATGCGTTGCTGTCAGTACAAGTTTCATGCACACAAAAACGACCGCCTCCCGGGATGTGGAAGGCGGTCGTCGATTCGAAATCTGGATAATGGCTATTCCTGAGGTTCGATGAGTCCGAAGTTACCATCTTCGAGCTTGTATACCACGTTGATTTTGTTGGTTTCGGCGTTTGAGAAAACCAGGAAGGGCTCGTGCAACAAATCGATCTGCATGGCCGCTTCTTCCACGGTCATCGGTTTAATTTCTACTTTCTTACGTTCAATAATCGTATGGGCCAACTCGCTGGCCGGTTGATCAGCATGTTCTTCACTGAGGAAGGGGACTTCGAGCACTTTAAGCTGATACTCACGTTTTTCGCCCGAGGTGCGCGGTTGATGGCGATTGATTCGATCCTTGTGCTTGCGGATTTGTTTATCGATCTTGGTAACGGCTGAGTCAAACGATGAGTAGAGATCCCCCGATGCTTCCTTGGCGTTGATGCGCAATCCGTTGGCGTGAAGATTGATTTCGGCGATGTGCCGGTGTCGTTGAACGTCGAGTATGACGTCAATATCGATAACCTTGTTAAAATGGTCGGTAACCTTTTCGAGTCCTCCATCTATGTGGTCGCGCAGTCCTTCGGTAATGTCGATGTGTCGTCCAGAAATGCTTACGTTCATAGAATCCCCTTTCCGGTATCCACTGCATGTTTACTTCTTAATACTTAAAGCATATCGTAGGTTTGGATCCATGTCAATTATTCTGTCAAAATCGCCGTATTTGCTTTATATTCACGGGGTATTCTGCCGAACAATCATGGCATTTCGCCGCAATCCCTCGTGACCCGTGCGCCGAACGGGCGTTCCCTCGAATTCGGCCTTGAACTGCTCTTCGTTCATGCGCGCGAAATAGTCGAGTGGCGGGTTGGCATGATCGAGGCGCGGAAAAAAATCCTGCTCCTGTGTCGGCGTCTCAAATCGGTTCCAGGGACACACTTCCTGGCAAATATCGCATCCGTAAACCCAGTCGCCATGGGCACTGTGTAATTCGTCGGGAATGTCGCCCCGGTTTTCGATGGTCTGGTACGAAATGCACCGATTGGAGTCCACGATACCGGGAGAAACAATGGCTTGGGTGGGGCAGACATCTAGGCACGCCGTGCACGTGCCGCAAATGTCCACCGCGGGCGAATCGGGTTCTGCTTCCAAGGTTGTGAGAATCGTTGCGAGAAAAAACCAGGAGCCCATGTCGCGTCGCAGGGCGAGACTGTTCTTGCCAATCGAGCCGATGCCCGCGCGGGCCGCCCAGGTGCGCTCCAGGACCGGTCCCGTATCGATGCTGGAGTAGGTCTGCGTTTCTGGCGCGAGGGACTCCACGTATTTCGCGAGGCGAATCAGCGGTTTACGCAGTGCGCGGTGGTAGTCGCGTCCCCAGGCGTAGCGCGAAATTTTTCCGCTGGCTACATCGGGCGCTTCAGGACGAGGCGTGAAGTAATTCTTCGCGACGACGATTACGGATCGGGTACCGGGTAGTTTTTGTTGCACGTCGTTGCGTTGTTCGCGCGTGCGTTCCATCCAGTTCATGTCCGCGTGGAATCCGCGATCAAGCCACTCGCTCAGATGGGTTTCATTACCCGAATGGGACGCGCTGGCAATCCCGCAAGCATCGAAGTAGTGTTCGGTCGCGTAAGTCTTGATGCGTTCCGCCGCAGTAGCCGGCGACAACTCGGTGATGGTGTTCATGGATTCAGTATATCACGAGAAAAAGCAGGTGACGATTCTTGGTTCGCTGGTCGCCTCAGCCCCGGTCGCCGAGGATATAGCGAATCACGTCGAGATAGTCCAGTATGAGTGATGCGACGATGGTCAGGAGTAGCACGCGCATCCAGATAAGGAAGGCCCTGGAAGCCTCGGAATCATTCAATTCTTTGTAAAGGTAAATGGCGAGTGGTGTCCAGAAAACGACGTGGACGAGCCCAAGGATTCTGGTAAACCCGACGACTTCCGCCGCCAGCATCATGCAGCCGGCGTTGAGTATCCATACGACGAATACCGCCCGTGCCGCAACATGATTCTTGACGAAGACGATGCTGGCCGTGTTGATGGCCATCATCCAGTACATCCACAGTTGCCAGCCGACAGGCATGGCCTGGAATCCTTCGTTGAATACGGAATCCATGAGAATCTCCTATATGCATTTGCGGCGAAAATCAGGCGTGACGCCAGAACCCTGGTATTAACAACACGCAGATGCTGAATAATTCCAGGCGACCGAGCACCATGCACATGGAGAGGAAGAGTTTGCCCAGAGCGGGGATGTGCGAGTAGTCGTGGGCGGGGCCTACGAAATCGAGGCCGGGGCCGATATTGTTGAGTGTTCCTGCAACGGCTCCCATCGCGCTTTCGAAGGGCAGACCGAGGGCACTCATGAGAATTGTACCCACTACGAACCAGCCGAGGTAGAGGACAAAAAAGGCGTTTACTGACTTGCGGGTGTCGTCGTCGATCACGTTGTCACCGATACGAACTGCTCGAATGGTCTTGGGGCGAAAGGTGTTTTCGACGCGCCAGTAGACGATTTTGGTGAGCATGACGAGGCGCACGACTTTGAGTCCACCCGTGGTGGAACCCGCGCATCCACCGAAGAACATGATAACGAAGATGAGCATGATGGACAGATTGGGCCATGTTGCATAATCGTGCGTGTTGAATCCAGTTCCGGTGAGGATGGAAGCAACCTGAAACGACGCGATACGGAATGAATATCCAGCGGTGTGTGGTTCGTCCGGGAAGGACCCGTCTCCGACATGGGATTGGCCATAGAAGATGTTGAGCGTTGCGACCAGTGTGACCACGACGAAAATTCCTATGAATGTACGCCACTCGGTGTCTTTGAAAAGGGCTTTCCAGTTTTTGTTGAAGATGACAAAGATGAGGGAGAAACTGGTGCCTGCGATAAGCATGAACACGATGACGATGGTCTCGATGGCGACACTGTCAAACGCGGAGATGCTGGCTTGTCGCGTGGAGAATCCACCTGAGGATATGGTCGACATCGTATGGCAGAGCGCGTCGTAGAACCCCATGCCGGCCATCATCAGGAGGAGCAACATGGATACGGTCAGGGTCAGGTAGGCGCGGTATAACATTTGTGCGGTGTCTTTGATGCGCGGTGACATCCCGTGAGGGTTTTCTCCCGTGGATTCGCTCTTGAAGAGTTGTTTACCCCCGGCGCCAAGGTAGGGCAGGACTGCGATCGCCATCACAACGACACCGATGCCGCCGAGCCATTGCGAAAACGATCGCCAGAAGAGCAGGCTTTTCGGCTGGGCTTCAATATCCTGAATCACCGTGGAACCGGTGGTGGTGAACCCGGACATACTTTCGAAAAAAGAGTCAACGATTCCTAAAGAACCCGTCATAATATAGGGGATAGAGCCGATAATGGCCGCGACAATCCACGACATGGCAACCATGAGCAGGGCCTCTCGCTGAAACATGGTCTGCGAGGCGTTTCGACCGAGCATCAACAAAATGAGTGCTATCATGGCAGCAATCGCGAAGGAGATGGCGAAGGCGCGCAGGGCATCCCATTCTTGAAAATACACGGCCCAAATCATTGAAGGCCCCATGAGCAGGGCCAGCGCGGTTATAAAGAACCCTAAGTATTTCGCGACGAGTCGATAATTCATTGGGGGAACATTTTACGAACGGCTTCGAGTGATTTGGCGGTCGTGATGACGATAACCGAGTCGCCGCTTTGCAGGGTGTCGATACCCGTAGGAATGATGACCTGGTCTTTGCGCAGAATTGAGCCTATCAAACTTTGTTTGGGAAACTTTATTTCGGAAAGGGTTTCGCCGTACATCGGATTGGACTCATTGATCTTGAATTCGAGAATTTCGACCTGGCCATCTTCCAGCACCGCCAGCGATTGGCTGTGTTCAGTACTGGTCAGCTTCATGATGCGATTGGCAATACAGGCACGCGGTGTGACGGCGTGATCAATACCGAGCTTGCGAACCAGCGGCGCGAAGTCTGGTTGGTGTACGACCGCGAGCGTTCGTTTCGCGCCCACTTCTTTGGCCAACACGCTCGCCATAATGTTGCGTTCATCGTCATGCGTAACGGAGACGAAAATGTCGGTGCCATCGATATGCTCTTGCTCCAGCGACATGCGCGAGGTGGCATCGCGACACACGACCTTGGTCTTCTTGAGTTCGGCCGCCAATTCCGTGCATCGATCCATGTTCCGTTCAAGCAGTTTGACCGAATGCCCTTTCTTTTCCAGAATACTCGCAAGATGTCGGCCCGTGCGGCTGCCGCCCATGATGACCACTTTGTCGTTGCGCACTTCGATGCCCTTGAAGAGCTTGTGGGCCTGCTCGATTTTTTCCGTTTTGCCCAGCAGCGTCACGACGTCGTTCTCTTCGATGGTGGAGCCGCCGTAGGGGATCTGGGCATGGCCGCCGCGGCTGATGACACCCACGAGGATGCCTTCGGGAAGCTTGATGTCTTTCAATGATTCACCCGGGCCGTGTGGTGCCTTGGTAACCTGAATCTGCATCATCTTGATGCGCCCGTTGCCAAAGGATTCAGTGGCCACCATGCCCGGATTCTGGATGTAATTGACCATCTCCTTGGCGGTCAGTGCCTGTGGGCTCAGGATATAGTCGATGCCCATAATGGTCTCATACAGGATATCGTGCTCGTTGTACATGCGATTTTCCACACGCGCGACCACTTTCTTGGCACCCAGGCCCTTCGCCGTTGTCGCCGCGATGAGATTTATTTCGTCCACACCCGTCGTCGCCAAAAACAGATCGGCATCCGCGACGCCGAGTTCCTGGAGCAAAAGCACATCTTGGGCATGCCCGCAAACGGTACTGACATCCAGAGAATAGTCAACGTGATCGACCTGATTTCGGTCGGACTCGATGACGGTAACATGGTGGTTTTCCTTGCAGAGAAGGCGCGCGAGTTGAAAGCCAACACGGCCGCCGCCTGCAATAAAGATTTTCATGAAAAGACTAGCCCCGTAGAAACATCTGATGTTTCCGCGAGATCATCCTACAATCCGAAGGGGTGTGTCAACTTGCCAGCAAATCACGCATTTCGCGTAAAACCACCAATCCCCTTTAATTCTTGTGTATTTATGGAGGATAATAAAAAGGAACTTGCGTCTATTTCGAGGAATTTACCATGGCGGTCAAGTATAAGCGCAACCCGAATGCGAAATTCGATTGGAATGTCGCTGGGCGCTCGACCCAGGCAATCCGGAGAAAGACCTTGTACATCTATTTGGGTCTCGGTATTGCATTCGTTGCTTCATTGGCCTATCACATGATGGCACAGGGGATCTCGGCGGACTGGTTTGGCCCCTTCGAAATCGAAGCGACCATTACGGAGAAGCTGACCCAGTTTGAGGGCGATCCCGCCGCGCGCTACTTTATCCGTTGCGAGATCGATACATCGCGCGTCACGCTTTCTGAACAGCCGGCGGATGTTGAGATGCCTCCAAGATTGAACGCATTGGTGCGCACGGACGCGACTAGCTGGGGTGCGGTTGACGTAGGGTCAATTGTGCAGGTGTGGTGTCGAATCAGTCCGGAATTGGACTCGCTCATCGTTCAGCGAGTGACTTTGGATAGCCTGATGGTTGAAACGTCGAAATAAGGTGACCTGCTTGCGAGGCCTTTGCTCAATTCGTTACTATTTGTATGCGCTACAGGAACTTACGACGGAGAAGGTGCACAAAATTCCATGAGCTTGGATCCAAGGGAAATGCAGATTATTTTTGACGACACGGTCGTCGTCCGCCGACCCCGCTATGGCATCATCAAGGGGTATCACGAACTGCCGTACGTGTGTCTCGGCGAATCATTCGAGTCAGGCTACGCAACGACGCGCGTTCGCGGCAAGGTGCTCGTGTCTCCGCAATTCGTGGTGCGCCCGCCTCAATATGGACCTAAATACGAAGACATATTCGGCTCGGAATTTGTGGATTCCGATTTAACCGGTCGCATGTTCGGGTTTATGGGATTTCGTGACCGACCGATTGAGTGTAAATCCGAGCATCTCGAAGTGGACCACGTCTACGATACTGTCGACGAAATGTTGAGCAAGACTCTGGATGAGTTGGAGCGGCACGAGGACATTACCTCGGGCGTGATGATTTGTCCCAATGCCCAGTACTATCCTGTATCGATCGAAAAATTTATTTCTGAAATTCTTGACGATGAATTTAGCTTCTAGGATGAAACTATGAAAAGTGCATACGAGAAGGCCATGGAACGCTTGGCCAAAGAGTCGCCGTCGCGTACTCTAAGCGATGAAGAGAAAACCGAGATAGCCGAGCTCGACAAAAAGATGGACGCGCAGGTGGCAGAGGCGAAATTGTCCTTCGATGCCAAAATGGCTGTTGCCAATCCGGTGGAAGCCGAGGTGATGCACCAGGAACTGGTCGCTGAAGTGGCTCGCATTGAGGAGAAACGTGAGGCCGATAAAGACGCCATCTGGAAACGAGCCTAGACAACGTTGCGACCACGTAAAGGGAATACGATGGGGAAATCTGACGAATCAGAAGCGACCAAAGGGGCCGCGTTTATTCGTTGGAGACGCTGGATACCGCTACTCCTTTGTATCGCGCTGCTGTTTGGCGGATGGACTATCGATGCTCGCATGAAAAGTGTCCCTCTGAATGGATTTGCGCCGCTGGATGCGTCACTGATAATTAGCACGAGTAATGTCGGTGCGACCTGGTCTGGTTTCGAGAAAACGTCGACTTGGTCCGGAATGATTGATGGCCAAACCAATCCTCTTCGCGAACTGCTCATATCATTTCGAAAGCAGATGGGGATTCGTCTAAGTCCCCAGCGTTGGAACACATGGCTGGGCAAGCGCGCCGTGTTAAGTCGCACCGATGGGGAGTGGGGGCTCGTAACACAGCCGGGTGTGCTCTTGCGATTGGCAACAGCACTGCATGGCAAATTCAATGATCCCATCGCGGATACCGTGTTTGAATACCGCGGCCTATATTATTCCTGGAACGAAGAATTATTCTGTGTCTCCAACTCACTTTCCGGTGCGCGAAACTTAAACTCGGACACGGTACGTCTGGTGTTTGCACCCAACGTCGCTGACGCGGTACGTATCGAAGTGCCGACGAAGCGCGATTTATCCGTGACCGTATTCGCGCGTGAAGGACTTCCGGTTGAAGGTCGCGTTTCTGTTATTACGGAACCCATCCCGGCCGGTTTGACGCTGGAGAAGGACTCGATTGATAAGGGTTTGATCGAAGTTGCTGCCGCCCAGCCGGCCCATTGGGCGCGATTCATGAAAGAACTCCTACCGAAATGGCCCAATATTACCAAGCTGCAGGCATCGCTTTCCCAATTTGCCAACGCGCAGCCGTCTACCTGGTTTGGAAACTATTCCGATTCAGTCTGGATTCTCGAAGCGATCGATACGAAACCGTATTTGGCGGTACCCCTGTTCAGTCTTGTCGCGACAGGTTCGCATCCGCACCCGTTGCCCGAGCCCAGAAGCGTCATGCGACACGTGTATCGGTCAGGCGCGCTGGAGGGGTGGCGCGAGCCGCATTTCGGTAATCGCTACGAACGGTGCACTGCCGCGACAGAGAATATTCGTGTTCTGACGAACAGTGCGGACACGATGGCACGCAACGAGAGTCGCTGGCACCATTCAGAACCGATCGATGAAGATGTGCACATAACGATTCGAATTCCGGAGTTGTTGGACGCCGCAAAACCTGTCATCCTACGCGCAGCGGCCTTAGATGCCATTGAGGGATGGGACGAAGACGATGCGGAGGCTGCAGTTAATGCGATTGCCGATCATTTCAAGAGACTGGGACGCGTCGTGTTGGTCGGTGATGTGACCAGCCGAAACGTGAAGTTCATCGGTCAATTGGATGTCGATGATGAGTAGTCGATTCACAAGACGTTGCCTTTTTTTGCTCGTTTCATGTGCACTGTCGACGACGATTACAGCGCAGCCGCAAGACGATCAATTGTTTCTTCAGGTCGACGATGCGGGCGCGATCATGAATCTGCATTGGCCCTCTCCGGGGATGTTCTCTCAGATGGCACTGCGGGTCGGCGATCCTCCGGGATTGCGTTGGGGTATTTTGGAAGAGGAGACCATTCTTTGGATCGGAAAAGAGGATTGGGTCGCCGACAGGTTAGAACAGGATGTAGCTCGCGGCACCTTTATCTCACACCTGAAGCACTCAACGCGCGACATACGTGTCGAAGTCATCACCCAACTCGGTCGCTCCGGCTCAGGATTTACGTCGACCGTAGAGATTGCAGGAGTGAATGCCCCAACACTTGTCTGGTATGCGGATTTCGATCCGACAGCGTATGTGCTTCCTGAGAGTTCGAACGGATATACGAGCAGGACGAAGTATCGAGATTATGGAGCCAGTGTGGCCCGTGATTCTAAAACCACTATACACTTCAGGCCTGATGCGATCGGTCGCGAGAAATCGGCGAAGGTAAAACGCTGGATGGCAGATGGCCGGTCCTTTGACGACTGGGGCGACTTGGGAGATGGAACGTGGATTGGCATTACGTCCCCACAACACGTTATCCTGCAGGTGGTGAGTTCGAAGCGACCGAAATGGGGGAGTATGTTATGGAGAGAGGCCATTCTGGACTTGAAGAACACTGGTCACGACGTAGCATTAGGCGACACGCACTCGCTGCTCGTCTGTGAAGGACAGAAAACGGACGACGGGTATGTAGCGTCGGTGCAAGTGGCGTTCGCGCATACCCGTAGCGACGTACAGGATTTATTGCGCCAAGATTTGGTGCCGAAGACCGAAAAAGCGACCCCCAAAAACCGTCGATTCCCAAACACCCGCCCGGATGTCACAGCCTTGGCTGAAGGTCTGACAGATTTTATTGGTCTGCATCAAGATGAGGCGAGTGGTGCTATTTTCGCATCGACACCCGGGCATATGCCAGCAACCCCGGTCGACGTAGTGCATGCATGTTATACGCTCTACGCATTGGGACTGGCTGGCCGCCGCGACTTGGGCGATTCCCTGGCCGAGTACCTCGCAAGACAGGTTTACCAGGAGACTGATGGACATCGCCCAATGGGTTCGGTGTCCAGACTGCGTTATAGTTCGGGCATTCCGGCCGAACCGGAATATCGCGTGGAACTGTTTCCGGCGGCATCGATTATCTGGGCATTGAACGAATATGCGATGCAATTGCCTCTTCGGGGGCGCCGGGATTTTCTTCACAAGCATCAGGACGCATTGGAATCAATGGCCGATTTTATCGATCAATGGTCCCGCCCGATACTGGATCAATTGCCACGCGTTGCCGGTCTAAACGCACTTGAGGCAGCCCCATACCTGGATGAATTGGCCGCCGCGCGTCTCGGCCTCAATAGTGGAGCACAGGTCTTTGAGGCCATGGGCAAGGAAGTTCCCTTGGCGTGGATTGAAACCAATGGACGCGCATTTCGTGCGACATCAACGCGGGGAATGTACATCTACGCACCTTGGGACATCGAAATCGGTCGGCGACTCAACCACTATATTGATATCCGACGTTTCGAACGACGCGGCTCGTTATCCGCATATCTGGATACGCAAAGTGAAGCGAAGAAACGATTTACTGTACTATCGATTGCCTACCAGACAACCCGAACCTCATCAGGAGGTCGACTCGGGCCTGAACTCATTGCACCAACCGTCGACCGGTACTTTGGGCAGGATCTGTCAACCGTTTCCTGGAACGGTCGGGATGGCGAGGCCGCCTTGTTGCTGGTAATTCTATATAAAAGCTACCAATCAACCCCCTAAAAATGGCATAATAGCGGACCGTTTTCGGGTCCGCTTCCTCCTTGGGGGCATGTACCTGAAATCGGGTGTAGGCTGCGAATCATCAAATTGTCCTAAGTATCGTGACTTCAACCTGTTGCGACTAATTTGCCACTGGCACGGATTGTGCTCTCAGATAATATGCGCGGTTATTGGTCTTATCCCCGAATTTCCTATCCATTGGCGTTTTTTACGCTTTTGGTTGCCGTCGCCTGTGCCGAGCCTACCCTCAATGTCGTACAGAATTCCCGCGAGGCCGTCCTCAATGAACCGTACACGCTTGCCTTTGAGCTAAGTTGGCAGGGTAAACCCGACGAATTTGTGGCTATTCCGCCATCGTTGCAACTCGATTCGTGGGCGGAGATCTCGGAAATCTCGACGTCGAGCTTCGTTGAAGGCGACCAATCGACACTGCGTCATACGGTGACCCTTATCCCGCGGGAGGTCGGCGAATTTTCCACACCCGCGTTCGAGCTGGCCTATCTTGCAAAGGCGGATATTCCGAAAGAGACACCAAAGGACACTGATGCCCAAGCTGCTCCCGGACCCCTTTATGGATTGATTACCGCGGGACCCCTCACGGTTCGTGTCAATGAACCATCGGACGCAATGATACAAATTTTGGGTATCGTAACGCTGTGCCTGGTCCTGTTCGGATCCGCTTTTGTGTTCTATCGTCGTAACGCGATTCACATCGCAACGGCTTCGGAACCAATTGTACAGACCGTTCCTTCTTATATCCACGATGCGCGCAAGCACCGCCTGGACGAAGACCACTACGCTTTTTTCCAATCGCTCGCGGGCGGGGCGGGACTGTTACACAATTCCGAGGAAAGACGTTTACTCAAGAAACGGTTTTCCGATCTCGCCATGGCGCTAGGTTTTAAAGGCGCGAAAGTAACGGCAGATGAGCTGGACGGCGCGTTGCGTGAGTTGGAAGGTGCCGCGAAGACCGACATCAACACAAACCAAGACTAACCATATTCTGCAGAGCGACAATAGGAGCACAACGAAACGATGAGTCAGACGGTAGAAGCAATTCGGAGAAGTGTAGAGGAAAAGTCCCAATTCGTAGGGCGCCTGCGCAGTCAGATTTCCAAGGTGATTGTGGGGCAGGAGTACATGATTGATCGTATTCTTCTGGGATTGCTCGCCAACGGTCATGTGCTGATTGAAGGGGTTCCTGGTCTTGCCAAGACGACCGCCGTCAAGACCTTGGCTCAGTCGATGGATTGCGCCTACTCACGCATTCAGTTTACGCCGGATCTGTTGCCTGCCGATTTGATTGGTACCCAGGTGTACAGTCCCAAAGACAGTACCTTTTCCATCAAACGGGGTCCGATTTTCGGGAATATTATTTTGGCGGATGAAATCAACCGTGCCCCGGCCAAGGTGCAGAGCGCGCTGCTTGAGGCCATGCAAGAACGCCAGGTGACGATAGGGGCTGAGACGTTCAAGCTGGACACGCCGTTTATGGTGTTGGCCACGCAGAACCCGATTGAGCAAGAGGGTACCTATCCGCTTCCCGAAGCACAGATGGATCGATTTATGTTCAAGCTCAAGGTGGTCTACCCAAGTCGTTCGGAAGAACGTGAGATTATGGATCGCGTCGACGTCCTGCATGAGGTCGAAGTTGGCCCGGTGGTCACCAAACAAGAAATTCTTGAAGCGCGCGAAGTGGTCAACCAGATTTACGTTGATGATAAAGCGAAAAACTACATCGTCGATTTGGTGCAAGCCACGCGCCATCCCGAAAAGTTTAATCTCGATATCGGGAACCTTATTGAATACGGCGCGTCCCCGCGTGCGACGATTTACCTTCAACAAGCCGCGCGCGCGCAGGCCTTCTTGCAAGGCGAAGGCAACGTATTCCCGAACGACGTCAAACAAGTGGCTATGGACATTCTTCGGCATCGCGTCATCATGACCTATGAGGCCGAAGCGGAAGAAATTACGAGCGAAGACATTATCCGCAAAATACTGGATTCGGTACCTGTGCCTTAGTGGGCACTTCCGGACTGGTGTGACAAATAGAACGAAAGGAAAAGCAAGATGGCAAACGCATTTTTGGCACGAGAAGAAGAAGAGCAGGAATCAATGTTGGCAGACATGTGGTGTGGCAAGTGCCAGGACTACAATCTTGGGGTTGACGATCCTCACGAGTATGCGGGAAACGGCGTTTCATTCCTGGAAGGAAAATGTACCGAATGCGGTACCACGGTGGTACTTGAGATTGAGGAATCTACCATTTAGCGGTTTAATGGTTTGGGGGCAATCATGATACCTGCAGAGGTCATGAAAAAGATTCGTCACATTCAGATTCGGACGAGTCACATGGTCAACGACATTCTCGCCGGCGAATACCACAGCGTATTCAAAGGACAGGGAATGGAGTTCGAGGAAGTGCGCGAGTACGTTCCCGGCGATGACATACGTCTCATCGACTGGAATGTGACCGCCCGCACGTCCGTGCCCCATATCAAGAAATTGGTCGAGGAGCGCGAGCTCACCGTCATGTTGATGGTGGACGCCAGCGGGTCAGGGCGATTCGGCAGCGTCGAACGCTTCAAGAATGAACTGGCCGCCGAACTGTGCGCCGTGTTGGCATTTTCCGCCATCCGCAACAACGACAAGGTCGGCCTCATCATTTTTACCGACTCGGTCGAGTTGTATATCCCCCCGGACAAAGGGCGCCGACATGTCTTGCGTGTAATCCGAGAAGTACTGTTTTTCAAGCCCACCGGTCGCGGCACAAACATTCCTGAAGCATTACACTTTCTGAACGGCGTCACAAAACGGCGCGTGGTCGCGTTTCTGGTATCCGATTTTATGGCAGACGACTTCGAGACACCTTTGGCCATTGCCAACAAGCGCCATGATCTGATAGCGGTCTCCGTGACCGATCCCCGCGAGGAAACATTGCCCGATGTCGGATTGGTCAATATGCAAGATGCCGAAACCGGCTCCGAAATTCTCGTGAATACCCGCAACAAAAAATTTCGTTCGCTCTACGAGGCGCGCGCGCGTAAACGAGCACTCAGGAGAGATGAATTATTCGCACGCACCCGCGTGGACGCGATTCATGTTCGCACGGACGAACCCTACATCGACGAGATACACCGCTTCTTCAAAATGCGGGAGCGTCGTCATGCGTAGTTGGAGTGTTGTAGCGGCGCTATGTCTTGGATTTTTTGCTGTCACCGCGATGGCGCAATCCGACGTGCATGTGGAGGCCACGCTTTCCCCCTCCGAGATGCCCTTCTACAAGAGCACGACGTTTACGATCACGGTGGAAGCTCCCGAATCGACAGAGGTTGAGCTGCCGGACCTGCGACTCACGTTTGAGCAACAAAAATTAATGAACGAAGAGATGCCCATGGCGGATTATCGGAAAGAACCGCTGGGGAACGGCCGCATCCGCATCACGGAGTCGTACACGCTCGAGCCGATTTTTGTGAAGGACTATTTTTTCGACCCGATAGTGGTCACCCTCAATGGCGACGCGACGGTTACGATTCCCAGCCCCGTCTTGCGCGTTCGTGAGCTGACCGAAGCTGAGCAGGAAGCGATCGCGCTGTTTCATGCGGACATCGCCGGAGGTCCCGAAGCCGCACCGCGTCCCCTTACTGCGCGATGGCAATTCTGGATCCTGGTCACCCTCATTTCGTTGGCCGTGGTCGCCCTCACCATCTACTGGTGGTTGACGCACCGCGAACTTCAGGCGATTTTACCTGCCAAAGATCCCTGGGAGACCGCGCTGGCACGGCTTGAGGCTCTTGCGCAGCGCAATCTCGCGAAAGAAGGCAAATTTGAAGCCTATTATGTCGATTTATCCGCGATTCTCCGATACTACATCGAAGGGCGCTTCACGCTGCACGCACCTGAACGTACTTCTCCGGAATTTCTCGCCGAGATGATGGAAACCGACCTGTTTACGAAAGAACAGGAGGATTTCTTGAAGACCTTCCTTCGCCTGTGCGACCGTGTTAAATTTGCACAGCACGAGCCGGGTCTGCTGGACATGGAAGCGAGCTTTACACAAGTCAGCAAGTTCGTTGAGGATACGATTCCCACGAACGACGACGTGATCGAAGAGGCCGCTTGATGATTTGGTCGATGCCCGATATAGATACCTTCAAGAATCCGGAGTATCTTTTCCTCCTGGTTCCAGTGATTATCCTGCTTGCGGCCGAATGGTTCGGACGCCCGCATGGCGTGATACGGATTTCAACGGGAACCGAGATCGAGAACCTGCCTGGCGCACGAAATGTTCCCTTTCGTCGATTTCCGACCATCCTGCGCGTGGTGGGTCTGACACTGCTAATCATCGCGCTCGCACGCCCCTTGAACGGAATGCGTCCCCGTATGGAAAGTGCCGAAGTCCGTGACATCATGCTGGCCGTTGACGTGTCCGGCTCCATGACGGCCAACGATTTTCGAATCGATGACAAGGCGAGGGATCGACTATTCGTGACGAAGTTGGCGGTACTCGACTTTATTGAATCGCGTAAAGTTGAAAAAGATGATCGCTTCGGTCTGGATCGCGTGGGCTTGTTGCTGTATGCGAGTTACGCCTGGATTCAAACACCGTTGACCCTGGATTATGCGCTGTTGGAACACGATCTCGCCAACGTCACCATCGATCAGAATAATGAAAAACACAATCGCACGGCGATCGGCTCGGCGGTAGGTCTTGCATTGAGCAACCTGTTGAAGTCCGAGGCGGAGTCGAAAGTGGTCGTGTTGCTGACGGACGGGATCAACAACGCGGGCGAGTTGGACCCCATCACCGCGGCGACACTGGCGAACGACTATGGCATGCGTATCTATACCATCGGTGCCGGTGCCACATCGAAGAACAATTTCAGCGGCCAGAATCCTATCGACGAGGAGACCTTGAAAGAGATCGCGTCGATCACCGGGGCGAAATACTACCGCGCCACGGATTTGAATACCTTGCAAGAAGCCTACCGAGAGATCAATGAACTCGAAACCACAAAAATTGAATTAGGCCAGGTATACGATTACGACGAGGGGTTCATGCCTTTCGCCGTGTTCGGAACCCTCTGTGTGTTGACTTCGGTCATCACCCGCCGCAAATGGTTCGAGGCAATACCATGAATTCGAATTTTACTATCGCTCATGAATACGGACTGCCGATCATTGCGCTCGGTATCGTCGCACTGATAGCCCTCATCGTGATCCTGGTCAAGTTAGAGCGATCCCACGTAGGCCGGGTGCATACGTTTATCGAAATGCGCCTCGCGCCGCGCCTGCTGCTCGGTGGTGAAGCGGGTAAACGCAAACCGATGTTCTGGTTTTCACTCATCGGTTGTCTCATGCTACTCACGGCACTGGCTCAGCCGCATTGGGGCCGTTCCATGGAAGAACAGACCCAGCGTAGTCACAATTTACTGTTCGTACTCGACGTTTCAGAAAGCATGCTTGCGGACAATCCCGCGCCCAATCGACTCGAGCGCGCCAAACTGAAAATTCGTTCCATCATAAACAAGAGTCCGGGTGATCGCTTCGGCTTGATAGCCTTTTCGGGAGCGGCGGAACTGATGTGTCCCTTGACGCTGGACGCGGGCTATTTCCTCACTGTGCTCAACGCCGTTGATACGGACTCGATTAGTATTGAAGGTACCGATATTGAAGCGGCACTGGAACTGGCCATCGCGACGTATCAGGATCAGGAAGGCAACGCGAGCGATATGCTTGGAAACTCTCAAGCGATCATTCTGATTTCCGATGGCGAGCAAGTAGAAGGCGACGCGGTGACTCTGGCCGCTGCAGCGAGTGACCATGCCACGGTACATGTCGTTGGCGTGGGTGATCCGCAGGGTACGGAAATCACCTATACGAATCGATTTGGCGCGCGCGTACGCGTGATGGACGGAGATAAGCCGCATCTCTCAAAACTGGATGAATCGACTCTTTCCAGAATAGCGATTGAAGGTGGGGGAGGCTACATTCGTTCCACACCCAGCAATCGGGATGTCAACGAGTTGCACGGCCTCATTCAACAGTTATTCACCGAGGACGTACAGGGAGAATTGACGGATCGTTTGTTGAATCGATACCAATGGCCTTTACTCCTGGGTATTCTGTGTTTCATGGCTGAGGGTTTCTGGCTTGCTGCACTGCCCTGGATGCGCAGGGAACGTGACGAATATGCGCCCAAATCCGGGGAGGGGGCCGTCGATGCCTAGATCAATGATCCTGTTACTTCTGGTCGGTTATTGCGTTTCCGCTTCTGCAGCGGAATATTTTGATGATCGCTTCGCACCGGGCTACGAACTGCTTGAAGCGGGTGAGTTCGATGGCGCGCTGGAGGCTTTCAACGAGCTGAAGACTGACATGCCGGATTCGGCGCTGGTCGATTACAGTATCGCGTCCACCTACTATTCCATGGCCATGCGTCAGGAGGATCCCGAACAGAAAGAGGCTCGTATCGAGAATTTCTTCAAGGCCAAGGAACAGTTTTTGGACCTCGCGAATTTGCCGGACCCCTTCATCGGGAAGCATGCGCCCTTTAACGTGGCAAATTGTTCGGCGCAGATAGCCAAACAGTATGACCCGGGAGAGGAATATACCCAACGATTGCAGGGGCTTAAGGTCGCCATTGAAGATTTCGACAAGGTCCTGCTTCTCGATCCCGATCATGCCGAAGCGCGTCAGAATCGGGATCATCTGAATTATTTATTGAAACAAATGTTACAGAATGCGCCGCCCGAGCAACAGCAACCCAATGAAGGCGATAGCGGCGAAGAGCAAAACGAGGGCGAAAAACAGGAAGAGGGTCAGGACAAGAGCAACACCCAGAATCCTGAAGAAAAAGAGAGCGAAGAACAAGGCCAGGAAGATGACCAGCAAGGCGAACAGGATCCCGAAGACAGCGACGATGAAAGCGATCCTCAATCCGGAGACACGCCGCCTCAATCGTCCAGCGAGGGCAAGACCGCCGAAGAGGAAAATATCGAGGCCTTGCTAGAGAGCCTCGAAGAAGTGAATAAAGAAGAGCAGAAGAATTTACGCAAGGCCAAGCGTCTCCCCCAGATTAAGGGAGGCAAGTGGTGGTAAAACACGGAGTCCTCATACTCGCATTCGTTCTTGTATCCGGCTGGACTTCCGCCCAGGATGCCCTTGTGCGCGCATGGGTTGACGACACGACCGTGCCGGCTGAGGAACCCTTCTGGTTGTTTGTTGAAGTAGCCGGCGAAACCATCACCTCACCCGCGTTCACCGATA
Source organism: Candidatus Hydrogenedentota bacterium (assembly GCA_046583315.1). Classification (GTDB taxonomy): domain Bacteria; phylum Hydrogenedentota; class Hydrogenedentia; order Hydrogenedentales; genus DTSJ01. The sequence goes on from JAYGCN010000261.1 coordinate 39,856, forward strand.
CCGAACATTTGATTATCAACGTCAATAACCCCCAGACCTTTCGGCGCGAATCAACACTGAGCACCCCTTCGGGATTTCGTCGTCACTACGTGATCAAACTTTCCTATCTTTGCCGTGCGACCAAAGAAGGAACCATTGTCGTTCCGCCGATCGAAGCGACCGTGAACGGCAAGAAGATGAAGAGTGATCCGATCGAGTTGACCATCACCAAAGCCGATCCAGCCAACACCGCGGAGCCGATGCAGGTTCGGGTGTGGGTGAACCGGCGTACGATTCCAGCCGGCGAGTGGTTCTGGATCTACGTGGAGGCTACCGGATTCGATGTCGAGATGCCCGAAACACTGGTGGTCGACGGCTTGACCATTAACGCGAGTCAAGTAAGCAACCGCTCCGTCACCTCATCCTTCAGTCGAACCGGAGTCAGTACCTACAAACGCGGGTATTACGCCAAGGCGGACAAACCCGGAACCATTACCGTCTCCCCGATCGAAATTCTGGTAAGCCGACGCATGAGTAAATCCAATTCGCTCAAGTTGCTCATTATCGCGCCGCGAGACAAGGTTGCAAGGCAAGCGAACACTCCGCCTCCGGCATCACCAACGCCTGCCGCAACACCCAGCGAGGCTCCACAATTGACGCGGGCCGATCTGGTTTTCATCATGCTGGACACGGACAAGACCGACGTGTATTTGGGCGAACAGATCCTGATGCGTACGCAGCTCTGGCAGATTATTTATCGGGATATCAGTACTGGTCCCTTGCAAGGCACGCTGAATATTCCGCCGACAACCGAAGGCTTCTACGTGGACGAGTTGGAGCCACTGGCATACGAGACCACCCGCAGTACCTGGCGGTATAACGTACACGAGCGTCGCAAACTGTTGTATCCAACCAAAACAGGTGAACTTGCGATTGGTGCGTGGCATTGGGAGGGCGTCGCCCTGGTCAATCGTCACAGTATCCGCAACCGAGAGCGATTCCGTTATAAAGAAGATGAAGGCCCCATTCGAATCAACGTCAAGCAGCTGCCACCTGCACCAAAGGGTTTTGCCGGTGCCGTGGGCGACTATCAGGTGGAATCCTCGCTGGACAGCAACACGGGCAAGACCGGCGTACCCATTCAGTTTACCATTGTCGTGCGCGGTCAGGGGAATCCCGACGCTATCGGGGCGCCGGATCTACCGAAACTGGATTGGGCGCACGTTTCTGACCCGGAGCGCACGTCGCGACTGGTGATGAATCCCGGTGAAAGTATTCCCGCAACCATCAAGACCTTCCGATATGAAATCACCCCGTTGCGCGCCGGTAGTATGGAAATACCCTCATTCACCTACGCGCATTTTAATCCCATCGTCGAAAACTACGGTGAAGACGTGATAGGCCCGTTTCCGATGAACATTCAGTCCGGCGGAGAGGCGCCACAACACCTGGTTGTGGCCGATGACGTTTCAATAGGCCATCGCAGCGTCGATATTTTGCACGAGGATATTCAGCCCATGCTGGAACCCTCAGCATCGTTGAGCCGGGTCAACTCCGGAGCGATGATGAACACGCTCGGATTCGTAGCGCCAGTCATCGCGTATTTCGCATTGGCCATCGGCATGTATCAACGACGTCGTCTGCGCGACGACGTGGGATACGCGCGTGCACGGGTCGCCAAGCATAAGGGCATTCGCGGGTTGCAGGACGTATTTTCCGCCGACGAACCGAGCGACATTTTGTTCCGCGTTGTGTCGGGTTACGTGGGTGATAAATTCAACGCGCACGACCACGGAATGACCTCGGCGGATGTGGATGCGCTATTGACTGACCACGAAGTGGACGAAACGATCCGTACAACAATCACGCAGATACTGAAGTCCTGTGAGCGCGCACGATACGCTTCACAAGAGTTGACGCAAGATGAATTACGCGCCCTGGTGCAAGCCGCAGAGAGCTCCATCCACGACTTCGATGCCTGGCTCAAGGGGAGGAAACGCTCATGACATCACTACTCCCGTTTACGCTGGTCGCACTATCCTTCCTACCGATTTACCAGGACGGCATGCAGGCCTACGAGAACAATAATTACGCGAAGTCGGTCGGACATTTCGAGGAGCTGGTGTACAATCGTGTCTACGAACCCGAAGTCTTCCACAACCTCGGCAATGCCTATTACAAAATGGGGTACCTGGCGCCTGCAATCGTGAATTACGAACGCGCACTGCGTCTGGACCCGACCCTGGAAGAGTCCCGCGACAACCTGCGTCTCGCGGTCAGTCAAACCAAACGCGCCATGCCCCGACCCGTACCCGACGGGCTGGAAGAGAGCTTCTACTTCTGGCACACATCCTGGACGGACTCCGGAAGCCGCCGCGCAACACTCGTCTGCTGGTTCATCGCATGGATGATCGTAATGAGTCGCATATTGCGTCCCCAACGCTATTCCCGCAGAGTGGCGACGCTCTTCTTTTTACTGGCACTGGTGTTCGCCGGATCATGGTGGTTCAAGGCCAATCCAGCCGAGTTCGCTGTGGCCAACGGGGACAAGATTCCCGTGCGCTACGGTCCCAAGCAAACGGATACCATACATTTTGAATTGTTTGAAGGCGATCGCGTCTACATTGATGGACATCGCGACGAGTGGGTGCGCGTGGTGATGTCGGACGGTACACGCGGCTGGACCCGCGGCGAATATGTATTGCCCGTGTGGCCGCCTCGTGATTCAGGGGCCGATGAGCGTATGCGCGCGGATCGCCCCTAGGAGGCCAGATGGCTGCGTCGGATTTTCGTATATGGGTGAAAGAAGCGGCACAAGGAGACAAATCCTTTCATGCCCGCTCACGTGAAGACTGTGTGGCCGTTGCGAAAGAATTTGCGCAAGAAGAACGCGCTCGTATCCAGAAGAAGCATCAGGCGGGGGAGTCCGGTGCCAACGTCATCCGAATGCTGAGCGATCTGGCCGACGAACTCGTCATCGGTATTTTTACATTCGCAATGGCCAATATTCCGAGGCCTGGAAAATTCGCGAGCAAAATTGCCCTGTGCGCGCACGGCGGTTACGGCAACCAGCAATTGAACCCCTACTCCGATCTCGATCTCGGATTGGTGTATGAAGGGCGCGTGGGACGACAGATCAAAGCACTGAGCGATTACCTGACACCATTTTTCTGGGATCTCGGATACGAAAACTCCTTCGTGGTGCGTACCGTGAAAGAAGCGGTGGAGCTGTCGCAATCCGAATTCAAAGTCTATACCAGTTACCTCAGCGTTCGCTGTCTCACCGGTAATACGGATCTCTTTGGCAAGATGAAACTCGCGCTGAAACCCCTGCGCCCGGAGGCATTCCTGGACAGGCTCGTCGAAAACGCCAAGGCTTCCATAACGGGCTCGCCGATCAATCCCGATCGCGATCTCTTCGCGCCGCAACCGAACATCAAAGACGGGGCAGGCGGATTGCGCGACTTTCATGCGGGTCTGTGGCTCTATCGCATTTTTCTGGGCGTGGATACGCTCGATGAGATTGCCGGGCAAGGCTACATCACGCCCGACGAGCGCTTGGAGTTGGCTTCTGCGCTCGATCACATGTGGCGGATTCGAAATGCCCTTCATTTTACCGCCGGCAAGCAAGAAGATCGCTTGAGTTTTGATCGCGAGGCCGAACTCGCTGTTGCATTGGGGTATACCGACGAGGCCACCCACGATACTGCGCGATTCATGCAAGATTATTACAGCGCGGCCCGCGTATTGAACGCGTTTTACCTAAAAGCGTGCCAACTACATCTGAAAACGGAGGTGCCTGAATCCGCGCTTGGCAAAGACAGTGACGAAAGCGGTTTTGAAGTGGTCGACGGTGCATTACAGGGCGCCTTCATCGACGACCATTGGTTCGAAGAAAATCCCGCACGTTTGATGGCGGTGTTTCATGAAGTCGCCAAACGTGACGTTGCGCTGAGCCTTCGCCTGACCACACGCGTCTCCGAAAATGTTCACCTGATAGGCGATTCTTTTCGTGAGAGCGCACTCGTTCGACGATTCTTCGTGTCCGTGTGCAACCGTCCAGTCGTTGCCGGGCGAACGATGCGCCTGATGGCCGAGACCGGCGTACTGGAACGTTACCTCCCTGAATTCAAGGCCGTACGCGACATCATTCGATACGAAGATTTTCATCACTATCCCGTAGACGAGCATACCCTGCGCGCAATAGAAGCACTCGCGACGATTCCATCCCTTAGCGGCCCGGTCGGTAGCATGCTCTTGGAGACCTTCGAGCGTATTCAAGATCCTCATATACTGGTGTTGGCCCTGTTGTGTCACGATCTCGGCAAAGCGACTGGCGAAGAACATTCCGAAGAAGGCCGTCGAATGGCCTGGGAACTCGGCAACCGGATTGGTCTGCCCGATGAGGACACCGAGCGCATCGCGTTTCTGGTGCAGCATCATCTGCTCATGACCCACATCGCGCTATACCGCGACACCGACGATGTCGACGTGATTGAAACCTTTGCCAAGACCATCAAATCGGATAATCGCCTTCGCTATCTACTCTTGCTTTCCTATTGCGATATGTCCGCCGTCGGTCCCAACGTATGGAACGACTGGAAAGGCTCTCTGTTGCTCAAGCTGTTCTTTCGTACCGAGCGCGTATTGATAGGCCATTCAGGCCCCTCCGATGAAGCGTATTGGGAACACCCCAAAGCGCAAGCCATCGCCGATGAACTCGGAGAAGAATCCAGCGAACTGGTGCAGACCCACTTGAAAGACTTGGGTGTGCAATATTTCTCAGGTTTCTCCGTCTCCGAGATCGTCATGCACCTCAATTGCCTGAAAATCGCACGCGAGAAAGGATTCGCGGTTGCCAGTATAGAAGGCGCAACGCACGGAACAACCGAGTTCGTCGTGTGTACGCCCGATCACCCCGGTCTCTTTGAAGAAATCGCGGGTTGTTTTGCCTCCGAGCTGATCGATATCGAGCGATCCACCTTGTTTACCTGTGGGGACGGGATTGCGCTCGACCACTTTACCGTCGTCACCGCCCGGAATCGCGCTCCGATGACGGCGAATCAGGTCAAGAAAACGGCATCGGTACTGAGCGACGTGATCGTGCAACACGAATCTGTAGATGGCTATATGGAACGCTCCCAGCGCCGAATTTTCTCCGTACTCCATCCCCAGGCACCGATGCCTACCCGGATATCCTTTGACAATGAAGGCTCCCACCGATATACGATTATCGATATTATCGCGGGGGACAGGACGGGATTGTTGTATGATATTGCCAAAGCCATGAATCGCTCGAATATGAATATCGCTCGTGCTCATATTGTGACGGATGCCCGCCGGGTGCGGGATTCATTTTATGTGACGCGCGACAATTGCAAGATAGATAACCCGGCCGAATGCAGTGCGATTGAGGATGCGTTACACGGCGCGATTCAGTCCAGTGACGTTTCGACAGGATAAAAGGAGAAGTATAATGCGAATGACCATTTATCGATTCAGCATGTTCGTAATCATGGGCGCACTACTCGTTCCAGGGGCTTATGCACAACGCTCATTGCTGAAACAATTTGAGGCTGAATTCGTCTCGCTCAGCGAAGAAATAAGCCCAAGCGTCGTGGAAATCAGCACGACTTCGTCGCGGCACCCTCAAAGCTCGAGCAGGCTTGACGAAATGTTTAAATTTTTCGGTCTCCCGCGACCCGATGGCGAAGCGCCCGAAGAAGCTCCCGATTTGCCAAGGCGACCATCGGCGACGGGAACGGGTTTTTTCATCGATGAGGCCGGCCACATTGTGACGAATAACCATGTCGTCGAAGGCGCGGACAGCATTACCGTGAAGCTATCCAACGGCGACGAGGTCCCTGCTGAGTTGATCGGGCAAGATCCCGGTGCGGATATCGCCGTCATCAAAATCGAACCGAACGGCACCGATATCCGTCCTGTATCACTCGGTGATTCCAGCAACCTGAAAGTGGGGCAGTTCGCAATCGCCATCGGAAGTGCGCGCGGTCAGACCGGTTCAGTCTCCTACGGTCATATCAGCGGTCTTGGTCGGGAGGGTCTTGCGCTACCCGATCCGGAATTACGGTTCCAGGAATTCATCCAGACCGATGCTGCGATCAATCTGGGTAACAGCGGCGGCCCACTGTGTAACATTGACGGCGAAGTCATCGGTGTGAACGTGGCGATCGTCTACGATGCCAATTCGATTGGATTCGCCATTCCCATCAACCGCGTGAAGAAAATCGTGCCTCAACTCATCAACGACGGCTCCGTCACCCGCGGATGGTTAGGCGTATCCATTCGAGACTTGGAAGTGGCCGCGCTAAACGATGAGGTCGACTTGGAAGACTTCATCGATGCCAACGGATTGTCGAGCGAGGACGGTGCGTATGTGGTCGGAGTCGCTACCGATGGCCCCTCCGATGTGGCCGGACTGCTGGAGGACGACGTGGTACTTCGCGTAAACGACCACGATATTGAGGACACGACTGACTTGATTAATTATGTCTCGGATCTGAATCCAGGCACTGCTGGCACCATTGACGTGATGCGCAAGGGCGAAATCGTACAACTGGATATTACCATCGGGAAATTTCCGGGTTTGCTGACCGCAAAATTTGGCAGGGACTATTTCGGCATGCACATGACCGATGCGGTATTCACCGATGAAATCCTGGAAGAGTATGAACTGGAAGAAGCACTCTCCGATTTCGTCGTGGTTGAGGTTGTCCAAGACAGTCCCGCAGCCGAAGCGGGTGTTCGGCCGCAGGACATCATCCTTGAGGTCGCCCATCAAGAAGTGAAAACCCTTAAGGAATTCAGGGCCACATTGGCAGAGAAAGCCCGAGCCGGCAAGACATTACTGATGCGTGTGCGGCAATTACCTGGTGAAACGCGCAAGGTCTATATAAAAGTGCCCGAAGACTACGAAGCACCTGAATGAACCCAGTGAAAATCCCATTCACGGCCCTGTACATCACTCCGGTGTGCAGGGCCGTTCTTCGTTAGCGCTTCTCCAGGAAATAGTGTGCTTCAATCAACAGACACATCGTGTGCCACAGGCTGATATGCCCTTCCTGCACCAGAGCTGTGGAGTCCCCAGCAGTGCGTACCGCGATGTCCGCATGGGTCGCGAGCTTGCCCCCATGAGCACCCGTCAACGCTACGGTCGTGCATCCCATCGCGGAGGCTGTCGATTGAGCCATCTGGCAGTTCGGTGCATTTCCCGACGTGGAAACGCTTAGCAGGACATCGCCAGGTTTGGCCAAGGCACACAGTTCCTGGGCAAAGGCTATGTCGCGCAGGGGAGAGTCGTTCTCCACAGCCGTTTTTAGTGCGCCACTGATGCCCAGCGGAATCGCAGCGAGTCCCGCCTCCAAATGCTCGGACAATTCATCGCCCCAGGGAAGCCCCGTCAAATTTTCCGCGAGTTCATCCGAAATGGGTCGTTTCCGTTCGAAACTTTTGCACAGCTCCCCGGCAATATGAATCGAGTCCGCATGACTCCCGCCGTTGCCGCAGATAAACAGCGTGCCGTTGCCGTCATAAAGTGTGATAAGTCGTTGATGCACGTCAAGCAAGGCGTCAAAGGACAGGTCCAGATCAGGTCGCCGGGATTTCAACGCATCAAAAATTTCCTGTTCAAGGGTAGAGAGGGTTTCCATGTTCTTATTCCGTAGTTGTGTCAAGTTGTTGCAGCAAGTTTAGCAGGAAATTCCGGTTGTCCGCAGATAGATAGCGTAAGGTGCCGCCCATGCGCGAAAAGGTCTTGTTGTACCGCAGATAGTAATCCGGATTATCCTCCGGCGGCTCACCCTGCGTCCAGTCCCAGTGCGACTTCGCCAAGTCGACCACGAGAATATGGTGATCCGTGATCGTGCGTTCCTCTTGCAAGGCAGCATTGCGCGCCATCGACAATGATTTTTCAAAGACCATCGGCGACATCACAGCCGAACCCACGGAGATGTAGACACCCCCTTCCAGGTGTGAAACGCTGTCCGCATACCGGAGGAAATCCCGTTCCGCTGTGCGACCGATCGCCGCGCCGTTATTCAATGGATGCACATAGTGAATGTCATGCCCAAACATCGGATGTCCCGTGAACGGGATGCCGAGTCGATAGGCGGCCGATTGCAAGCCGAATTTTTTGAAGGGGTGGGGGATATCCATCAGCCCCGAGGGAATCGCATGGCTACGAAGCGCATTCAGCAAATCAGATGCCGCTCCCGCGCTATCAGAATCGGGATGTATGGCTACCTCAAGTTCTTCAAGGGAAGGAATATCCAGCGATTCGTTTTCAACCATGGAACCGATGGATTCGCCATAGCCCATGCCACGATACGCACCGACCAGCAGGGCCAGATTCAGGTAATATCCCGTTTCCTGCCACGTGCCGAATTCTCCTCGCACCATATTAGCTTTCACGTCCTCACTACTGGCTCCCTGAAAAGCAAATTCCCAGTCGTGAATAATGCCCGCGCCGTTCGTCGCGATGTGCGTAATCCAACCCGTTTCCAATAGGCGAATAATGACGGGGGAGAGGCCATTCTTGATGGTGTGCGCGCCGAATACGAGCATGCGCGCCGCGCCGGATGCTTTGGCCGACTGTAAACGCGCGACCGCCCCATCCAGGATCTCCTGATTCAATGAAGAGAGTGGCTCCGGCTCATCGGTCGGTTTCACATGAGCCGTTTCGATGTGAACCTTGTTCTCGCGTTCGGAGAGCGGCTTCAAGTGTACCGATTTGCGATCAAATTCTGAATAGGGCATGGGGGAAGTCTTTCCTGTGGGTTGCACGCAATGATAGTGATTTACAGGAAACAACTGCAAGATTTTGTATCGTTATCCGGCAATTCGAAGATACTCGTTCCCGCCTTTTTGGAACTCGTAATCTACTTTGATACGCTCCGTGGTGTGCCCGTCCTCTTGAAGAGCCGCTTCGACTGGAGCCACGTGCCGCGAGAATTCACCATTCAGATCAAGCAAAGGAAAGATTCGCAGGTCACGTCCAACCCGCACCATTTCACGCACGGCCGCGACGTGGAAGGCGTCGTTGAGTTGCTCGGTATAGGTGAACAGGGAATGCGGGCATAGCACCAGATCGAAGTGCCGGTTTTGGAAATCCAACTCGGGCAGCGCGCCCACCCTGTAACGACCTTGACTCTTGCCCTCTTCAAAATCGTCCAGAAATCGATTCATGGCCGTCATGCGCACCGCGGTCAAGGTCTCAATATCGGGAATGTGATCCCAAATGTAGGCGTCCCGGTTCGCGCGCGTATTCTCGATGAGCAAATCCCGCGTCTGCTCGATGCGGCTCCAGATTCTTTCGGCACTGAATCGGTATAACCGGGTCCACGGAGGTTATCGGATGTCCGCCCGCAGTCATCTCGGCGTTGAAACTGGCAGGGCCATCGGCGCAGGAAAGAATACTACATTCCAAATCCGCGTCCGTCAGTGCGAACATCGCCTGGTATTCGGCCAGTGATCGCCCCCAAGGCAGTACGTCGTTAATCTGAATCTCGTCTTGGCTCATACCCATGGGCAAAGTATGCGCATGTTCAGCGAAGTCGTTCGACGCGTTCCACCAATGTCTTTTGAATTGAGAATCGCCGCCGACCGGAGGTCAGGATATACTCATCGCCCAGCTCGGTCACGTGATGCGCCGGTTGGCTGCGTCCGCTCTTGAAATGCACCACGAAGGGCGCTTCTGCGGTCGGCTTGAATCGCTTATTGGGTCGATACGTGTGAGAATTCACTTGAATGCGCTCACGCCCGCTGGCAAATAACAACGTGAGCTGCTTCACCCGATTTACATAAGCCTGAGTCTCGGGATACGGGGGAACGGAGCCGTATTTCTGGACCGCGCCCGGTCCTGCGTTGTACGCGGCCAGGGCAAGATCGAGGTCGTCATCAAAAAGCTGAAGTAGTCGATACAAATATTGCGATCCACCCGCAATATTCTGCGTGGGATCATAGGGGTCACTCACGGACATTTCTTCGGCGGTAGCAGGCATGAGCTGCATCAAGCCCTGTGCGCCGGATTTCGAAACGGCAAAACGATCAAAGTTGCTTTCCGCTTTGATGATGGCCGTCAAGAGGGACGGGTTCAAGCGATAATGCCGGGCATACCGTCGGATCACAGCACGATAATCAGCTTCCGTATTGACGCTACCAGAAGCTCCGAAGTCGTATTGCCTCGGCGCGTAGATGGCTTTGTACTCGATTTTGACTTCCCGATACCGCTCGTCGCCCCGATACTCATGAGGTTGGTTCGTCAATATCGGCACACCGCTAGCATCCACGAAATATGAATGATTGGCTTCGTCATTCGCATGGCAAATCGGTTGTAGTATGAGTCCCGCCAAGCCGACGGAGAACACCACTATCTGTCGAAGGAGATTACCCATGTAGAAAGCATACCGCTTTTCGCGGTGATACGCCAACAGTTGTTCAAACAGGGGATTTACCCGTTTGCAGCGTTCTTACGCGGATAGCGCCTCGGTTCTGGCCTGATATGCTCCTCGGTGTCAGAATTATGGCTTGGAAGGCCGATTCCAGCCGAGCACCAATAACTGCCCTCTCCAACAAGCAATTCGACCTGTTTACGGAGTTGCGGACTCGGCCCCACCATGCACGAACTGGTGGCGTGGACGATGAACTCAGTGTTTTTCGCGTCTTCATAGTGCAGGAAAACATTGCACGAGCCGGAATTTTCCCCCAATAGCTCGGCCAATTTCCGAACCACACCGTTTGCCGCTTCTTTTTGCGGCAGGCGAATGTGCACGGCTTTGGTCAATCGCTGTTCGATCCCTTCGATCGGGTATAACGCATCGGCGACCAGGCCCGCTTCTTTGTTGCGGTAATTGACGTGAGAATGAATCATGATCACCTCATCGACCTGTAAGAGTTCGTGATACTCCTCGTAGGTGTTCGTGAAAATTGTAATTTCGATGGGACCCTCAAGTGTATCGACCGTGACAAAGGCCATCTTCTTGCCCTTGGCTGTCATGTGAAATTTCACCTGGGAGAGCATACCGCCGACATTCACGATGCGGCCTTCCGAGAATTCACGCAGGTCGGTGAGGCCCGGTGTCGCGTACCGTCGCAGTGCGTCCATGTGTTTCTTGAGCGGATGACTGCTGATGTATAGCCCCAGCATTTCTTTTTCATTCTGCAGCACGATTGCTTCTTCCCATTCAGGAATATCCGGCTTCTCGGTCAGTGCCGAACCGCCGCCCGAATCCTCTTCCCCGCCCATCAAGTCCAACAACGAACTCTGTCCAGCTTCACGATCTTTCTGAGCGATCTGGGCTTCATCGAGGGCCGCCTCCAATACCGTGTCCACTTGTGCGCGTGACCAATCGGTGTTTACGAAGGCCCCGGCCTTATTGAGGCTTTCGATGAGGCGACGATTTACTTGACGCGAGGCCAAGCGCGCACAAAAGTCATAGATATCGTTGAATGGGCCGTTCTCGTTTCGCTCGCGAACGATTTCTTTGATGGGTTTGTCCCCAACATTTTTGATCGCTGCAAGGCCAAAGTTAATGTTGCCTTCCACCACTGTGAAGTTTTTCACGCTCTTGTTGATGTCCGGCGGCAATACTTCGATGCCGAGTCGCTGACATTCGTCCACGTAGATAGCGACCTTGTCGAGGTTCCCGGATTCCGAAGTGAGCAATGCGGCCATGAATTCGGCCGTATAATTGGCCTTGAGGAATGCGGTCTGATACGCGACAAATGCGTAGGCCATGCTGTGCGATTTGTTAAAGCCGTAGCCTGCGAAAGTCTCTATTTTGTCGAAGAGCGATGCCGCAACTTTTTCTCCGATATCATTTTCATCACAGCCCTTTACAAATTTGGCACGCTGCTCCGCCATGAGATCGACCTTTTTCTTACCCATTGCGCGGCGCAAAATGTCAGCTTGTCCCAGCGAGAATCCTGCCACCGCCTGTACAATCTGCATGACCTGTTCCTGGTACACCGCGATACCGTAGGTCTCTGCCAGTATCGGTTCGAGCAGGGGATGTTCGTATTTGATATTGTTCGGTGCATACTTGCCGTCAATATACGCATCGATAAATTTCATCGGACCGGGGCGGTAGAGTGCGACCAGAGCGCATATCTCTTCAAGGCTCTGCAGGCCGATGCGTTTGGCCAGATCGCGCATGCCGGGACTTTCCAGCTGGAATACGCCGGTCGTTTTACCGGAGCGTAGGAGTTGGTAAGCATTTTCGTCATCGCATTCGATGTTGTCGATATCGATATCGATGCCCTTGGATTCTTTTACAATGTGCACGGTATCGTGGACGACTGTAAGGGTACGCAGACCAAGGAAGTCCATCTTGAGCAGGCCGACTTCTTCGACCCAGCGCATTTCCACCTGCGTCGCAATGGCTTCGGTGCCTTTGGCTTGATAAAGTGCCACGAAATCAGTGAGTGGCTTGTCGCAGATGACCACTCCGGCCGCGTGCGTGCCACAATTGGAGATGGTGCCTTCCAGACGCAGGGCCAATCGCCATAGACGCGCGACTTGCGGATCATGATCGACGATTTGTTTGAGATCAGGCTCTTTTTCATAGGCGGATTCAAGCGTTATTTTGAGTTCGTCGGGTATTAACTTGGCGATGTGATCGACTTCGGCGTAGGGCATACCGAGTACTCGCCCCACGTTGCGCACAACGTTTTTGGCAAGCATTCGTCCAAAGGTGATGATCTGGCTCACGTTTTCCGCGCCATACTTGTCATACGAATACTGAATCATTTCCTCGCGGCGTCGGTAACAGAAATCGATATCGAAATCAGGCATCGACACGCGTTCGGGATTCAAGAATCGTTCGAAGAGCAGGTTGTAGCGCATGGGATCGATGTTAGTGATGTTGAGCGCGTAGGCGACGATGCTGCCGGCACCCGAACCACGGCCGGGCCCCACCGGAATGCCTTTCCGACGCGCAAATTCAATCAAGTCCCATACGACGAGAAAGTAATCAACAAAACCCATTTTGTCGATGATGCCCAGTTCGAAGTCGGCCCGTTCAGAATACTTCTTGTCTCTTTCACCGCCGTAGCGAAACTCGAGACCTGCGTTCACGAGAGCGGTCAAGTATTGAAGTTTCTCTATTCCTTCGGGCGTAACATACTCGGGAATGAGGTGTTGCCCGAGAGGAATATCGACATGGCATCGGTCAGCGATCTTTTGGGTATTGGATAACGCTTCCGGGTGATCCGGGAAAACATCGCGCATTTCGTCGGGCGTTTTGAAATACACTTCGTCCGAAGGAAATTTGAAATGGTCTTCATCGTCGAGCATGCCATTGGTCTGAATGCATAGTAAGGCTTCGTGCGGTTCGGCGTCTTCCTTATTAATGTAGTGGCAATCGTTCGTGGCGATGAGCATCAGCCCGTGTTTTTCGGCCATATCTACGAGATATTCGTTGACCTTTTTCTGCTCCTCCATGCCGTGGTCCATCAATTCCACGAGGAAGTTGTCCTTGCCAAAGATGTCCACGTACCGCAGCAGGGCCTCATTGGCCTTGTCGATTTTATCTTCCATCAGCCACTGCGGCACTTCTCCGGCAAGACAGGAAGTCGTAGCGATCAGGCCTTCGCTATATTTGGCGAGCAGCTCCAGGTCAACGCGGGGTTTATAGTAAAACCCTTCGGTGAATCCGGCGGAACTGAGTTTGCAGAGATTGTGATAGCCCGTCAGGTTTTCGCAGATGGTCAAGAAGTGAAAATTGTTCTTGCCGGGACGATTGACTTTATCAAAGCGACTTTCCGGAGCCAGATAGAGCTCACAGCCGATGATGGGTTTGATGCCCATTTCCTTGGCCATTTCCTGAAACTCTACCGCTCCGAACAAAACGCCGTGGTCAGTGATCGCACAGGAGTCCATATCGAAATCCCGACATTTCTGCAGGATCTCTTTGATTTTGCACGCGCCATCCAGCACGCTGTATTCCGTATGACAATGAAGATGTGCAAAATCCGCACTCATTCAATCACCTCCAACAATAATTCAAGCGCGCGGTCGGCCGTCTGCCGTTTCACCGCATCGCGATCCCCCGAAAAATGTTTTACCTCTGCGCGGGTACCGGAAGGTGAAGTCACACCGAGCCATACCGTGCCGACTGGTTTGTCATCGCTTCCCCCGGTTGGTCCAGCGACCCCCGTCACCGAAACGGCGTAGGTCGCTTCGAATGCCTTCACTGCGCCGTCCGCCATTTGTTTAGCGACGGACTCGCTCACCGCACCCTGGGCATCGAGGACTGATGCCTCGACCCCGAGCAACTTCATTTTTGCATCGTTGCTGTACGACACAACACCACCGGCGAAATAAGCCGACGAGCCACTCACGTTCGTAATGCGATGGGCTATCAACCCGCCGCAACACGACTCCGCAGTGGCCACAGTTACTTCACGGGATCGCAATCGATCCCCAAGTTTTTCCTCAAGTAACTTCTCAGCCATAACACCCCCCGCAACAGATGCACCCTAGCATCCAACGAAGCATTTCTCAAGGGAATATTCACGCAAAAAGCGACATAAATGTAGCACGAAAGGTGTAACCTCTTATCCTCAAATACGATAGGGAAATTTGGGAAATTTCTACGAGGCATTCGACGCTAAATGTAGGGTCGAACAATTTAATGAGGACCCAAAATCTGGACTTATCGACGAAGACAGCGACGTGCAGCGTGTGCTCAGGTCGACGGCTCAAACTTTATACCGTGCGTGTTGAGCCTTAGCAAATCTAATTTGCTGACAAAGCCTAGAACGCATTTCTGTCCGCCCAGATCGTAGTAAAGGAATACTTTCGTTGAATCCGCCTCTCCCAGCATAACGTCGAAATGAGTAAAAACGTTCTCGTCGACCCAGTCGCCGTCGACCTTTCAGTCAACTCGGCGTTCTTCGCCCTGAAAACGAAAAGACAACCATGCCTCCTCATTTTCGATGTCAACATGGTCGCGAATGTCTTCTAATTTCAGCAAATCCTCTGCAAATTCCGCCATTTGCTCTACGATTCGTTGGTAGTTCGCACCTTTTTACAGGCCAGGCTCTTTTGCCGATGAAACTTTTCTAATAGATAAGGAAGGAGAAGAGATCAGTTAGATCGTTTTTTTCCTTCTCGCCAATGTGAACACGAACCAGCTCTCGTTCGTTCCAGACATCGTAGATTGTCAGAGTTCTGCCTTTTTGCGGACCACGTAGTATTTCTACTATATCTCCTTCATGAAATGGTGCCCCACGGGATTGAAGAATGCCCCAGTAGACTGGATACCAGACTGGGCGCGTTACCGATACAGTCAACGCGATGCAACATACTGGAAGAACAATAACAAGTAGTGGTAGGGAGAGCGCGAATCCAATTAGGTATAGCCATGGGATTTCTAACCAAAGTCCAAGTAGTGCGATAAGCACTCCAGCCCAGCAGATGGGTTGTTTATAAAGTCCGAGAAAGGAGTGGCCTAATCGCTTAATGGCAATATATATCGCCTCGGATTTTTGCATCTACAGAATATGTGACTTTGGTCGCTGGTTTATCATGAATCCGCAACATTTTGGCTACTGTCTGCAGTATGTACTATCTCATGTTTTGTGTCAATACTGATTTTGGTGGCGAACTAATAAAAAAAGCCCCTGAGATATCAGGGGCTTTGTTGTTTTTTATGGTTGCTGGCCCTGGAGTCGAACCAGGAGTCGTCTGAACCAGAATCAGGTGCCTTACCAATTTGGCCAGCCAGCATAAACGTGCCCATCATCATACTGAAACATGCCCATAAAATTCAATAGAATCGTCCCGCATCTCTGACATTCGACACGCAAATCCCTTACGGCGCTACCCCGATC
>JAYGCN010000062.1:0-26486 GCA_046583315.1 Candidatus Hydrogenedentota bacterium
ATTCAGGGCGATGAACGACGTATTGATTACGAACTGATTCTCAGCCACATCGATGCGAATTCACGCGTGTTGGATATCGGCTGCGGTGACGGGGATTTTCTGTGTCATTTGATAGCGGAAAAAAACGTGCAGGGTGTCGGACTGGAACTTGATGAACGCCAGATTATTCATTCCATCGAAAACGGCATCTCTGTAATTCAAGCGAACATTGATGACGGGCTGAGCGCGTTACCGGATCAATGTTTCGATTACGTCACGTTTACGCGAACTCTTCAGATGGTTGAGAAACCGCACGAAGTATTGCTTGAGATGCTCCGGGTTGGGAAAAAATGCATTGTTACATTTCCGAATTTTGGTTTCTGGAAGGCGCGAGGTCTGATGTTCTTTACAGGGCGCTCACCCAAGACGAGCAATTTTCCTTTCGATTGGTATGAATCGCCGAACCGGCACTATTTTTCGATCAAAGATTTCCGACGCCTGTGCAATAAACTCGGCATAATTATCGAAAAGCAGATTCCTCTGAACAGTTGCGGGCAGATCACGTTGTTTCCCAATGCCCGGGCCGAAGACGCTATCTATATCATCACGTCGAACGCGAACAGTCTCCACGGAATCAGCCAAGGCTAGGCATCGGGTTCTGCCTCCAGCCAGGCGATCGCATCATCCATGCCTTGAAAGACTTTGGTGACGCGATGGTTATCTTGTGCAAGTTCACGGAATGCTTCATACATCCGGGACAGGCCGAATTCGATATCGTTTTTGGTGACGATTGCCAATCGCTTTGATACACCCGAATCGTGTTCTGCGCCAGCTGTCGCCAGTTGCTCTATACCCGATGTCGTTACCGTCAACGCTTCGAGTCCACGGAAGTCTGCGATCTCATCGAATGCGCGAATTTCGGGCATTGCCCAGAGCTCCTGCTGACATTCCAGGAGCTGCTCGTCGGACATGACACCTGTCCACGCAATGAGAGTGCGTTTCTTGCCTTCGTCAATGTTGATACGATAGGGCATGATAGTTCTCGCGAGTTATCTGGACAGAACTCAATCCTACAAAGCGACTCGCACAATGTCAACCACTTTAGGGTGAGGAAGGACCGCGCAAAATCCCCTTGCGGCTGTATTACTCAGTTGCCGAATCCCATTGATACACTTCCGCAACACGCTCAACGAGTTCACCGGTGATTTGATACCCCGCATTCCCATTGGTCATGACGATTATTCCATAACCTTTCTCTTTGTGGGCGAGAAAACTGCTGATAAATCCCCAATCGGAACCACCGGGGCTGAAATAGTTCCCGTTACTCGCCCTAGAAAATCCCAGGCCATAGTCTCCCCCTACCTCAGTCGGAGTCATCATCGCGCGAGCCATTTCCCGCGATAATATCCCTTTGTCTCCGTGCAATATTTTCTGTACTGAAATCGCAAACGTTGCCAAATCGCTCGGCGGCGCGATTCGAATTCGCGATGACGCCGGTGGTCCATCAGAACGCATGCGCGAGAAATTGCAGCAACCCGTCGGTGTTGTATTCGAGAAAATTCACATCGTCAACCTCGCTAAAGTATTACAAGATAATTACGACTTGAATATAGCAATCGATTGGAGTGTCGTTGCGCCAGTGGACTCCGATTCTCCAGACGACTATGTCTCGGATGGAATCGTCGAATACGTCAATCTCAAAAACGTCACCCTGCAACAGGCACTGATGGCCTTCCTCAGGCCTCTGGGTCTGGTTTCGGAAATCGAAGGTAACATCATCACGATTACTTCGCCCGAGCGCCTTTCCTCCGCGCACGAAATACAAAATACCGAAGTCGGCGGCCCGAATCGAGTTCGCAGTGAAGCTAGTGGCCCGTCGGAACGAATGCGCGAGATATTGCAACAACCGGTCGGCGTCGTATTTGAAAAAGTTCACATCGTAGACTTGTTTAAAGTGCTACAGGACAATTACGACGTGAACATAGCGACCAATTGGAGTGTCGTTGCGCCGGCAGACTCAGATTCTCCCGACGAATACGTCAATCTCACAAACGTCACATTACAACAGGCGCTGATGGCCATCCTGAGGCCGCTGAATCTGGCTCCGATGATCGAAGGGGACATCATCACGATTACGACGCCGAAGAAGATCACGGAGAATAATGTCGCTCATCTGAATGCTGGACCGGGTCCGCAGCCGAAGTACTCGAAAACGGAAGCATTGCTCGCTACATTAGTCACGATCGATTTCGGTAATTCTCCGCCTCTGTCGAGGGTCCTCGAAATGCTGGCGGATGAGACGGATATCAATATCATGATCGACAATCGAGTCGTGGCACCCGCGCCGGGCGAAAAAAGGGGCACACCTGATACTGTTATCACGGATGGAATACTTCCAGGCGAGTGGCACTTTAGCGATGTAAGGTTGCGCGTGGTGCTGAAGAACGCGCTTGATACCCTCGGGCTGACGTACACCGTGCAAGATGGTTTTATCTGGATCACGTCACCGGAAAACGCCCGGCACGAATCTTTCGAAGACCTGGAAACGCGGGAGTATGATTTGCCCCATAGGTTTGGCCCAAGCTGACTGTTCTCCTTGAACCTTGGGAATTCTGAGAACCCAGGGAATCAACTTCCTGCAGTTCCCCAGAAAATCTGGATGGCCCGATTGGATGATGTGGCACCTCCAGTTCGCGAACCAATCTCAAAAAAACCAATATCGTACAAAAAGTATAACGTGGTCCAGCATCGTCTCAGCGTACACACTAAGCCAACCCGCCACGCAAAGATTAGGGAATTCCTCGAGAATCCGGTGTTTAAAGCTCCTACGCTGACAACCCAGTACTACCGAATTCCAGCGTCGCTCAAGACACGAATGGGCTTCGTAGGCGAGTTTGCAAGAGCAGAGCGGTGGCGCTATACGCTGGACGAGGTCGCCCCCAAGGTTTTGGAGCCGGTGTCAGGCAAGGCGTGGTCATTCAAATACTATAATTTGACAATGGCCAACTCATTGTTCATACAACGCCAAGTCAACACGCGAAGCTAAAGGACTTTTTTGATAATCCCGATTTCGATCTCATTGATGAACTACCGGGGCTTTCGACGCGGTATTACGACCTCGACTCCAAGGCGGTCACGCACTTTGGCATGGTAAAGAACTGGACGGTTCTTGGAGAAAAATTGCTACCGGTTCTCGACGCTCAGGATCGCGACATCTCGATGGTGCAATATAACGCGGAAACCCATCAGCTCATCGTGCATCAGACGGATGAGAATCATCAACGACTTGCTTGGTATCTGGACGATATCAAGGGCAACGCGGAATAAAATCGTTTCCTTCTAGGTTCCTATTGACAGTCCATCGCTGAGGCGATAAACTGACAGGCACAAAGGATCCGAATCATGAAATTTCACATTCTCGCAGTCGCGTTGTTAATTTTAGTACCCACTTTTGCTCAGGCGGACATCTTGCCGAACACGAACAAGTTCAAGTCCGACCCGCGTAATGTCGAGGGCGAAAATTGGGAAGGTCCGCATGTGCCGGAGATTATGACGGAAGGCGACTGGAAGAAGGTTATCGCAAAATCGAAGGAAGCGCCTGTTTTCGTGTTCAAACACAGCACGGAATGCCCGGTATCGGCTGGAGCGGCCTATCGCACGAACACTTTCATCAGCAAAGAAGCCACAAAAGACACGCCGAATTTTTACTTTGTCAAAGTCATCGAGCGGAAACCGGTATCGAAGACCATCGAGGCGAGCACGAAGGTTAAACATGAATCTCCCCAGCTGCTCTTGCTCAAGGATGGCAAAGTGCTGTGGAATACTTCCCATGAGAAAATTACAGCGGATAGCATCAAGAAAGCAGTTGCTCAAAACGTAGAAGTGGGCTTAGACTAATTGCGCCCCGATCCTCGAATTTTCTCGTTACTCTCGATCAGTCTTCTGTCGGTTAGCTTGGCCTCGTGCATGTCCTCCGAACTGCGGGTTAAATTCCCCGAAACGATTTCCACGATGGACGACCTCGATAAGGTAAAGGTGATATACGAAGAAGTGTTTTCAATTGGTCTGTACATGCACAAGAAAGACGGAATATTTACAGACACGACGGGTGCCATATTCATTTACAAGGATGATGATCGAAATCACATCATTGCATTCTACATACCAGAAGGCGACACATTTACGCTCATCGAGCAACCTGTAGTTCTTACGGATATTGAAAAAGTTTATGGCTCTCGGCATTCGAAGAGGAAAATGTTCCCTGTATCATGGCCGAGACGACCGCTGGGGGCGAAATCTACGTGTACGTGAAGGACGGAATTATTCAGCAGACTGTTAGAAAGGATCAGTGAAACTACTGAACGATCCTACCAGCGAATCTTCTCTGGAAAAAATTCCGCGATGAGTTCCTGATAAAACGGTTTCAACTCTTTTACCTTCGGGGGTTCATCGGATTTGGAATAGAGATCGTAGGGGTTGAATGCGCGCACCCATTTAAACATTTCTTTGTCGTGATCCGTCATGAGATGTTCGTAAGCGTTCTCGCGATGGGCCGAATAGAAGCTATGGTAGCGAACGATGTATCGCGCGGGTTCGGGCAGGTAATCCTTGGTCACGAGGTACATGTATTCGTCGTGACCCCAGGACATGGTGACCTTGTCGAGTCCACAACCGGCTTCGTAAATACCACATTCCGTCTGCAGTTCCGCACGTTTCAAATCTGGACTGTCCGCAAAGAATTTCGGATACACAATCTTGTCGGAGAACGCGCAACCAAGCGGGAAGGTATCCCCCACCACCGCCCATTGCGGTTCGTCGTTGAAGCAGAGGATTTTTCCGAGGTCGTGAATCAGGCCCGTCAGTATGAACCAGCGGGGATGCCCATCGGCGCGAATCGCTTCGGCGGTCTGCAGTAGGTGTTCGATTTGCGAAACGTCTGTGTCCGGATCGCTGTCGTCGACGAGCTCGTTCAGATATTCGCAGGCTTCCCAGAGTCCCATCTCTTTGCGATTTAACGGCGCATACTCATCGCGTTTCCCGCGGGCGAATTCCAGGGTTTGATGTATATGGTTCAGGCGATAGAATTCAGCGACCGTATCGCGCACGGGGTCGTCGTAATTTCGAAAGTCATCTTTCGCCTTCCCGTTGAAATCGCCTTTCTCGGGATAACGTTCGAGCAGATCGTCTTCCCAGACTTCGAGCGACTCCAAGGGCCCTTTTGATATATCGCGTGACATGGTTAGTACCTCCAATGCGTTCGTCGCTATTTTACTGCGTTTTACTGCTAAACCACAATGTTCTTTCTTTTCGGGTGAAATGAAAGAACCAAAGAAAAACCGATATTGGAAATACGAAGTATTTCCCGGTTCTTTTTGGCCTTACCTCTTTTTATCAATAAAAAGGTAAGATGCGGTTATGGATGAGGGTGGACATTTTGATGCGCTCCGGCAGGTGCTTGTGCAGGCTTGGTCGTTGCCGGAGGATGTGGATGCTTCGCGGGATCGACTTCTCGCGGCGTTGGCCGATCGTGTTTCAGAGCTGTTGGACAAGGACATGCACCGACTCAGCACGGCGATGTACACGCTGGATATCGATGAATCGCGATTTCAGGACGCTTTGGATCTGCGCGGGGTGGACACGAAGGCTACAGCCGTGGCGGAACTCATTCTGGAACGCGAACTGCAGAAAATCCTAACACGGCGACGCTATGAGCAGATGAAGCGTAACTCGACGCAAGATGAAGCTGAGCAACCGGTCATCGACGTCCGGCATAAACGGCTTCCGGGCGATTAATGCTTGCCCTGCAACATGCGAATCGCCATGTCGCGTACTTGTGTGGCGGCGGCGGGACCTTGGGATACTGATTCCTCGTAGGCATCGATGCGAAAATCGTAGGGCGGCACCATGTAGCCGATTTGGTCGTTCGCGAGACCGATTAGCACGCGCGGGAAGCCATCCATCTGTTCGAGAATCTCGAAACTCACTTCAGGCAAAAGCTCGCCGGGTAGGGTCACGAATTGCGCGTCGCCGAGTTGAACGTAAATCATGTCCGTGGTGATGCGTCCGCGATAAATGGAACGGATGCCGGATTCGTAGCGTTCTTTGAAGTTCGGATTCGTCATGGGAATTTGCAGGAGTCGCTGATCGACGGAGAACTTGTTTTCGACCATGGGTTGTGTCGTCGGCACCATTTCTTTCACGATAGAGGCCAATTGCAGTCCCATTTCCTCGGCTGATTCGTGGGTTCGTGCACGGTTGTCGCCGCTGACCATACCGCCGACGGCGCCGTTCAGGAACACAGCCAGCCCTCCCCCATCCCGTGTGATCTGATCACACATATAACCCGGAAAATCAGCGCTTACTTCGCGGGAACCTTTCTCAAGTGACTCCACGTGGCACGCAAAATTCACCATGGTCGTGATGACCTTTCCGTTCTTGCCAATCGCTTGTATCAGCGAGATTGTCGGGTCCAGAACGCCCGGGTTGCGTGCATTGCGAAACAGATCTTGCACCCGAATGCCGTCCATGGGAAGCTCTTTGGAGGCGGCGCGCAACTCGGTAATTTCTTCGAGATCTCCCAAGGCTTCTTTCACGCTTGCGATCACCTGACTCTGGATGTGGGCGATGTATTCGGTCGGGTAATGTCCGTATACACCAATGGTGTCGCCTGTTGCGTGGTTGTGTGACATGCCGAAGATGAGATGGTTTACGCCCAGCGCCTTGGCGCCGTCGCGCATGACGTTCACGTCTTTCCAACCCATACCAAAATTGTCTGCACCGACGAAGGCGACCGATTCATCGTCATTCTTGAACACGGCGATACGCACTTTGAGATCATCGTGAATTTTGTAACGGTGTGGCAGCCAGTCCTCGCCCTGCGGAGAAATTACTTTTTCCGATATGCCTACTTTCATTCCTGACCAGTTTGCTTTTTTCGCGGGTGCAGGTTGAGGGCCTTGACGCAGATGGCTCAGATCCATGAGTTTTCGTTCACCGGCGGGCACGCGCGTGGTGGTGTGAGGGAAATAGGCGACACCGGTTGTATTTCCGTCTGACGTTATCGAAAACCGCAGGCCTTCCTTTGTGTAGTCCAGCATTCGCCAGGTGGCCATGCGCAATTCGTATTCGGGCTCGCCCATTGCCGCGCGAATTTTCGATTCCGTCTCGTATCCTTTCGGAATGGATGCGGCATCAATATTGGCCAGGTGCGCGTCGGGACTTTTGCCGCCCATGTGCAACACGTCATACAGGCCGGGACGGTCCTTCGCCGGGTAATAGAGTTTATAGCTGTACCATTTTGATTCGAATTCAGGTTCGCCAAGGAGTTCCCGAACTTTGGCATGATTGTCGGCACCGGGAGTCAATCCGTTAAAGGTGAGAGCGCGTGCGGGTGCATCCTCCGGCACCATGCCCTTGACCGCCTGCGCGGAAGCCGAAACTGAGGTCCACAGCAAACTTATCATTCCAATCCAGATTATTGATCGCATCGTGCTTGACTCCTCATTTCCAGAATTGATCGCCTTGGCAGTGCAGTGCGCAGGCATTGTTGGTCGCATTCGATTTACGATAGGTAACGGATACCAAGGTATCGACCTATTGCGATCATAGTACACAAAAAATCCGCAGGAACGAAACGCGTTCCTGCGGATTTTCAATTTCAGCCTTGTTTAAGGCACGTTTTAGTTGAATGTGCCGCCTTCTTCCGCGAGTTTTTTCAGGAGCGGTGCGGGTTTCCAGCGATCGTCTGATGCTTCGGCGTCAAATTCACAAATGCGATCATAAACTTTTTTCAGGCCAACGGTATCGGCATAGAACATCGGGCCTCCGCGGTATACAGGGAATCCGTATCCAAAGACGTAGATGACATCGATATCGCTGGCGCGTTGGGCAAAACCCTCTTCGAGAATCTTCGCGCCTGTGTTCACCAAGGCGTAGATGGTGCGTTCGACGATTTCTTCGTTGCTGATTTCTCGACGCTCGATGCCACTGGCTTCAGCGACTTCGACTACGAGTTTTTCAATTATGGGATCGGGTAGCGGCGTACGGCTGCCGGTTTCATATTGATACCAGCCCGCTCCGGTTTTCTGTCCGAAACGACCGAGTTCGCAAATTTTGTCCGCGATTTCGGAGTAGCGTTTGCCTTCGGGACGCGGCTTGCCTTTACGAATGCGCCAACCGACATCGAGTCCGGCGAGATCACCCATCGCAAGAGGACCCATTGCCATACCCCAGGAGTAGAGCGCGCCGTCCACTTGTTGCGGGGCGGCTCCTTCTTCGGCCAGGAAAATGGCTTCCGCACCGTAGGGGTGAATCATGCGGTTGCCCACGAAGCCGTCGCATACGCCTACGACCACGCCGACTTTTTTGATCTTCTTTGCGACGGCCATGACTGTGGCGAGCGTTGTCGCGTTCGTTTTCGCACCGCGGACCACTTCCAGGAGTTTCATGACGTTTGCAGGGCTGAAAAAGTGCATGCCTACGACCCACTCGGGACGTTTGGTCACGTCTGCAATTGCATCTACGTCAAGCGTCGAGGTGTTAGTCGCGAGGATACAGCCGTCTTTACACACTGCATCCAACTTGGTAAACACTTCCTTTTTGATTTCCATTTCTTCGAAAACCGCCTCAACGACCATGTCCACATCACTGAAATCGTCGTAGGTGGTGGTCGGAGTAATCAGACCGATACAGGCATCGACCTGCTCCTGCGTCATACGGCCTTTTTTCATGGTATTTTCGTAGTTTTTCTTGATGATGCCCATGCCGCGCTCGAGGGCCTCGGCATTTGTATCGAAAATCTTGACTGCGATACCGGCGTTCACAAAATTCATCGTAATGCCGCCACCCATCGTGCCTGCTCCCAATACCGCAACGCTCTTGATGTCTTTACGTTCTGTATCTTTCGGAACATCGGAAATTTTGTTCGCGGCACGCTCAGCGAAGAAGATGTGACGTTGGGCGGCCGACTGCGCACTGGTCATCAAGGTGGTGAATAACTCGCGTTCTTTGGCACAGCCTTCATCGAAGGGTAAGGTGCATGCTGCTTCAACGGCATCCACGCATGCTTGGGGTGCTTCGAAATTGCGTTTGGCTTTTCCAAGTTTGGCACGAAACGCCGCGAAAATTTCCGGGTCGACTCCAGTAACTTTGTCATTGAGATCGCGCACCTTACTCAAGGGACGGCCTTCGCTCACAACTTGTTCGGCGAATGCAATAGCGCCTTCGAGCAGATCGCCTTCGACAACCTTATCGACGAGGCCGCGCTCGTTGGCTTCGGTGGCACTGATGGGAATACCGGAAGTGATCATCTTCAGTGCCTGTTCAACACCGGTAACACGCGGAAGACGTTGGGTACCTGCCGCGCCCGGAATCAATCCGAGCAACACTTCCGGTAATCCAAGTTTCGCGCTGGGAATGGCCACACGGTAATGACAGGCGAGTGCGACTTCGAGTCCACCACCCAACGCGGTACCATGAATCGCAGCGACAACCGCTTTCGTAGCGCCTTCTATGGCATCCAGCGGTTCAATCAAACCGGGTTCTTGCGGGGGTTTGCCAAATTCAGAAATATCGGCGCCGGCGATAAAGGTGCGTCCGTCACAAATCATCACGATGGCCTTGATTTCGTCATCGGCATTCGCTGCCGTCATGCAATCGAGAATGCCTTTTCGAACGCCTACGCCGAGCGCGTTCACAGGAGGGCTGTCAATGGTTACAACACCAATGTTTCCCTGTTTGGATAATGTCACTAGATCACTCATTGTTGTAAACCTCATGGTTGGTTGAACGTGCAGACAATGATGCCCAGCCGGAACGCTGCGGGTGGGCGAACATACGAGAACTAAGGCGCATACTGTACAAAACAGCCACTCAATAAGTCAATATTCGGCGGTGGTGCCTATTGGGCCCCGATAGCCGAATGCGCGAGCCGAATTGCTGTATACTGGGGCGATGCCGGACACCATGAAATATCTGATGTGCTCGATGATCTGCATGTTCACGGCCGGATGCGCGGAGTCCACAGACCCGGAACCAATGGTGCCCGCTCCCGGACCGCGAATTGCCCCGCTACCACTGGCCGTTTATCAGGGCGATGGTTCGCTCGTTGGCCACACATGGCAATCGGGCCCGCTTACGTTCATTTTTCAACCCGGTGACAATGTGCTCGTTCGTGGCGGTCAGTTAGTCGAGAGTATGCCCACGGGGGCACCGGGCACCTATAGTAAGGATGGCGGCATGCTTGAGCTTAGTGTGCTTGGACGCACCTACACGGGAGCATGGGATGGTGCCGTGTTGACACTTAATCAGCAGATCGCATCATATCTCGGTGAAACAGCAACCGTTTATCCCGAACTCGTGTTAGACTATTCGAACTAACCACAATTTAAGGAATTCGATCATGAAACTTTCGCCTCTTAGCGCGATTTCACTCATCTTCTTGATAATACCGGTCTTCGTCGCGCGCGCCGATGATCCCCAAAAACGTGAACCCGCACACGTGATGAGTTTTCGTGGCGCGCCGTGGCTTGAACGCGATACGCGCGATAAAGAAGAACAACCGTATAAAGTAATCGGTGCGATGAAGCTTAAGGAAGGCGATGTCGTGGCGGACATCGGTGTCGGCTCCGGATACTATGCACGCAAAATCGCACGCATCGTCGGCGAGAAGGGTCGGGTGTACGGCGTCGATATCCAGCCGGAGATGCTCGATATTCTGATGGAAAACTGCGAGAAACATGGCATTGAAAACATTCGCCCGGTGCTCGGTGAGTTCAACGACCCTAAGCTGGAGAAGGAATCAATCGACTGGATGATACTGGCGGACGTGTATCATGAGTTCTCCGATCCCGAAGCGATGCTGGCCAAAATGCTGGATGCCCTGAAACCGACGGGGAAAATATGCCTTCTGGAATACCGACTGAAGGGCGAAACGGCACGGCACATCAAAACCGAGCATCGCATGTCGGTGGAGCAAGTCAAGGCCGAATGGCTTCCGGCAGGGTTCGAGTTACTCGAGCTTGAGGAATTTCTGCCTTCGCAGCATTTGTTCATTTTCGGTAAGGCAAAATCCAACGAATAGTTCAGAACCGAGAAGGAATTCCATGCTGTCTGACTTCAATTATCGCATTACTATCGATACGCGCTGGCGCGATTTGGATCAATTGAACCATGTCAATAGCGCGATGTATCTGACTTACTTCGAAATCGCACGCATGGATTATTTTGGATCCGTGGGCCTCCATGAACTCAAGAAACCTGGTGTCGTCGGGCCAGCCGTGGTTAGCCAGACCTGCAATTACCGCCAGCAGTTGTTTCATCCGAACACGCTGGATGTGGGGATTCGCTGTTCGCGCATCGGCTACAAGAGTTTCACGATTGAATACGAGATATATTTGCAGGATACGGACACGCTTATCTGCGACGGCTCGACTGTGATGACCTGGGTCGATTACGTCAACGCCAAGGCGATTCCCGTGCCGGATGCGTTGCGCGAAGCCATCGAGGCCTTGGAAAACCAGACCGCCTGAGCCTTAGCCGTGGCAGGCTTCGAAGAAACGGGCGATCTGTTCTTCGGCCCAGTACCCCAATCCCAGCGGTCCGTTCTTGCGAATGAATCCTACATGGCCGCCGTTATCCATGAATTGAGGAAACAGCCAGGGCGAATTTCGCGCGAGTTCGTAGGGCTGCGTCTCTCCGGGGTTAAAGGGATCGTCGCTCGCGCTCAGCAACATCGTCGGACGTCGAATGCCTTCGAGGTACTGCCCGCAGGAAACTTTTGTGTAGTAATCGTGCGAATCATCGAAGCCGTGGAGTGCCGCGGTGCCGTGCGTGTCGAAATCGGCAAAACTTCGCGACTTCTTGACGGCATCAATATCGACGCAGCCCGGATATTGTTGCTCCTTCTCAATGGCTTTGGGAATCAACATGCGCAGAAAGTGCAACACATACAATCGGCTGAAGCTTGAGTCCATGTGTTTGCCCGACGCGACCAAATCGTAGGGCGCGCTCACGATGGCGGCACCTTTCACATGCTCGGGCACGGCATCGCCGTGCTCTCCGAGCCATTTTCCGATGACGTTGCCGCCAAGAGAATAGCCCACCATATACAAGGGACGGCCTGGATACAGCTCACCAATTCTGTCGACCATAAATGCCGCGTCTGTGGTCTCCCCGGAATGATACAGTCGACGCGCGTTGTTCATGGTGCCACCACAGGACCGGAAATCCATCGCGATAGCACTCCAGCGCTTGCCTTGCAGGGTGCGCAACAGGCCGATCATGTAGGTCGATTCGACGCAGCCTTCCAGCCCATGCAACATGAGCACAATGGGTTTATCTTCATCGCCCATGCACCGGTGCACACGCAGAAAATCGTTGTCGGGCGTGTCCCACATTTCCGTTTCCAATGGCGGGGACGCGATGCGCCTTAGGTAACGCGCGCCGACGGTCTGTAAATGAGGGTTCTTTAACCAGAACGGCGGCTCGAATGAATGCGCCTCAAGCATCTCCATGATCGCCTGCTTGCGAGAATGCAGCAATTCTTCTTCACTGGTGTGCACGACCGACATTATACTCCTTTGCAATTACCTTGTTCTGGGAACATAATACTACAAATCTTTCTTGCACTACGACGTTGACTCAGGATTACTCCATGCACCTGCGCGAAGCAACTGCCGCCGATACCGAGTTCATCATCCGCCTCATTGGTGATCTCTATCGTGACTACGGTTTTGAAATATGCCTTGAAGATGCCGAAGCCGACCTCGCTGATATTGCCAAGCACTTCGAGCCGGGTTCCTTTATGGTGCTGTGCGACGACAACGACACGGTGCGCGCTACCGTAGCCCTCACGGCGGATTCAGAACGACCCGATGTGGCCTGGATGAAGCGCCTCTATCTCGACGCGACTCTTCAAGGTGAGGGCCATGCCGACAGGCTGCTGGAATGGGCTCTTGGACGCGCATGTGCCATTGGGTGCACCCGCGTCGAACTGTGGAGTGATACCCTTTTTGAGCGCGCCCACCGTTTTTACACCAAACACGGCTTTCGGCACGACGGTGTCATTCGCCACATGACCGATTCCCACGAGCCCTACGATGAGTTGCTCTTTTATAAAGAAATTGATCAATGATCAGCCTTTCTGTCGGATCTTTGAGTTTTTACCCACGAAATGTGTATATTTCATAGCTTGGCTATTCGCGGTTGAACACGGATTGGCGTAGTAGTTTAGAGGCTGCATAACGGGAGTAACACACAATGGCGACAATCATCGCTGGTATTGGACAGCAGAAAAGTTTTCAAGCGGTAATCGACGTTGCCGAAGAGGAAATGGGTAAGACGGAGGGAAAACCCCGTCGAATTAAAGGGCGAAGTGATAGTGTAGACTTTACGATTGATCGGACTGAATTTGACACCAAATTCGAGCGATACAAGTTTCGGATTGAGGCAAACGGTAATACGTTACAGCGAATTCACGATGCGGCAGATGCGGCACCAGACGGCATCTGCGAATACGTTTACAACGAGGATGAAAATCAGACGACGTTCACCCTTCCCTGCGAGAACGCATCGGATGTAGACTACGAAGTCGTTCGCGCAACAGTCGAAACGATTTGCAAGCACATTCGCATTCCAGAAATCTGGCGATTTGACGGTTCCGAATACGACACGACACCCCCGAGCATAGAACTGCTGTTCCGTGCGTTAATCCAATACAAGGCGAGTGATATTCACCTGTCACCCGGCATGAAACCGATCTTTCGCATCGACAACGAAATGCTGGTTTCTGATCTCATGCCTCCGCTTTCGGGCCCGCAGATCTATGCCCTGATCAAACAGCTTTCTCCCGATGAAGCCTGGGAACACTTTCTTAAGGACCATCAGAATTCCTTCGGCTTTCATCAGAAAGGCATCGGCTACGCACGCACCTCAGCGTTTATGAAGGCAGGACAGCCGCATCTCACCTTTCGCTATCACCCGGAAACGATACCCTCCTTCGACGATCTCAATATGCCAAGCGATATCATGGGCGAGCTGGCGAAACTGCATAATGGACTCGTCTGTATCGTCGGTAACACGGGATGCGGTAAATCGTCCACTAACGCGGCCCTTCTCGATTGGATCAATACCAATCGTAAACTGCATATTCTCACTCTCGAAGATCCTGTCGAATACCACCACCACAACAAGAAATCCATCGTCTCTCAACGCAATATGGGGACGGACGTAAGTGCCTTCGACATTGGCGTAGAAGGAGCCTTGCGTCACGATCCGGATGTAATTCTTGTGGGCGAAATGCGTGATGCCGGAACCATTCGTGCAGCCATCGGTGCGGCCGCAACAGGCCACCTGGTACTCACGACGCTTCACGCCAGCAACGCGAGCTCCGTGATTGACAGAATATGTAGCTTCTTCGACCCTATCGAACGTGAACTCGTGCGCTCCCAGTTGTGCGAATGTATACGTGTCGTCATCTGCCAATTACTGGTGGAGAAAAAAGGCGGAGGTCGCGTCCCGGCGCTCGAAGTCATGTTCAATGACGTAAAACAGATATCGAAATCGATTATCGAAGGTAATACAAACGGGATTCGCCTGGGCATGCAGCAGACCTTGTCCAAATCTCAGCTGTTCGAGCATTATCTTTATGATCGTTGGAAAGAAGATTTGATTACGCTTGAAACAGCCCAATTACATGCCCCGGATCTCAGCATGTTTGAGCAAATCAGGATGGGCACGTACACCGTTCCGAAACTTGCCTAAGCCGGTAAGATAAAATCACTTATACCGAACATACCCTTTCGAAAAGTCGTTTTTCCACAACTTATCAACAGCACTTTCCAGTGCATTGTTAATTTGGCTCGGCAGTACCGAAAAACACTCTAAGTCTTTAATTTTATTTATGTTACAGCTAATTTCGAACGAAGCACACGAAGCACAATTCAACTGAATCGCCACACTATGTACACACAAATGTAAAGTTTTGCACGAGTCCGTTCTAACTCATAGAGCGAATGAGGATTACAACAAAAATGCGAATTATAGCGGGCACGGCCAAGGGCATCCCACTGGTTACGCCGAAAGGGAGGGAAATCCGCCCCACCTTGGATCGGGTGCGCGAATCGGTGTTCAACATCATTGCTCCGGCGCTCGATGAGGAGACCGTGTTCCTAGACCTCTTTACCGGTACCGGCGCGAATGGGCTGGAGGCACTTAGCCGGGGGGGCGCGAGATCTGTATTCGTGGATTCATCTCCCCAATCACTCGAAATTTCCCGCAAGAACGCGGCTAAAGCCCGTCTCAGTGATCGCGCCACGTTCGTTCGTATGACACTTCCCGATAACCTCAGCAAAGTGGTGCGGCAGCACGGCCCGGCGGATATTGTCTACGCTGATCCACCTTTTGATTTCGATGCTTACGAGGTATTGCTCAAAGTCATCGCAGAGGCTGAACCCCATACGCCGCAACAGCTTGTGATCGTGGAGCACCCTTCTAGGACAACCCTTCTGGAACAGGTATCCGGCCTCAATCAATACAGAACAGAAACCTATGGGAGGGCCTCGATTTCATTTTATCGACGCGGCTGAAAACGCTCTAAACCGATACTTCGTCTATATGGTATAGGTGGATGATAATCAGACTATAAAATTGGGCTATATTGTGATACAATAATCCGATTATCTGGTAAATGAGATAGGAAAATCCTTATGCGATGTCCATTTTGCAACAATACTGATGCTAAAGTTGTCGATTCCCGTTCTTCGAAGGATGGGGATTCTATCCGTCGTCGACGTGAGTGCCTTTCGTGCCAGCGTCGGTACACGACTTATGAACGCATCGAAGAAATCGCACAGATGGTCATCAAGAAAGATGGACGCCGCGAAGCCTTTGATCGTTGGAAATTGAAGGCCGGAATTCTCAAGGCTATTGAGAAGCGACCGGTGTCGCTTGATCAGGTGGAGTCGCTGATTGACGAAGTCGAACGCAAGCTGTTCAGCTCGACGGATCATGAAGTGTCAACTGATACGATTGGCGAAGTGGTGATGAACAAGATGAAAAACATTGATGAGGTGGCGTATGTCCGGTTCGCATCGGTGTATCGCCAGTTCAAAGATCTCAATGAGTTTATGACTGAGCTTAAGGGAATGCTGACGTAGCATTTTTGTTCGTTTTCATTTGATTCGGCGATTGGGAAGTCGAATCCTCTCTCGTGATCCGGCATTAATTACATGTACAAGCCCGTCCTGTCTCAACAGGACATTTGGAAAGCAGATTATGGATAAACCGGAATGGAGTGATCGCCCGATGCCGCAACAGGGCGCGCTAGATATCCAGCTGTCGATCCCCCATTCTGTTCTACCCGTATCCGAGACGCTTCAATCGATTATCAAACGGGACAATCGTACAGCTCCCTTCGACACACTCAAAATTTCGGAAGCGATTTTTCAGGCGGCGCAGAGTATTGGTGGTGATGATCGCGCGTTGTCCCAGTCGCTCGCTGCAAGTGTTTCACTGTATTTGGCCAAGCAGCAGCGGAATGAGCCGCTGAACGTGACGCACGTGGACGACGCGGTGGAACGGGTTCTCATTGAGATGGGTCATGAACGCACGGCATTGGCTTACGTGCAGCATCGTGACAAACGTCATACGGCGGAGGGCCTTCCCACGCAGGACGCGCGTTCGGTACGTGATGCGCTGATGGAATGGCGCTGGAACCGCTCGACGAATGTTGACCGTCCCCTGGATGAATTGGATGTGGCGATTGATGAATTAGGCCTTGCTGAATCGGAACATGAGTCAGTTCGCAAGGCGGTTCACGAATCGCTGTCCAGTCTGCCTACCACGACACCGTCGGTCGCGTTGATCCACGAGCTGGTGCGCGCCCACTCGAATTTATCTTCGGAGAATGCGGCGAGGCAGTTGCATCTGAACTTGGACCAACTGGAGGACGCGCTTTCGGGCACGTCGAATCCTTCACACGATCTGATGACGCCTGGCAGTTCGGATGTCGCGATTGCACGGCGTGTGAAAGAGGCCTATGCCCTGAATCGCCTTTACAGTCCGGATGTGGTCAATGCACATATTCGCGGTGATTTGCATCTGCATCATCTTGAACAGGCCGATCGCATTGATTCGCTTACCCTACATCCCGATACGGTCAAACGTTTCGGATCGGTCGCCCGCTGGATGGATTCACCGAGCCCCGCACGCAAGATTGAAACCCTTATCGAAGACCTTGTTGAAAGCACGCGTATTCTTCAGGAGTATTGCGCGGAATCGATTCAATGGGAAGCGATTAATTATGCACTTGCGCCCTATCTGGTCGAGTTTGATGACGTACACCTGCACGCGGTATCGCGACAGCTTATTGACGGGCTCATTGATACGGCGTCTTCGTCCCAAACATGTACGATCAAGTTGCACATCAGCTGGGACGTGCCGCATGACTTGCAGGGCATTGATGCAATGGGGCCGAATGGCGCGAACACTGGAAAACCGTATCAGGCGTATCAAAAGACTGCGCAAGATTTCGCGCACATGTTATTGCAGGCGTTGCGGGAAACGGCCGTGGATGCGGATGCGTCTTCCCATGTGATGCCAGTCGTTTCTCCGCCGGCTCCAGGACCGCGCAATGAAGCGACGGTTTCGTATCTGAATCGTATTGCCTTGTGCGGACTCGTGCTGGACACGATTGAATACCGGTGCGACGCGGATTCGCCGTTGCTGCCGTTTCAGGAACAGACGTTGCATCCGAAGTCGGTTGTGGCACAGCAAATTACGTTAAACCTGCCGCGACTGGCCTTTGGTGCGCAGGAAGGCCATCATTTCTGGACGGCACTGGATCATTTGTTCGACGTCTCAACGGCGGCCGTCCTGGAAAAACGCCGGTTCGTCTGCGAACTGGCGCGCCGCAAGAAAAATGGTCCTTACAGTTATTTGACGATTCAACACAATGCGCAGGGCTTCGCGGATCTCGAACGTTCGTCGGCGTTGCTTGCGATGTGCGGATTGCCGGAGTGTTCGGCGGCGTTGCAATCGATTGATGAATTTCAGGGTCAATCGCTGAGCACCATTCAGGAATCCATTGTCGCGTATATCGACGCTCGATGCCAGGCCTGGACCGCGCAATCGGATGTCGTATTGCAGGTCACGGCCGCCGGACTCGATACCGTCGCCGAGCGATTAACGGGAATTGACAGTACCCACTTCGATGCGGTCAAGACATCCGAATCGTATGGCTACGGGCTGACTCCTCCCTCGGACACGAATAGCTATCGTGAATTCGAGAAACAGCTCGCCACGCTGGCGCGTCACCAATCCTGGTTGCACGGTAGCACGCCCATCCAACGTCCCGATGCGGACACGACTTTTCCGGAACAGTTGAGCCATACGCTCGAAGATTTTTTCAAGGGTCAGCCGGACGTGACAATTCGCCTGCAGGGCTAACTTACCTTTCTTTCGGGTGAAAGAAAGGTAAGACCAAAGAAAGCCGATAGAACTACTTTTTGTGGCTCGATACACGGTGTTAATATCGTGCGCTCGGGGCTGGGTTTGTATTTATTCAGCGTGATTTAAACTATTATCGAAAATTTGGAGGGTGGTTGTATGTCTAAACAGATTCCTGAGCAGTTTGACGGTGTGAGCGTGGTGTGTAAGGCGAATGTTTACTTTGATGGGAAGGTCGTGAGCCATACGATCATCATGCCGGACGGGTCGAATAAATCTACGGGCCTGATGTATGCCGGGGCGTATACCTTCAACACGGACGCGGCTGAGCGCATGGATATTATCGCTGGCGAGTGTCGCGTGAAGCTTGCAGGGGAGGACGAAACGAAATCCTATGCCGCGGGGAGCTTTTTTGAGGTGAACGCGAATTCTTCGTTTGATATCGAAATCGAAGATGGTATCGCGGAGTATGTGTGTAGCTACTTGTAAGAACTCTTGATCCGCAGATTACGCAGATTTGCGCAGATTAACAAACTGAAAACCGCGAATGGGTGGGTGGCATTGAGGATGCCTCGACCATTGGTGTATGCGAAGAATCCGAGATTCCGCGGTCTCGCCCGAAGGGCGCATCGGTTCTTTTTGGCCTTACCTTTTTCTTTCCCAAGAAAAAGGTAAGTTATTCCCACTCGATGGTGCCGGGGGGCTTGGAGGTCACGTCGTAGAGGACGCGGTTGATGTGCTGGACTTCGTTGCAGATTCTGTTTGAGATTCTTTGGAGGACTTCGTGTGGGAAGCGGAACCAGTCGGTGGTCATGGCGTCTTCGGAGGTGACGGCGCGCAGGCTGCACACTTCTTCGTAGGTGCGTTCGTCGCCTTGTACGCCGACGGAGCGGACGGGCAATAAGCAGACGAGTGCTTGCCAGATGTCGCCGTAGAGTCCGGCGTTGTGAATTTCTTCGATGTAGATTTCGTCGGCGTCGCGCAGGGTATCGAGGCGTTCTCTGGTGATGGCACCGATGCAACGTATGCCGAGTCCGGGTCCCGGGAAGGGATGACGGCAGACGACTTCATCGGGCAGGCCGAGTTCGTGGCCGAGTGCGCGGACCTCGTCTTTGAACAGTTCGCGCAGGGGTTCGAGTAGATCGAGATTCATGATATCGGGCAGTCCGCCGACATTGTGGTGGCTTTTGATGGTGACGGAGGGTCCGCCGGTGGCACTGACGGATTCGATGACGTCGGGATAGAGCGTACCCTGGGCTAGGAAGTCCATGTGGCCCATCTCTTCGGCTTCTTTTTCGAATACGTCGATGAAAAGTTTGCCGATTATTTTGCGTTTCTGTTCGGGTTCGGTGATGCCTTCGAGGGCATCAAGGAACAAGTCTTCTGAATCCGAGTAACGCAGTTTGATGTGGAAATTATCCTGGAATACCTGTTGCACCAGGTCGACTTCACCTTTGCGCATGAGTCCGTTGTTGACGAAGACGCAGGTGAGCTGGTCGCCAATGGCTCTGTGGATGAGGACGGCCGCGACGCTGGAGTCCACTCCCCCACTCAATCCACAGACGACATTTTTGTCGCCGACCTTTTCGCGGATGTCTTCGATGGCTTTGTCGACGTAGGATTCCATGTTCCAGCGGTGGTCGCATCCGCAGATGGCGTGCACGAAGTTCTGAAAAAGCGGCTTGCCTTGGGGGGTGTGTACGACTTCCGGGTGAAACTGTACGCCGTAGCGTTTTGCTGAAGCATCGCCAAATGCTGCGAAGGGGCAGTTTTCGGTGGTGCCGAATACCTTGAAGGACTCGGGTAATGCGGTGACCATATCGCCGTGGCTCATCCAGACCTGGGTCTGTTCGTCCATGTCGGTGAGTAACCCGGTGTCGTCTGTGTGGTGCAAATGTGCGATGCCGTATTCACGTTTGTCGGCGCGTTCAACGTTGCCGCCGAGTTCTTGGGCCATGAGTTGCGCGCCGTAGCAGATGCCGAGGATTGGCAAGGGAAGATCGAATAGTCCGGGAGCTGAAATCGGTGCGTCGTCGGCGTGTACGCTGGAAGGTCCGCCGCTGAGGATGATGCCGGAGGGTTCGTAGGCCATGATCTCTTCGAGGGAGGCGTCGTAGGAAATGATGAGACTGAACATGCCGGCTTCGCGAACGCGGCGGGCGATCAGTTTGCTGTATTGCGCACCGAAGTCGAGTACGATAATGGGATTGGATTCTGGATGTGGTGCGGACATGCCCCGGGCAACCTCTCTGGCTTACAAGTGATAGTTTGGCGGTTCTTCGGTGATGGTAATGTCGTGGGGGTGACTTTCCTGCATTCCGGCGGCAGTGATTTTTACGAATTCTGAGTCACGCCGCAAGGCTTCGAGGGAATTGGTGCCGCAGTAGCCCATGCCGGAGCGTAAGCCACCCATTAATTGATGAATGGAATCCGCGAGGGAGCCACGATAGGGTACACGACCTTCGACGCCTTCGGGTACGAGCTTGTTGGCATCGACATCCTGTTGCATATATCGGGCTTTGGAGCCTTTTTGCATGGCTTTGATGGAGCCCATGCCACGGTAGACTTTGTAGGTCCGGCCGTCGTAGAAGACGGTTTCGCCGGGGCTTTCTGCGGTGCCTGCGAAGAGGGAGCCTATCATGACGCTGTGTGCGCCGCCTGCGAGGGCTTTGGTGATGTCGCCGGAGAGTCGAATGCCGCCGTCTGCGATGACGGGTACGCCGGATTCAGCGGCGGCCATACATACATCCATGACCGCGGTGAGTTGGGGCATGCCGGCGCCGGAGATAACGCGGGTCGTGCAGATGGAGCCGGGTCCTACGCCTACTTTCACGGCGTCGGTCCCTGCGGCAATGAGATCGACTGCGCCCTCGGGGGTGACGATGTTCCCGCCGACGACGTCTGTGTCGGGGAAAGCGTCTTTAATGCGTTTGACTTGATCGATGACCATTTGGCTGTGGCCGTGGGCGGTATCCACGACAAGGACATCGACTTTGACCGCGATCAATGCCTTGGCGCGTTCAACTTCGTCAGGTGTTGCGCCGATGGCTGCTGCGACGCGGAGGCGTCCCATTTCATCTTTGCAGCTGTCCGGGAAGTCGCGGGCCTTGTTGATGTCTTTGATGGTGATGAGACCGCGCAGGATGCCATCGGCATCAACGACAGGCAATTTTTCGATGCGGTGTTCGTGTAGCAATTTTTTGGATTCTTCGAGGGAGGTGCCTGGCGCGACGGTGGCCAAATTCTTTTTGGTCATGACAGAATCGATTTCAACGGAGTAGTCTTCGAGGAATCGGAGGTCGCGATTGGTGAGAATGCCCACGAGTTTCCCTGATTCGTCGGTAATCGGTACACCGGAAACGTGGTAGCGCGCCATGAGGTCTTCGGCGTCTTGGACGCTCTGGTGTGCCTGTAAGGTGAAGGGGTGGGTGATGATTCCCGCTTGAGATTTCTTGACGCGATCAACTTCAAGGGCTTGGTCTTCGATGGACAGGTTTTTGTGAATGACGCCGATGCCGCCTTCTTGTGCGATTGCGATCGCGAGGCGGGCTTCGGTGACGGTGTCCATGCCTGCGCTGATCAGGGGAATGTTCAAACGGACGTTGCGGGTGAAGCGAGTCGTTAAGTCGACGTCACGGGGGAGGATATCGGACTTTGCTGGTTTGAGCAGCACGTCGTCAAATGACAGTCCCTCTGTAATAACTTTATCGGAGTACATGATTCTTCGCAACCAGGTGGAAAGTAGGGTGTTCACTACGTCACTGGGAGCGAAAGGGCTACCAGTTGCGAGATTATACGGATCAAAGTGTGATCAATGCAAGTTTGCGGGCGTTTCCCTTACATGTGGGCCACCATTGAAGTTGAATTTTGGCATTGTAGCATGGAATATCATTTGAAAATTAGGTACCATGGTGAGGTATCGATTTTAGTTCAACGAATCCAACCTCGGAGCACAGAGACATGAGCAGGAAACAAGTATCCCGTCGGGACTTTATGAAAAAAACGGCAGGAATTACGGCGGCCACCGCTGCGGCTACACAGACGGCCCAAGCGAGCGTAATCAAGAATATAATGCCCGCGAGCGTGATGGGTGCCAACGAAAGAATTATCACGGGCCATATTGGCTTGGGGGGTATGGGGAAACGCGATTTACAGCTGGCACTGAACACGAAGGTGATTCAGCCGATTCATACCTGTGACCTGATCTCTCGTTTTGCTGAGCAGGGCGCGGACATGACGCAGGGCATGGGCGGTTATGCGCGTCCAAAGACGACGACGCGTTTCGAAGAAGTCATCGAGAACAAAGATATCGACGCGATCGTGATTGTGACGCCGGATCATTGGCACACGATTCCGACCATTATGGCATGTGAAGCGGGCAAGGATGTGTGGACGGAGAAACCGCTGACGACGACGATCGCTGAGGGACCTCCGGTTATCAAAGCGGTGCGCGATAACAAGACGGTTTTCCAGTGCGGAAACTTTCAGCGCAGTGGTCAGCATTTCCAGGACGTGGTACAGATGGTTCAGGAAGGCTACATCGGAAAAGTCGGTCGCGTTGAGACGTGGTACCACGATCGCGTGCTTAAACCCTTGGCGCCGGGAAAAACATCGCCGGCTCCCCCATTTTGGGATCGTTATCTGGGCTGGACGCCGAAGGTCCCTTACAACAGCAATCGCTTCATTTATAATTTCCGTTGGTACCTGAATTATTCGGGCGGCAAGATGACGGATTGGGGTGCGCATTTGATCGACATCGCGTTGTGGGCGATGGGTGAGGACAATCCGCCGCGCGAAGTCACGTCTTTTTCAGGAAACTACGTAATTGATGATGAACGGACGACGCCGGATACGCTTGAGGCGTTGTACAAATTCGATAACTATATTTTGAGCTTCTCGAACCGGGTCTGGAACGGTGTTACGGATGGAAATTACTATGGCATTCGCTTCCATGGCGACAAAGGCACGATTGTTGTTGATCGCACGGGTTATAAAGTGACCGCGAGCAACAGCGATATTAAAGAGAAAGAAGTGACGAACGTCAAAGAAGGCACCATGAACGCGGCGCATTGGCAGAACTGGATCGACTGCATCAAGTCGCGCAAAGATCCGATTTGTTTTGTGGAGTCGGCGTTTAATACGGCGAAGGTCTGCCACATGGGCACGAGCGCGTATGTCTCCGGTGGTCGCTTGGGTTGGGACGACGAGAATCTCAAGTTCACGGGCACCGACGAGGCCGCGGTCAAGAAAGCCAACGACTGGGCGCATCGTCCCTATCAAAACGGCTATTCGCTGGAACCGGGCAAATACTTGCCAGCCTAAGACGCTTCGTTTGCTTGTTGAGCAATCATTGCCTTCACGGTATACTCAATTCATGACAGGCGACTCCGATCCAATATCGCGGCGTACATTTATAACTTCGTCGGTTGTGGCGGGAACCGTTACGTTGCTACCCGGCTTCTCGTTTGCACAGGCGCAGGCATCTCCGCACAGCATTGAGCTTGCGCGGCAGGTTGGCGCGATCGGTCGGCTATCGTATATTCAATTGCATGCGGGGCCGGATTTTACTTTGGAGACGGCGGCAATTACGATTGAGCAGCTTGCGCAGAAGCGGATGCTTGAGAAGGTTGGTGCGTTAGGCAATCAGGACTTTGTGGATACGCCGGATGTTTTTTTGTCGACGTTGTATTTTGATCGGGGATTGCGCGCAACGATTGTGTCAATTACCCCGGTGGACGGCGTGATCGGCGTGGTGCGTGGTGAGCAGGGATCGATCATTCTTCGAAGGGCTGAACTGACGGTTCTCGATAAGGCCGATTCTGTGAAGCTCACGGCTCCGATAGTATTGCGAGCCTTGTCCGGTGGCTCGCGAACCTACCCGCTGATTCTTGAGGCGTTGCGCGAGGAAAAGACCGTGTTCGCGGAGAAATAAAAACGCGTGTACTCCTGTCAGGAATACACGCGTAGTGAATCTCTTTAGCAGGGCGAGAATTACTCGTTGGTAGCTTCTTTATTTTCTGTCGCGGCAGCAGCTGGTGCACTCTTTTCCGTATCCGCTTTCGCTTCTTCCTCTTCTTCGGGACTCAGGCTGGTCTTGAATTCAGAGATCGCTCCGCCCAAATCGCCGCCGAGGCTCTTTAATTTCTTGCCGCCGAAGATTACCAGTGCAATGGCCAGAATAATGACCAATTCTGTTGCGCCTAATCCAAACATGTTCTAAGCCTCCTTACTGAGGTATTGTCTTCGTAAATCTGATGAATAAACGATTTACTAGTGTAAGTCTAACACGATTCCGGCCAAATGGGGCATCGAAATCGGGCTGTTTCCCGGGTTTTTGGCCTGAGACCGTATAGTATAGCCCCTGAATAACGTGCAATCAAGATTCTTGGTGATGTGAGATGCCCCCACACGGGGGGTGAGACCGTGCGGGGGC
Source organism: Candidatus Hydrogenedentota bacterium (assembly GCA_046583315.1). Lineage (GTDB taxonomy): Bacteria > Hydrogenedentota > Hydrogenedentia > Hydrogenedentales > DTSJ01. The sequence continues at coordinate 24,857 of JAYGCN010000062.1, forward strand.
GGGCGGTCCCTCGGGAGGTTGAGGGACGGCGTCAGGAGCGGGTGTGTGATTCAATTAGTTGATGGTGATGGTCTTAGGCGCATGTTCTGCCTTTTTGCTGAGTTGTACGGTTAGTACACCATCGGCCATCGTGGCCTTTATGTCGCTCGTATCGAGCGTGTCTCCGATTTCGAAGGCACGATAGAAATCAGCATTGGGGCGTTCGTGCACGTGCCATGTCGCTTTCTCTGTTGAGGTTTCGCGTGAGCCTTCAATCAGAAGCTTGCCGTCCCGGACTTCGACCGTAGCCTTGTCTTTGGCCACGCCGGGTAATTCGGCTTCAAGGGTGATGCCGGATTCGGACTCGCTGATATTGACGCGCGGTCGAATGGCTTGTTTTGTCTCGTTGCATGGTTTGCTCATGATTCTTATTCCTCTCTTGTTTGTGTTAATTCCCTATGCGTACAATTGGTTTCATTGAACTTCAATGTGTTTCGCCTTTTGAACTTCGAGTTTGGGCAGTGTGAGGTGTAAAACGCCGTCCTCAAATCCGCCTTTTACACCGTCGTGCTGGAATCCACCGGGGATTCTAAAGGTTCGTTTGAATTCACCTGTGCGCCGCTCGATGCGATGATAGTTATCCCGTTTTTCTTCGGATGCGTCGCTACGGCTACCGTGGATGGTCACCGTGTCATCGAGAATTTCGATTTTGACGTCTTCTTTCTTCATGCCCGGCAGATCGGCATCCACCACATAGGCATCGTCCGTTTCATGGACATCTACCGCCGGAGAGAAGTCCGCGCCAGGGTTGCTACCGGCGAACCAGCGATCCAGTCCCGATCCGAAATCGTCATCGAAAAACCAGGGGGCCAGTGGGCGTCTGCGTTGCGTCAGTGCTCTACTCATGATTCATCTCCTAATTTGAATAGTGTCTTTTTTGCTGCCCCGCTTTTTTCCGGGGCGTTTCATTCGTGACATACAAGTGCAACCGACGTGCCAAACGACCGCAAAAACACATAACCTGTTATTGTAATTAGAGTTACGAGATATTTGTTGACTTTGACTTGCCTTTGAATACGCTCAGAACGTATTGAATTGGGATGGCTGTGTTTCGGAACGCAACAGCGCTCGCGAGACCGAGGCGTATAGGGCGGTAAATCGTTGACATGACTGTTACCCTGTGATATGCTCAAGATTGTTCAGGAATGGTTACATTTGTTCCGTATTCAGGAGGCATTTTGCTGTGAAATTTCTACCCCGTGTCGCTTCGACTCTACTGGCTGGTCTGTTGATAGTGGCAATTTCGTTGTCTTCCAGCGTTGCAACTGCCCAGAGTTACGATCCGGATCAGGACATCCAGCAGCCGGGCGTTTTTGAGAAACGTGTGGAGAAACTTGGACGTGGCCTTAGCAATATTCTTTTTGGCTGGTCCGAAATTCCTGTGACTTGGGATCGAAAGATGAGACAGGGTAAATCCTTTACGTACCTGTTCAGCACGGCACCGGTAATGGGTGCGGTTCGCGCCTTCATGCGTACAGGAATAGGGGTCTACGAGGTATTCACCTTCCCGGTTGACACCGGCGACCGCAATTACGAACCCATTCTTGAGCCTGAGTATTTGTTCTAGTCACTCGCTTCTGTTCGCCCGGTA
>JAYGCN010000125.1:0-3074 GCA_046583315.1 Candidatus Hydrogenedentota bacterium
TCGTGCGGATCAAATCCGAACACCGAAAGATTGCCAATGTCGCTTCCCGGAGGAAATCCGTCAGGAATAGGCATGAATTGGCCAGTAATCCCCTCCCGTGCAGCCCTATCCATCGCAGGGATATTGGCCGCTGCCAAGGGGGTCTTGCCATCCAGGGATTCAAGCGGGAAATCGGCCATGCCGTCACCCAATAATACAAGATACTTCAATTTCAGGTCCGCTCCTGTGGTATAGTTGCGCAGTGGAAGAAAATACCATATAGAGCGCTGTAAATCAATGCTACAGTGCGATTTAGGGTAGATCAACGCGGATTTTCGAATATTTTGTAACCGATAATACTATGAATAACGATTGAATAGACATGAAGAATATGCTGGATCTACTGCACAAAAACGGCGTACCGCTTGATTCGGATTCTGTGTTTGACGCAGCAGAACAGTTCATCGCGCTGATTCAGGAATGGAATAAGTATGCCTCTCTGGTGTCGGTTGGAGATGCGGCGTCCTCCCTGCCCGATCACTGCATTGATTCATGGACCCTGCTTCCCTGGATTGCTTCGAGGGCTGCCACGCGTGACCTTCAGTACGTGGATATCGGGTCTGGTGGCGGTTTCCCGGCGATACCGATCTGTGTGGCGCTTCCCGAGCTCAAGACGATATTGATTGAACGAAACACCAAGAAGGCGGTGTTTTTGAGAAAAGTTACTGCGCGGCTGAATTTGGAGAACGTGCAGATCCAGAATGACTCGTTTGATGGCTTGCCCGAATTCGCAGGTGGGACTATCGTGACATCCCGCGCGATTGAGAAACCCCTGGAAGTGATCCCGCGTATTCTGAGCAGTCTGGGTGCCGACGACCATTACCTGTGCCAGAGCGAGTCGATTCACGAGGCTCTATCGCTTAGCGACAACGATTTCGTGGTCACGGAGCTGCAGGATGTTTATTCAGGGTCTAATCGGCGTAGAAACAGACTTTACATCGTTCAGAGGTCCGTTCCCGCGTGAAAAGCTCCACGTGGAACAATTGCCAAGGGCGTTAGAAAGCGAAAAAGCAGCGTAAACGGACCCATATTGCCTCCGTGACGCAGTTATCCACAGGGATCTGAGTGAGATAAGCCGATTTGGGTTATAGAATAGGGGTCATACCAAATTGTAGAAGGCATCAAACCGAGCATCGAACTATGTTCCGGCGTTTTATGCAACTTCTATCCACATCGTTCCACGTGGAACCAAAAACACCTAAAGTACCCCGCTCGAAATCGCTACACACGCATCATATGCCTCTTCCGGGAGGATTCTTGCCAACAATTCGGGTCCATTCGTCTTCAAATACACCGAATTACGCCCCTTTGCCTCCTCCGAAAACAGAGCCCGATAAGGCTGCCGCAAAGATGCGTCATATTCAGGATCGGTCCCCCCAAACACAGAAACCACCGGTATATCCAGCGCAGATGCGATGTGCATAGGGCCGGTGTCGCCGCCGAAATACAGGTCGCAGGCTTGAATTAGGGCCATGTACTCCTTTAATCCCTCCGTGTCAGGAGCGATGACCGGGTTGCGCTTGGCCATGGACGCAACCTGCCGCACCATTTCCTCCTGACCTGGGCCCCAAGTCAACAATACATCAAAACGCCCGTCGGACAACAGCAGGTCCGTCAGAACCGCAAAATGCTCCAATGGCCATTGTTTCTCGGGTCGATCTACCGGCACATGAACCGCCACGAGCTTTTTTGCCCCGTCAAAGTTCTCTTCCATAAAGACCTCGGCCAACGCGATGGCATCATCCGGGATGTCCATCACCACATCCAGAGACTTCCAGCCCTTGGTGATATCCTCACACAACACCAGATTCTCGTGCATGCGATTCTTCACCTCCTGCCCCAATCGAACCTTATGATTGTTGAACAGCGAACTGCCCCCTGTGCTCCGAGGTCGTGCAAAGCCGTAGCAATCCTTGGCTCTGGAGAAGAACGTCAGGATACCACTCTTGAATGTCCCGTGAAAATCGATAACGATGTCATAACGGTTCGCACGAATCTTCCGGGATAACCACCACAGGCCCCTCAACGCATCAGGAATATTATCGGAGCGCTCAAATGTTATTACGGTATCGATAGCGGGGTGCCCGAGCACGACATCTCCAGACTTATTTTCCACAACCCAATCAATCTGGGCATCGGGATAGGTATCGCGAAGACAGTGAAGTGCCGGGAGGACTCGAACGACATCACCGATGGCACTCAGTCGAATGATTAGTATGCGTGGAAGACCGTTTAACATTAAAATCCAAAGGGTAAGACTTGCTCAAACCACTAAACACGCTCAGGGCCAAAATTGGGCTCGCGGGAGCATTGATAGAATTATGCTGAATTTCTCAAGCAGGAAGCATTACAGTAGCACATCAAAGACATGGAAAACCTGTTTCATACATGTTTCATACATTATATGCCGGACACGCCCATTTTTCTATTTTTCTATCTAACCACTTATATACTGTATTTATTACACGTATTTAACGCATATCACGCTTATCTCATATATACAGTACCTTATCGTACTTCGACCACTTGACACTCTCATCAAAGTAAGCTATTCTCATCATAAGACGAAGGAGAACTCCCATGAATCGATCAACCCAATACTTATTGACTATTCTCATTTTAACAAGCTTTAGCACAATGAGTGCTGCGGCGCAAAAAAACCCGAAAGGCCTCCTGTTTCACGCGCCTCCAAATCTTCCCGCAGCGGCACAAGCCGCTCCCAACAGGCCCACAATCACTTGGCAACGTGCGGTCACTGTTAATCCGAACGCGCTGCCAACGCTTCGAACATTGCCCAACTCTGTGGTAACGATGAACTTTTTCTCCGACGCGACCATCGAGACCATTCTGGATTCCGTAACGGCGCATTCCGAAAAACGCTACGTCTGGCGTGGCCACGTTTTTGGCCAGGAAGATACCAGCTCCATTACTCTCGCGATTAACGACGGCATCGTAGTAGGGAACATTCGCTGCGACGAAGGGTATTTTCAGATCCGAGTGACAGCGGATGGCATGACAGATCGGAAGAGCACACG
>JAYGCN010000187.1:0-29740 GCA_046583315.1 Candidatus Hydrogenedentota bacterium
AGTTGCGCAATCGCCGCTTCCAGATCCGCGCGAAGGCCCGGCGTCGTTTCTCGACCGGGTCTTTCGAATGGTACGAGATCGTCCGTAGTGAAGACTCTCTCCGCCTTACGCGTCTGGGTTTTCAGCGCGGTCAACACCACGTTCACCGTAAGACGGTGCAACCAGGTGGAAAATGCGCTGTCTCCCCGAAAGCTATTCAACTTTTGCCAAGCCCGAATGAAGGCCTCCTGCGTGAGGTCTTCATTCGGTCCTGTTTCGTGCCATACGCAAGCATAATGCGTAGATGCGACCCACATTTTCCTTGTACAACTGCTCAAACTCGTCCGCATCACCCACTTTCGCGCGCTCAACCAGATCCAAGCTCGTATCTCCGAGTTTCTGCGTCTCACTCATTGTCAGTGTAGCTGCACTCACCTTGGGTCGTCTTCTTTCTGCGTCGCGCATCTATTATTGGATACTCTCACTTGCATTCAATAAGACAACACTATGCAGAAAATCGTTTGAATAAAAAACAAAAAAGTTCGTCGATCAATAGCGATTTTACCTAAGTACAATAATTATACTAGTTAGACGTATCTGTGTGTTTCGCCAATGCCCGGGCGCGCCACTCGGCTATCATCGCAACACCTGCGGCTTCAATGGGGTAGCCTCGGGCATTCAGTTCGGTGGCCTCAGTCGATAGTCTGGATATCGCCTGTATAAGTTGCGCCGGACGGGAGGATTCAGGCACCTCTGAGCGACCGCTCATGAATCGGGCAATAAAACGGTTGGTCTGTGTGAGCATGGTCTCGTGGGGTTCCAAAAATGCCTCATCTTGCAGTTCGGCAATCGCGGACATCCAGCGCGTAATCCGAGTCAAACGAACCGTGACCGGCACGACGAGATGAATCGGCATACTACCCGAAGCCAGCCCATGTTCAAGAACCGGCAGACGCAGCAACAATTCGAGGAATATCGAGCGGGACGAAGAGCTCTCGACGCCGTTTTTCAATCGTTTCAGACTGCCCCAAAGTTCGTCGGACACCACGTCCTTGTAGGTCTCCACAGCGAGCAATGTACTGACTTCGAGCAGAATCGCGTTCGATAACGAATCCGTCAAAACCTCCTTGTCGCGCCCCGTCAGAAATACCGGATCAGAGCCGACCGATAGTTCACGGGTGTTGTCAATCGAAAATATATTGGTGTCGGCCGACATGGCGTGTACTTCCCCGAATTGCATCGGTATGGCCCAGCTCGTTGGGGTAGAAGCGGTTGCCGCCATAAGCCACGACGCGCGGTCGGTTCGGCTGCGAAAGAGGAGTACCTCAAGCTCGGGGTCGGAGAATTGAGGTCCCACATATTCGTAAGAGGAAAATAGATCGCTCCAAAGGTTGTATCGGGAGATAGAAGTCAAGGTTTCGTCCGCGTCCGAGCCGGATAAGCCAAGTGTGATCCGACTCGGGGAGAACGATGCCAAGTTGTTCGACCAGGCGCTCCAGTCTGAAGTTGTCGTGTCGCGCGGCATCTCGGTCACGAGGTCTAGAAACTCAAAACCGGATTGTTCAATTACCAACCGATAACTGTGCAATCCTCCCTCATCGACTTCAGAATGCGAAACAATGATCTCGTCCAGAGTAGCGGAGCCCTCCGATTCGAGACACTCGGTCAGCTCAAGCGGGTTTGCGACATGAACGGAGATTGAGCGACCTGGCGCAAAATCTTCGATTTGTGCCGCAATTGATAGTGCCGAGGGGATATCGTTCATCACCGGGATCTCCCAGTGTGTAATCTGGTCTCCATGCCGTCGAGCGATGCCCTCCAGAGCTTTTTCTGTCGTGTTGTCAAGCAGCAGCCGAACACCGATGCCACGGTTCTGCAGGACTGCCATCGCTTCATCAAAATTCCCGTCTTGCGTTGAAATGCGCGCCCAGCCGTAGGGTAACTCTGATGCTAATTCATACGCCTCGGGCGACCAAGGTATAAAAGAAGCGGTGATGGAGCGCGCATGCAGGTACGATGGACGATGAATTCGATACGCGGTCAGTTTATCCCGAAGGGTGCCCTCTTCCGTCATGATGGTGACAGAAAGCCGTCCCATTGGAAGCGCCGAAGTGTCTACCGTGACATAACAAGGTGCCGCGCCGTCACTGTGAACCGTCCCAAGACTTACCTTCGTGGCTTCAAGTTCGTGTGCTTCGATGGTGGCCTCAATCGCGTGGTCGCCCCGAGCCAAACCCGTGATACGAATCGCGAGCGGCTCGTCCGTATACGAAAAAGGATGAATCCGATCGGGTGACACCTGTATCGAAAATTGCGACAGGCACAGCGCGGTGAATAGAACGATGGCGTTCATTGCGCTCCGAGGTATTGCAGGATGAAGGGGTTGCTCTTGCGTTCCTGTCCAATCGTGGTCGCGGGACCGTGTCCTGAGTAAACAATCGTTTCGTCAGGCAACGGCATGAACTTTTCGCGAATGGAGGTCATCAATACTTCCAAACTACCTCCCGGTAGATCGGTACGTCCGATGGAGCCAGAAAATAACACGTCGCCTCCAAACACAAATCCGTCTCCCAGCAGACCGACATGTCCCGGCGCGTGACCCGGGCAATTGAAGACACCAAGCGATTCGTTGCCAACCTGAACTGTGTCCCCTTCATCAAAAAGAGACGTGGGTTTCGGAGAGGGTGAGATTTGCATACCGAACATCTGACCTTGTGAAGCTACATTTTCGAGCATTTCGACACAGTCGGCATGAATCAGTAGTTCGCAACCGAATTTCTCCACGATATCCGCGTTCCCGCCGACATGGTCGATATGGGCATGGGTATTCACCACCTTCGTCACGTTCCGCCCCTCCAGTGCATCTATCAGTTCAGCTGTAGCCTCCCCGGGATCGATAACGATGACTTCACCCGCGTCTTCGACTACGTAGCAATTCTCCACGAAGGGAGATGTAATAAATGCCTGTATTTCCACGGTTTAACTCCTGTTTAGTGTCTTTATGGCGTAGAATTCCATCATACCATATCGCTGGGCGCGAACCTACCCGATTGGGTCCGCAAAACCGACTTAAGACGGCTTTCCTCCCCTATTTAACTTTTGATTTGACAGTGATTTAGATGCTATACTCTGCGGTCGCTGTCACTCTGATAGCGCGTGTTTTTATAACCCCAGGTCAACCTGCCCGGATGTTCCGGAGCAAACGCAAGAAAAGGTAGTGTAACCCAATGACCAACGATTCAAGTATTTTAGACAAAGTATTCGATCTCGGTAGCGATGAAGAAATCTCCGTAGGTGAACTCGACGAACTCTTCTCCGAGGCCATGCAGGACTTTCGCGAAGGCGAAGTCGTCAACGGCACAATCGTAGACATCACCGCAGACCGTATTCTCGTGGACATCGGCTACAAGAGCGAGGGCATCATTTCGGCCAACGAATTCCCCGAGCCCGGCGCGCTTGCCGTCGGTGATACATTTGAAGTATATATCGAAGCTCCGGAAGATGAATCCGGCATGCCGCTTCTTTCAAAAATCAAAGCAGACCGTATCAAGAACTGGGCTAAGGTTCAGGAAATCTATGAACAAGACGGCACCATTCAAGGAAAAATTGTTCGCCGCGTGAAGGGTGGACTTAAAGTGGATATCGGTATTGACGCGTTCATGCCCGCCAGCCAGCTTACATGGCGCCCGACCGGTGACCTCGAGCGTTACCTCGGCGAAACAATGGAACTCAAGATTATCAAACTCACCAAGCGTCGCCGTAACGTGGTGGTAAGCCGTCGTAAATTGCTCGAAGAGCAGCGCGCCGGTGAGAAGAGCGAACTGCTTGCGACCATCGAAGTCGGAAAATCCATTCCGGGTGAAGTCAAAAACATCACCGATTTCGGTGCCTTCGTGGACGTTGGCGGAATCGACGGACTGCTTCACGTAACCGATATGTCCTGGGGGCGCGTCAAACATCCTTCGCAGGTCGTCAGCGTTGGAGACAAGATTAACGTTATGGTGCTCAGCTTCGATCCCAAGTCTGAGCGCATCAGCCTGGGCCTCAAGCAGAACACCGAAAATCCCTGGGTCAGCACCGAAAAACGCTATCCGGTCGGTTCCGTGATTCGCGGTAAAGTGGTCAGCATGACCGATTACGGCGCCTTTGTGCAGATTGAAGAAGGCATCGAAGGCATGGTCCACGTCAGCGAAATGAGCTGGACCCGTCGCGTCAAACACCCGAGCGAACTCGTCGGCATTGAAGAAGATATCGATGTGATGATTCTTTCAGTCTCTCCAGGCGAAGAGAAAATCGCCCTGGGCATCAAACAGACCCAGCCCAACCCGTGGATGGAAATCGAGCGGAAATACCCGATCGGTTCAGAAGTAGACGGTATCGTTCGCAATCTTGCTGATTACGGCGCCTTTGTTCAGATTGAAGAAGGCATTGACGGATTGCTTCACGTGTCAGACATTTCCTGGACACAGAAAATAAGCCATCCTTCCGAAGCGCTTGAAAAAGGCCAAGAGATCAAGATCAAAATTCTCAGCATCGACACGGCCAACGAGAAAATCAGCGTGGGCCTCAAGCAGATGGAAGAAGACCCCTGGGATAAAGTTATCAAAGGTATCGCCATCAACGACGATGTTGAAGTTGAAGTGGCCAAGCTCGTCTCCTTCGGCGCGTTCGCCCGTCTTGAGAACGGAATCGAGGGCTTGATACACGTTACCGAACTGACCACTGGTGATGACAAGACGCAGAAACCCGAAGAGATTCTCGAAATCGGTCAGAAGCTCAAAGCTCGTGTAATCAGTATCGATAACGGTGAACGCAAAATCGGCTTGAGCATTCGCGCATTCGAGAAGAATGAATCTGCACAGCTTCAGGCCCAATACGGCGTGAGCGGTGCTGAAGGTGAAGTCGCTTCCGCCCCAACTGTTAATTTGGCCGGTGCTGGTAACACGTTGGCTGATTCGCTCATGGCTTCTGTGCAAGCGCAGAACGAAGAGCCTACTCCGGTAGTTGAAAAAGAACCTGTTGTAGCGGAAACGTCGGCAGTAGAAGAAGCTCCTGCAGCTGACGAAACGCCGGCAGTAGAAGAAGCACCTGCGGCTGAAGAAGCACCTGCGGCTGAGGAAACTCCTGCAGCTGAAGAAGCGCCTGCTACGGAAGAAGCACCTGCTGCTGAAGAGGCTCCTGTAGAAGTAGAAGAAGCCGCTTCGGATGAAACGCCTGAGAGCTAATTCACTCGCAGAGTAACTGACACCATCCGGAAAGCGTCGCCAACCATGCGGCGCTTTCCTTTTACACAAAGTACGCATAGCGGCAGTAGTATTCAGACCCGCATTCGATTGAGGAGAGCGTCATGGCCACGGCCAAACCCAAGTCAAAAGCCAAATCCCGAAAATCCGCCACCAAGAAGCATCCATTGGCTGGTAATACAATGGAAGGCGCAGAAATGGTCCTTCAGGTGCTAGCCGATGAAGGGGTGGACACCATATTCGGATACAGCGGCGGCGCAATCCTTCCTACCTATGATGCCGTTTTTAATTTTAACGACGGCCGGAAAGAGAAAGATCAAATTCGACTTATTGTTCCCGCCAATGAACAAGGCGCAGGATTCATGGCGGCTGGGTATTCCCGGGCATCAGGACGCGTCGGTGTGTGTCTGGTTACTTCCGGTCCGGGTGCGACTAACTGTGTTACGCCGATTCGCGACTGCATGGCCGATTCCATTCCCGTGGTCATGATTTGCGGCCAGGTGCCGCGTCCAGCCATCGGCACGGATGCTTTCCAGGAAGCCCCGATCTTCAATATTATGTCCGCCTGTGCGAAACACGTTTTCCTCGTTAAAAATGAAGACGATCTGGAAGCAACGGTGCGCTCGGCTTTCGATATTGCGCGCAGCGGTCGTCCCGGCCCTGTTGTTATCGACATTCCCAAAGACGTTCAGCAATATTTCGGCACCTTCAAAGGCGAAGGCCTGCTCGAATTCCGGGGATACGATCAACGAAAACAAGTGCGCGAAGACCGCGTCATGAGCAAGTCCAACGGGGACAAGTTTTTCAAGATGCTCAAGAAAAGCAAACGCCCCCTCGTGTACGCGGGTGGCGGCGTGATCATGGGTAGCGCCTCGGACGAACTGCGCAAGTTTTGCAAACGATTTAAGCTACCTGTCGTCACCACACTCATGGGTATCAGCAGTGTCGATACGACCGAAGACCTCTCCATGCATATGCTCGGCATGCACGGCACCGCCTACGCCAATTACGCCGTTGAGGATTGCGACTTTTTGATTTCGATTGGCGCTCGATTCGATGATCGTGTTGCCGGCAAAGTACAGGAATTCGCGCCGAACGCCAAGAATATCGCACATATCGATATCGATGCCGCAGAAATTGGCAAAGTAAAGGCCGTTACCTGGTCGCACAACGCCGATGCCAAGCGCAGTCTCGTCGAACTGATCAAATTCGGCAAGGATGTTAAAGTCAATTATACCGATTGGCACAAACACCTGAAAGCGTTGAAGAAAAAGCATTGTCTCAATTATGATCGTAAGTCGAAGCTCATTCAGCCCGGCGAAGTGCTTGAGGAAATGAACAAGATCACACAGGGCAACGCGATTGTCTCCACCGGCGTCGGGCAGCATCAGATGTTCGCGGCACAATATATTGATTACAAAAAGCCGCGCACCTGGCTCACCTCCGGCAGCATGGGCACGATGGGTTTCGGTCTTCCTGCGGCCATCGGCGCGCAATTGGCCTGTCCCAATGCCCTCGTGATTGATGTGGACGGCGATGGCTCGATTCGCATGAACATCGGTGAGCTTGAAACCATGACTACCTACGGCGTGAACGTGAAAGTGCTTCTCCTGAATAACCTTGTTGACGGCATGGTACGTCAATGGCAGAACATGATGTACGATGAGCGCTACTCGGGTACCGATAAAGCGCTGCACAAAAAAGACTTCGTGATGTCCGCCAAGGCCGACGGATTTGAATATTCCGTTCGCGTCTCCGAACGCAAGCAACTCAAGAAAGCCCTGAAAGAGTTCCTCGCCTTCAAAGGCCCCGCGTTCCTTGAAGTCATGACCGACATGGACGCGATGATCTTCCCGATGGTCGGTCCCGGTAAGGGATATAAAGAAATGCAGACAGGTCCCTTCATCGTCGCACGCCAATACGAAGAAGAAGTCGAAGTATCCGGTACAGGCGAGACGTCGATGTTCTAGCTCGAGTCCAACGATATGCGTCTCAAAGGCCGACTCCTCGCGAGTCGGCCTTTTTATTTGATACGATGTGTCCAATGAAATCTCTACCCCCTCAAAAACTCTACACGCCCTTCGACACGGGCCAGTACTCATTCCATGTCGGCCTCGAAACGCTTTCGCAAGACGCTCAAATATTCTCGATTGATGACCAACTGCCGCGTTATCGTGATAATAAGGAGGCGATTCGTAAATCGAATCCCGGCGACCACATTGGAACGAAAGAAATTTCGGCCGAACTTCATGAATCTGTCACCCGGTGGCTCGTCGGGCGGACAGTCGATGAACACCCCGAACACTTTTCGCCGGACACCGCGACTTCGTTCGAGGAGATCGCCCTGCAGCTCCAGGAAGACCTCGCGATCATTCATGTACCGGAAAAAGGAGAGGACCGTCTGGTCGCGGTTCATGTCTGCGCCCCGAGTGGATGGGATCCATCGGAGAAACTGGGCAAGTCCTTTCTGGAGATTCACGAACCCATTCCGGAGATGCAGCATATCAACAAGAATGCCGACAACATGATGCGCGCGCTCACACGGCAGGGGATTCGGCGACGATTCGTGTGGGGAATCACCTTTGATGACGCGCTGAATCGACACCCGAAAGTGATCACGCACGAAAATCGTACGCATTTCAATCCCGATGCCCCGGAAGTCTACGTGCGCGTTGAACGGCAATGTATCATAGGATTCCCTGAACAGTCGGCCTTCGTGTTCACGATTCGTACTTATATGTATGACGTACTGGAACTAAGTCGTGAGCACCGCAAGAATCTGCGTGATGCGCTATTGTCCCTGAGCCCAGCGATACGAGAATACAAGGGAATTACGGACGATGTGCAACCTGTCGTGTCGTGGTTGAGCGTTGGGCTATAAGGTGGCGAAGACTTCGCGTGCGTCGGAGAGCGTCTTGTCGATGATGTCGTCGGTGTGCGCGATGCTGGTGAAGCCGGCTTCGTATTGGGATGGCGCGAAATAGTTGCCGCGTTCGAGCATGCCGTGGAAGTATTTGTTGAAGCGCTCGATGTTGGACGTGGTCGCGTCCTGATAATTGCGCACGGGGTTCTCATTAAAAAACAGGCACGCCATCGAACCGACCTGTGTCTGAAACACGGGTATGCCCGATTCTTCTGCGATTGCGCCGAGGCCTTCGCCCAGTCGCGTTTGTGCCGATTCAACTTTTTCAAAGACACCGAGTTCGGAAAGCGCATTCAACGTCGCAATCCCCGCAGCCGTAGCCAAGGGATTTCCAGATAACGTTCCCGCCTGATACACGGGACCCTCCGGCGAAAGATTCTGCATGATTTCAGCCGGGCCGCCATAAGCACCCACGGGCAATCCGCCGCCAATCACTTTTCCGAGCGTAATTAGATCAGGCGTGACACCGTAGCGTTCTTCGGCACCACCCATCGCGATACGAAATCCGCTCATGACCTCATCGAAGATTAGCATGGCGCCGTGGGCCTGAGTGATCTCACGTAGACCTGCCAAATAGCCATGCTCCGGAACAATGACACCCATGTTGCCCGGCACCGGTTCCAGAATCATGCACGCAATCTCGTCACCGCGCGATGCAAAGGCCTCTCGCGCCGCATCCAAATCGTTATACGGCACCGTCAGTGTTGATTCCACAAATGACGCTGGAATACCCGGACTCGTCGGCGTGCCGAAGGTCGTCGGGCCGCTACCGGCGTTCACCAACAGGCTATCCACGTGTCCGTGATAGCAGCCTTCGATTTTCAGCACCAAATCGCGTTTGGTCACGCCCCGGGCCAGTCGAATCGCGCTCATCGTGGCTTCGGTACCGCTGTTTACCAGGCGTACCTTCTCGATACAGCCGATTTTGCTTGCGATGAGCTCACCCAGCCGGATTTCCGCTTCGGTGGGAATGCCGAAACTGGCTCCGTCCTTGAGAGCCTCGGCGACGGCTTCATGAACCGGGGGATAGGCGTGGCCCAAGACCAGCGGTCCCCAGGAAAGCACGTAATCGATATAAGAATTTCCGTCGACATCGGTAACGTAAGCACCCTTGCCGGACTTCGCGAAGAAAGGTTCACCGCCGACGGCTTTGAATGCGCGAACCGGACTGTTTACGCCGCCCACAAGAACGGATTGCGCCTGACGAAAAAGTTCAGAGGAAGTAGAGGTATTCATGGAAGGCATACTTTCCAGATCGGTTGTGGGTCGTTAGATGATACTTAGCGAATTTTCGCGACCAACGCGAGTGCTGTTTCATATCCGCCATCGAAATCTATGCGAGTGATCTCATCCAGATGAATACGCTTAGTGCCGTTCCATTTGGCATCGGGATCCATTTCGTTCAGCAGCACCGTTTTGTCACAAACGGATTCAACCGATCCCACATAACATGCATCCGGATCGTGGGATTCGCGGTGCAACGTCATCAAAGGAAAGTTCTGGTCGATGGAAGAGAGGACGGTACTGATATCCGTCAGGTCTACGAGCACCGGACGCTTCACAACTTTCTTGCGAATCTCCAGAGCCGTCTCGATAAATCGCGCATGGTCCACTTCGATGTTCAATTCCGAAATGTCCTGCACGCGAATGAGTGAATACCCGTTCAATGTGATTCGATCGTCTACAAGTTGCAGCAACATATAGTCCTCGTTGCCATCGACTACGTAGCCGAGATCGTACACCTCGTCGCCATCGATCGATTCCCGATAACACTCCACCAACTTCGTGTACCGTCTCGCCGTGGCCACTTTCTTCGCATTTTCCGTCGACGTCATAACTTCTCCCCTAGACTGCAATTCGAAGTTCGCCTCCATCATGCCAATTTAATCAGGTCCGGTACAAGTTTATATTTCGCCCCCGAGAAACAAAAGTAGTAACCATAGAGCCATCTATGGTTTAATATTCCTCTTGTCGTAGAATCGAAACGTATCACTGTTCCGGGGAGACCACTACCATGTCCACCACGAACTGGCAAACTGCAAAAGAATACAACGAAATCTTCTATCATAAAGCTGATGGAATTGCGAAAATTACGATAAACCGGCCCGAAAAGCGCAATGCCTTTACGCCATTGACCGTGGATGAAATGCGCGACGCGCTCGACGATGCACGGATGGATACCTCCATCGGCGTCATCATCCTCACCGGTGAAGGCGACCTCGCGTTCTGCTCCGGCGGCGATCAGGGGATTCGCGGCGACGCGGGATATGAAGGCACCACCGGCCCACCTCGCTTGAACGTACTCGACTTTCAGCGCGAAATTCGCGTGTGTCCCAAACCGGTGATTGCGATGGTCGCGGGATACGCGATCGGTGGCGGACACATTCTCCATCTCGTTTGTGATTTAACCATCGCCGCGGAGAATGCCATCTTCGGTCAGACCGGACCCAAGGTCGGCTCCTTTGATGCTGGATACGGTTCCAGTCATCTCGCACGAATCGTCGGGCAGAAGAAGGCGCGCGAAATCTGGTTCTTGTGTCGGCAATACGACGTTCGTGCGGCAGAAAAAATGGGCATGGTTAATCACATCGCGCCGCTTGCCGAACTCGAAGAAGAAACCGTGAAATGGTGTAAAGAGATTCTCGCACTCTCACCAATCGCGTTGCGCTGTATCAAAGCGGCCATGAATGCCGACGAAGACGGCGGTGCCGGATTACAACAACTCGGCGGCGACGCGACGTTACTCTTCTACATGAGCGAAGAAGGCCAAGAAGGCCGCAACGCCTACAACGAAAAACGTAAACCAGACTTCAGTCGTTTCCCGAGATTGCCTTAACTGCCTATTCACCGCGGAGACGCGGAGAAACGCGGAGGAAGAAACCGAATACAGCTTTTTTCTTAATGCAAAGGTGCAAAGCCGCAAAGGAAGGAACTGAAAACTGCTTTAAGAACATATTTAACACAGAGACGTAGAGAGTTTTACTGATATGGCGAGTGGTAGTTGACCCACTTGTACACTGTACATTTTGTGTGAAAGTTGATTTCTATGGACCACCTTCTAAAATATTTGGAAAAGCACTTTAATGAGAGTGATCTGAGTACTTCGGAATTTAGGCTTTCAGGTGAATATTATCTGCGATTCGAACTCGGGGATCCCCATAAGAACGGTACAATTGAACGCGTAAATCAGAGTGTCAAACGAGCAGTTACTATTTTTGAAGAAATATTTGACGAGAACGATGATATCTGCTTATTTATCAAGTCTGGTTCATATGATGTTGATTCCACCAAAGGTCTAATTCCAATAAACGACCATCTAGAGAATCAACCCAAGAATTTTTCTTACCAAGATGTTTCTCAACGAACAGAAGTGGAAATTGAAGAATGAGGAAGTTTATGATTTTAACAAGGATGGGAATTTGGTGGTCGTAGATGCTGATGACCTCACTCATGTTCTAACGTGTCTTTGTCTGAAGCAAAAGGATATCAGGGTTGAGAATATTATTAGAGGCATCGCGAATTATGATATGGGATTTACACCCAGTATTGTTGACAGAATCTACTTCATAAACACGGACGCAAGTGTTGTATTTTATATGTATGATGATCGGGGATGTTTGTTGTTTTCCGATAGAAAAGATGTACTAGAACCACTATATACGAAATTCAACAATTGGCTAGTGGATTACGATAGAAAGAACCTCGCATTACTCTTTGAGTAACCCTCGGCGCTAAAATAAATTGCTCTTAGCAGTTCTCCGCGACCTCCGCGTCTCCGCGGTGAATAAAATATGAAAAGAAAAACCCCTTGCGCCTTTGCGTCTTTGCGTTAAAAACAAAAGAGTGAATGAATGAAAAATTGGATACTCGCCAGCAGACCCAAGACCCTCTGGGCGGGAGCATGCCCAGTGATGCTGGGTACGGCGATGGCGTTTGACGCGGGGTTGATGCATGTTCCCTCGGCGTTGGCGGCACTGCTCGGCGCGTTGCTCATTCAAATCGGCACGAACTTCGCCAACGATTATTACGATGGCCTCAAAGGCACGGACGATGAAAATCGAAAAGGTCCGCCTCGTGCTGTTGCGTCCGGCTTAATCACGTCTGAGACCATGAAACGCGCAATGATCGTGACCATGTTGCTCGTGTTCGTTCCGGGCGCGTATATTTTGTGGCGTGGGGGAGTCCCCTTTCTCATCATCGGCATCGTCTCCATCCTTTCCGGCATCGCTTATACCGGCGGCCCCTACCCCCTGGCGTACAACGGACTCGGTGATATCTTTGCGCTCGTATTTTTCGGTCCTGTTGCGGTCGCGGGAACCTACTATCTTCAGATCTACGCTGTTCCGCCAGAGGTCATCATTGCTGGATTCGCTCCTGGATTATTTTCGGTGGCTATCCTCACGGTCAACAACCTGCGCGACATCGAAGGCGATGCGAAGGCCGGGAAAAAGACCTTAGCCGTTCGTTTCGGTGCCGGATTTTCTCGCTTCGAATACGTGGTGTCTCTGTTCGCCGCGACACTCGTGATACCCGTCGGCCTAAGCCTGTACACGGGCGCGCATTACTTATCCATCGTGTCCGGGGTTACCTTTCTTTTAGCCATCCCCGCGTACATAGCGATTGTGCATCACGCCGCAGATGGCCCCATCATGAACGCCACCCTCGCGAACACCGGAAAATATCTCCTCATTTTCACTATCCTGTTTTCCGTCGGATGGATTCTATGACGCTTCACAACGGAAAACCTTCCGACCCCGCTGTCATCGCTCCCGAAGGCGTGCTGACCTACTCCGAATTGGATGCTCAGTTCGACCTCTGCGTCACTACGTTTCGAGCGGCCGGCATACAACCCGGTCATCGTGTCGCGTTGTACCAGTCCACATCCCTGCGTTACCTCATCTCCATGCTCGCACTCATCGAACTCGGTACGGTCGCGTGTCCCATCAGTACACGCCTGCCGGAAGACGGACTCCAGGATGCTGTGCGTCGTATTGGTGCCCAAGCTATTTTTTACGCGGATCGTGTCGCACCTGTCGCAGGATCGCCGATAAGCCCCATCTTCTTCGACGGCATGCGGATCGATCCCCAGGAAGAAGAAGCCGAAGAAGCCGCAACTGATTCTGATCGCTGGGCGACGATTATTTTTACGTCAGGTAGTTCCGGTACACCCAAGGCCGCGGTACACTCGCTCGACAATCATTTCCAGAGTGCTTTGGCGTCCAACGTGAATATTGCGCTCGTACCCGGCGACCAATGGTTGCTTTCACTTCCTCTGTTTCATGTGGGCGGACTCGGCATAATTTTTCGGTGTTTACAGGCTGGTGCAGCGATGGTATTGCCTCAGGCAGACGAGTCGCTCGAGAAAACGCTCGAAACGGACGGCGTGACCCATATCTCCCTCGTGTCCACACAG
The DNA here is from genome assembly GCA_046583315.1 of Candidatus Hydrogenedentota bacterium. Classification (GTDB taxonomy): domain Bacteria; phylum Hydrogenedentota; class Hydrogenedentia; order Hydrogenedentales; genus DTSJ01. Next base: position 13,559 of record JAYGCN010000187.1, read on the forward strand.
CTTTATCGCCTCATGCAGTCCGAAGAATCAACGCGCCGACTCGCGAAATTCAAAGCCGTGCTCATGGGGGGTAGCGCGATGCCGGAACGCCTGATCGCGCGGGCAATCGAGGCGGGCATCCCCATTCACACCAGCTACGGCATGACAGAGATGACCACGCAGATTACCTGCACGCCCGCGCACGCCGATAACGAGACCTTACAGTCGTCGGGATTTCCCTTGCGTCCCGATTCGATCCGATTGGCTGATGATGGAGAGATTCAGGTGAACGGCCCCACGCGTTTTCAGGGCTACTTTACAAATCGCGAACTCGATTCCCCCTTCACCTCTGGCGGCTGGTTCTCCACCGGAGACTGCGGACGCTTCGACAAGGCCGGGCGCCTCCACGTCACCGGACGCGTCGATAATCAATTCATCAGCGGCGGCGAAAACATCCAGCCCGAAGAAATCGAACACGCGTTCTGTCAAATCGAAGGGATTCTGCAAGCCGTTGTCGTGCCCATCAACGATGAAGAATTCGGACAGCGTCCTGTGGCTCTGATTCGCGCAGAAGGCGAATGGAATGAAGCCTCTCTCAAAGATAATCTCCGCCAGACGCTACCCAGATTCATGATACCCGCTCGAATACTCGAATGGCCTTCCGAGCTTATTCCAGAAGGAATGAAAGTGAACCGCACCCGACTTCGTGAGTATTGTGTTTCCGAAATCTAGCAGTTATAGTACGAAAATAGACGCAGAGGAGAGAAAGGGGCATTCATGGATCGGGAAACAAAGTTGAAGGAACTGCTTGAGGAAACACGTCAGCGTATTCGGGAACTTGCGGATGAGGATCCCGACGAATGGTTCTACGCAAATCGATATATTTTCGAAAGACTTGGATTGGATGAACGGAAAACAAAGACAGGTATAAAGAAGGCCCTATTTGACGCGAATGAACCATGTGACTTCTGCGGAAAACATTTTGAGACGAAGAAGAACGTTCATATTCATCGAAGAGATAGCAAAAGAGCATACTCATCTGATAATTGTGTACTCATGCATCCGGAATGTCATAGGGACCATCATAAAGAGAACCCGAATGAGGGTCTTTCTAATCTGACGATGGAACAGGAAGTATCATCGGATGCGAGGTATCGAACGAAGGGAAGCTGTTTATATGATAACAACAGGTTTCGATATTGGTGGGATATTTCGCCGAATCACCTCGAACGATACAAGAATGAAGACGGTATTCGATTTATGAAAGATGATTCGGGTATGTTCTGTGAGGTTTCATTTGCTACTTTGAAGCCTTTTCTGAGTGAGATTCGTCGAACGTCACGAGGTAAAGGGAACTGGGGTGTACGTGTGCTGCTGGAGCAACCGGAAGAACTTGCGTTTGAGTCCCCTTCGGGTAGTAAAGATTGGAAATTCCTGTCCGTAGAGTGGCAACAAGGCTCTCATACCTAAAGTATCTTCTCAATGGAGACCGTCTGCCCTTCTTTGAAGTGCGCGTAGTCGAAGGCTTCTTGACTGATTCGAATTGCGTCCCCGTCTGTGACTCCCGTTGCCGAACAATGAAATGATCGGAGTCCGCCGAACCACCATCGTGGATCGGTCACGTAGATCAGATCGTCGACTTCCGCGGACATCGTATCCAGGGCTGACTGCGGCACGAGGACCTTATTCATGGCATCCAGTTCCGGATCGACGACGACGGGAATCGTGGCCCATTTGCCCGGCGTGCGATTCGGGGTCGAGCCACCTTTGAAGGCCCGCATTGCATCGAGTTGTGTTCCATTGACGAGGCCGACGAGTTGTGCCTCCTCACGTGGCTTGGTAAACAAGGTCACAATTATCCCGATCGTTCCACATGCCGCGAGTCCGAAAAATGAGCGCGTGAATTTGTAGCTGTCTTCGCCCATGCCGAAGGAGAAGGGTTGCAAGAAAAGGTTGTCGAGCGAATCGTGAAATGATAGTCCAATGAGGATCCCGCCGCCGATCATCGTCGCAAGTGCGGCCTTTGTGCTGTACTTTTTCCAGAGAATGCCGAGGAATATCGCGGTCACGATAGGGGGCGTCACGGCGGCGGTAAACATGCCGTGGGCGGAATAAATGCTGTCCTGTTTCATGAATACGAGGACCAGCAGGACACCCACGAAGACCGTGCACATGCTGCTGATGCGCGCGACCTTGAGGTAATGTTTGTCCGCCGCGTCCGGTTTTATATATGGACGATAAATATCGTTAATCACAATTGAGCTAACGGCGGTAACCAGTGTATCTGCCGTACTCATCAACGCGGCAGTAAGCGCGGCCAGAACGAACCCGAATACGCCCGGCATCAACAGGAAGGACGCGGCATCCACGAAGGCGTCCTTGCCATTCGTTTCGATTTCACCGTTCGCTACCAACGCCGCAGCAATCCAACCGCCGCCACTCACGGTAATCGCAGCAAGCGGATACAGAATCAACATCCAGAAAACCGCCATCTTTCGCGCCTCTTTTACACTCCGAAGCGAAAGAAACCGCATGATCATTCCCTGATTCATCAACACGAAGGCGCCCGTATTGGCGAGTCCGTCCTGTCCGTAGATCCCGATAAAGCTGAAATTATCCGGCGCATTAAACTCCGAATACATAAACTTGTGGGACCGGGGGAGAAGGTCCCAAAAATTCCCAAAGCCTCCGAAATGATAGATGCCGACGAAGAAGAGACCCAGACCGGCAACCAATAGAATGAAACCCTGCGCCAAGTCTGTCATGATCACCGAAGTCTGACCGCCCGCAAACATATACAGCATCACGACGAACGCTGTCCCGATTGCCCCGACCATGATGGGCAGTCCTGTCAAGGTCTGTACAAGTACGCCCAGCGTGAACAGATTTATACCGACGTACCCGATTAGATACAGCAGGATGAGCGCGGTCGCTGCATGTCGAGAAACGGTGCCGAATCGACGTTCAAAATATTCCGGCACCGATTGGATTCTTCCGAAATAGATTATCGGGAGCCAAAGCAGGAGCAGAATCGGCATCCAGAACCAGTCATTCATATACGACTGCGTACTACTGAGTCCGTATTGAAACCCGACATCGCTGTACTTCACAAAACTGTAGCTGCCGACCGTAGTAGCAACGCCCGAGAAGGCGATCAGCCACCACGAAAAGCGTTGCCCGCCGAAAAAGAAATCTTTGGTACTCTTCGTATACTTCCCGAACCATAGGCCAAAGGAAACCACGGCCACAAAATAGAACGCGACGACAAAAAGATCGATGGGCGCGCCCACAAAATTGGTATCGTTCATTGCGTCGCCTCCGCGGGCAGATTTGGAAGCCAAAACGTGAACGCACAAGAGAGGAGCAGAAGGAATACGAAGCCCCCGACGATGATATAAACCACTCGCTTATCTTCAGCATCGGACAAGTTCAGGTATTTACTTGTTATCCCGCACCACAATCCGATAGCGCATAGGACGAAACCTCCGCCAAACTGCACAATGATCGGCCAAATTCGCGCCATATCGTCCATGTATGATTCTCCTGACTCCCGAGCACAACAGTCCTGTATCATAGCGAGCCACGAATGATTGCGCAAGGAAACAGGGCGCCCCGGACTTTTCCGCAGGATTCGACGGTTAGGGAACCATCTTCGGAGGGCTGAGCAGACTTCCGGATGGCCCGAGCACGACGTAGGTCCGCACGTAGATATCGATGAAATGAAAACTCCGATTGGTCACGTTTTTCTTCACGCCATCAGCAGGGAGCCATCCTGTTTCGGGGGTGTAAGCGTATACTTCCAGCTGATCGAAATTTTCTTCGGTGCACACCGACTTCGCGATGCGAATATTGGCGGCCACTGTCCCCTTCGCGGATATGGGTGCATGCAGACAGGCGAAAATGGGCGAAAAGTTCGTGAGGCCAGCAGGGTAGGCTTCCGGCGGCTTCGGCATCAGAGCAACCTGTGCGCGCACTTTGGTATTCATGCTCAGCGCAAAACGTCCACCGAATTCGGGTAGCGTAAAATCAATTTCCGTTCCGAAGAATAGCTGGGTGGACAGATCGGGATCCGGGGCCAACGAAAGTTTCCGAGGCTCAAACTGTTCTCGTTCCTGCCGAAATTGTTCGGGTAATCCAGACTCGAATGCAACCCCCGTATTCTGTTGACGGAAAGGGTTTTCCGCGCGAGCCGTCGCTTTTGCTTCACGATGGCGCGCGATCATGTCGTCGGTAATCACCAAATCCTTATCCGGATCGCGCGGAGTAGCTTTGGAAGCCGTGCGTGGCGTAAAAGGTAATGATCGTTCAGGTTTTGCCACCGGTAAGTCTTCACTCGTAACTTCTGGTGTGGGTCGCAATGGAATTTCAATCGGCTCCCCGTCGCGCGGTATAAATATCGCCGCACCCGATTCCGCTGAATTGAACATCGTCAAGCCTTCCGGCGACGGCAAATTGTCTTCGGTTCTGCTGCGTGGTGTAATCAATGTCTGATTCCGTGGCATCGGTGCCGGAAGCAGATTCGGAGCGATGGCTTCACGCATCTGCATGCGCTGCGTCTGTTCCATCAGCCGCAGATCCCAGCCTGGAGGAAGTGCAGGAAGTGGCGCATTGCCGAACGTTCGAACTATCCGATTGGCTTGAGCCACAGGATAGTCGGGTTCCGCCTGCGTGTTCGGCGTATTCTCAGGCAATGCCATGGCAACGCGTCGGCGTTCCGTGGGGGACAGAGACGATACCAGTTCCTGTTGCGGCAAGACCTCGGTCGTGCTGGGAGACGCTTGCGCCAGGCGAATCAAATCAGGCTCGAAAGTCTCGTAGTTTTCCAGCGCAACATCTCCATCCAATATGTGCTGTGGACCCAGCACGGTGTACACCTGGCGACCAGTTGCGCGCACATAAAACGTCCGCGTGTTCCGGTTCAGCTGTTGATCCTGAACTGGTTGCCAGCCTGTCTGCGGCTGATAGCGATACACAGCGAGTTTCGCCAAACCCTCCATCGAACACAAGGTCTCGGGTACATGAAGCTCCATGTTGATCTCGATCGGCGTGTCGACGGGATTCACTACCGGTTCCACGAAGGGCGTGAACGCTTTTAGACTGGTCGGCAGGGACAATTGCAACGAAGTGGATAGCCTCAGACTGACCTGGATCGGTGTCGCCGCACGAATCAGCATGGCCGTGCCAGAATCCGCAGGCCGAAACGCAATCACTTTGCCGCGCGCGCTTACCGCGTGCTTTTCCACATCGACACGCGCATACCGCGTGTGTTTGAATCGCCGCTGCGTCATCAGAGGAAGTTGATCGGCATAGTGGGGCGAATCCGGATTCTCCGAAGTCCCGAAAGGCACCCAACTCACCGCCTTGGGGATTTCGCCGAACTGCACCGCCATCGCGAAACCCGGACCCTGCTTGGCCACCCACATTCCGTTTTCGTAATACGTATCGCCCATGCCAAACACCGGCTCACCCGTGTACGCGCCGGGCATAGGCACTTCACGCGTCCCTCGACGAATCACGTGCGCCTCTCCCCAGGGAATTTGAATCGTTTGAAACGAGTCCCGCATCAATCGCGCGGCATCGGCTGCCGTATCCAGCAAGAAACGCTGCATGTCAGGCGTGTTTTCCTGCAACATCGCATGCAAGGCCTCAGATGCCGTCGCGCGCTCTTCGTAATTTCGACTGAACAGCGTCCACCAAACATGAAAATAGGTCATCGCTTCGCTATTCGGGTGCGCCAGAAAATCCCAATTCTGCAACAAGGTCAATGCGACGCGTAGATCGGGATGAGACTGTTGAACATATTGCGGGTGCGCACGCGCGGCACCGATAAGATAAGGCACTACTTCCACTGCCAGCGGTACAACAATGTCGAACAGGATCGACTGGTTGTCTTCGAAGCTGCGCTGACCCCGCCCAAGCATCTGACGCAGCCGTTTCGCGCGATACGTATCGGGATCGCGTATCAACCAGTCGCCCCAGGTCGCCCGGTTCCAATCCAGTCCATCCGTCACCAGCCAAGGCGGTGTCCCCGACGCCTGAATGTAGCCTGCTTCCGGGTTTACGAACCAGGGAAGCTGATGGGGCTGAAAGGGGGCTCCCCACATCGTGCCCGCCATGAGCGTCGAGACGGGTTCCTCCCACACCGTCTTCGCCAGGCGGGGTTTTCCAAGTCGATTGTCAGGCAGTCCCGAGCGTTCGCCAACTTTCGCGTTGTAATTGTAATACAAATTGCCGCTTCGATCCGTGTACACCAAATGAAACAGCGGCAACTCCTGACGCTCCCACGCCGAACGAAACTGTTCCAGATTCTGTGCGCGTCCCATGTCGTACAGTTGACGCAGCCCGCCGAAATCGCGATAGCCTCCGACCCGCAAAGCATACGGAATCCCCCGTGAAAATCCCAACACCGGACCCAGATGCGTCATATACCGTTGCGTCTGCTGCTCCATCAGGCCATTGTCGGTCCAAACGTAGTAAGACTTCGTGTCCGACTCGTTGGTGAATTTGCTTCGCTGAGACGACTGCCGGGGTTGCCGCGCCAGTGAAACGGATTTCGGGTTCACGGGAGGCGGTGCGAGTTCGTTCAACACCCCGTAGGTGTCCGCGATGTCCGGATGATTCGGCGACAAGGCCCAGCCCAACGAATCGTTGTGACCCATCAGAAGGATTGGCAAGCCGAACAGCGTCGCGCCGTACACATTCATCTCATGCGTGATCAGATGCGCCTCATACCACTGAAAAATCCCGTCGTAGTCCGTGTGTGGATTCATGACCAGGATGGATTGTCCCTCTTTCGTTCGCGACGGTGCCAAAGCCCACGCATTGGCGAAAGGCGTTCCCGGTGCGGGACGATAGGTGTCCTTGTAATCAACAGGTGCCATCGACATGAGGTAATGGTGAAAAAAGGCCAAGACATCAACCGGAGCGATGCCCTCGGCCCAATCCGGCCGTTCATCGGGATGATCGATGATCCACGAATTCACCCCCAGCGCAAAACCCTCACACAAATCCTTCGTGACTTGATCGAGCGTGGGGTAGGCCGCCAAGGCGAGGTCGCGATGGCGCATCTTGAGCGCAAACTCGTCCGAAGCCATGAACCGTTCGCCAAAGATCTCAGATGCCCGTCCGTTTGCAATGCGATAGGCAAAAAGCATGTCTTCCAGGTGATCTTCCGCCTGTGCCTGCCCAAAGGCGAAGGCCATTGCTCGTGGGTTGTTCGCGAAGACATGCGGCACGCCCCATTCATCACGGTAAACCGTCGCATCATTCCAAAGCCGATCCGCCTGCGACTGGGCGTAAGCCGGTAGGGTAGCGATGAGCAGGAGAAACGAATACAGACACGGTTTCATAGAGTCAGGCACTCACAAGATAGTTGACAGCCCGTCCATTATTTCACATCTTGGAAAATAACACAAAAGGCCGGAATTTCCTAAGAAATCCCGGCCCCTCACAACGCTTTACCCCAAGAAAATCAGGTTTCGTTCGCTTCCAAGGTCTTACGGAACTGCTTCATGCCGTTCCAGAGTAGGATAGCAGCAAGGGTACCAGCAAAAGTACTTACCGTGGCCAACGAATAGTGAATTTTCATGTCGTCTTTGAAAACATTTTGCGTAAACAAGGCCACCGCGCTCGGCCCCATGCCAAGTCCAATCATGTTGACAACGAAGAGGTAAATGGCTGAGGCCTGCCCGCGCATTCGGTTTGGCATCATTTCTTGGATGGCAGCAGGTGCGACACCGAATGGCATCGCCGCCAGATAGACTGAGGGACACAGCACCATAATGGCCAAAATGTGATTAGGCATCAGCGGGAATATAAGGCCGAGCGGTATGTGCGCCATAGCGGCATAGAACCCGACACGCAATTTTGAATCGGTGTATCCTCTCTCACGCAGTTTATCGGCAAAGAATCCTCCACTGACAATTCCCAGGGTGCCGAAAATGATTACGATAATTCCATAAATGATACCGATGTCAGCGCGCCCCATATCATGAAGTCGAATGAAGAATTCGGGTATCCAGCTCCCGCTTCCGTACGAAACGAAAGAGAGCAGTGCGAATCCGACATTGTGGAAAAAGAAAGTTCGCCAATGGGTCTTCACGAAGGCGAAAACTTCGGCCAATGGTACGCTACCCGTGTCTTTCTTTTTGCCAAGACCTCTGCGCTTCGGTTCTTTGATTAGAAACATGAACGGGACGAACAGGAATCCCGGTACACCGATGAAAAAGAATACGCTCTGCCAGGGAGCTACATCGCCGACGAGTGGTATAGCGACTGATTCTGCGGTGCCTACCCACGCAATGACGATACCGCCGAGTAAATAGGCCATGCCGGAACCGATGTAGATACCTGCTCCGTAGATGGATATCGCCAGAGCGATTCGACTCGGTTTGAAAAGATCCGTAATCAACGAATAGGCCGAAGGCGACAGCGACGCTTCGCCGACACCGACTCCCATGCGGAACATCGTCAACTGGGTGAAATTTTTGGCCAATCCGCAACCGGTTGACATGATACTCCAGATGCCCAATCCGACAGCAATAATCGTTCGGCGGCTCTTACTGTCTGCCAGACGTCCCAACGGGATTCCGAATATCGTGTAGAACAGGGCAAATGAGAATCCCATCAGGAGCCCCATTTGGTTCTCGGAGATTCCCAAATCTTCCTTTATCGGTCCTACCAGCAAACTCAAAATCTGGCGGTCAACAAACGAAAAAATATAGGCGATCATCAAGATGCCTACGACGAACCAGGCATACCTCTCACTAGGATACGGTTCTTCTTCTACGGACTCAGGGGCCCTCGATTCTTCTTCGGACATTCAATGATTCTCCAGATCTGGTTTCGCTACACAACGCAGATAAGAGTGGCGGATCGGAGAAAAAAAGTCAATAGCCAGAGACGTAATATTTCGCGCGAGGGGATCGTTAGGCCAACGTGCGGTAAATCAGGCGCATTGTGATGACGAGAAGTAAGGCACCCATGACAAAACGGCGTCGTTCGAAGCTAAGGTGGTGATTGATTTTGCGGCCGATCGGTGCCGCAGCGACCGCGCCAATAATGACGAGCGGGGCCAACGAGATATTGACCAGGCCATAGGTCCACGCCATGTCCACCGATTTAGGACTCAACAGATTTGAGATGGTACCCGCCGTCGCGGACACAACCATGATTGCATTCGACAGCGCGACGACCCGCTTGTTCGAGACGATTCCGGCCCACAGTGCAAAAGGCACGAAAATCGCCCCGCCACCCGTACCGGTCGCACCCGCCACGAATCCAGCCGCTAAACCGACCAGCACGGAAATCTGGGTGCGTTTGAGAACTTCTTCTTCATTGACGTGAGGCTCTTTTAACAGAAACGAGCGCGCTCCCGCGAAAAACAGCAGTCCGATAAAGACCCACGTCGCTCCAGTGTCGCTGAGCAGGCTCGTTGTCCAAGCGCCCAGGAATCCTCCTATTACCGCGCCAATGGCTATCACCGCGATAAAGCGAGTTGGATTGCGCATGTGTCCGCGATTCATCAGGAACGCATTGTTGAGCGCCACAAGAGCGATGATCAACATGCTCGTACCCTTGGCGGTATTCGTATCCATAATCGGATAGAGAAACAGCAGCGCGGGCACCATCAGCACGCCACCACCAATTCCCAGTGCGGCACTGACTATGCCAACGCTCGCGCCGAGTCCGAGCATCGTTACAATAAAAACAAAGGTGTCCATGAATCCGCCATCACCCCTAAAGCATCTTAGAAAAGGTGTTGCGAGTGTACCTGTTTATGCATACCACTACAACTCGGAGCGGGGGAGGGCATACGGTCAAAAAAAGAGGCATCGCCAACCGTGACGATGCCTCGTATATGCTAGTCAATTCGAGTTTCTTGAATCAGTCCTTCATGACCTCTTCATAATTCGGGTCCGCCTGAGCCGGGCCTTCCCCCATCGCCCACGTTGCCGCCGCGATGACGGTCTGCTGGAAATCATCATCCAGCCACACGTCTTCACGATGCCCCTGTGCATTGAAATAAATGCGGCCTTCACCCAGGGTGCTCACCCAGGTGATCGCATAGTTCGGCGTGTCATACATTTTTTGGCGTTCGCGTTCCCGACCCGCATCCAGCGTAGCGATTACATGAATCTTGTCTTTGTTGAGGTTCTTGAACACGTACCATTCATCCAGCGTGCTCCAATCCTGGGGCGTGGCCGCCGCGGCAGGATGGCTCTCATCCACAACCTTCACTGTGCCGCGAAACTGTTTGCCGTGACCACGGAATTCCCCGCCAAGCATCTCGATATAGGGTGTCACCTCATCGCCCTTGCCATGAAACGTATCACTCGCGCAGTGATACCCCATGAAACCACCGCCCTTCGCAATCCAATCCTTCAAATCCTGAATTCCGCTTTCCGCCATAGGTGGATTGCCATCCGAACCCTCTTCGGTCAGATTCAACGTTGTGTAGAAAATGACCAGGTCGAAATTTTCCAGCGTCTTTGCATTGATCATGCTGGCATCTTTCGTGGAGGTCAGTTCTGCGCCAGCCGTATCCGCCAATTCCTGCAACACATCGGCCACATGATTACTGCCGCTGTCATTTGGTTTTATTACACTGTGTTGAAAACCCGACGATTTACTCAAAAACAAGATGCGCGGAGCATCCTGAGCCAGTGCAACACCACACACCAACAGGGCCGTGGTCGCCGCAAGTATCCGTGAAAATTGCTTAAACATGTGAATATCTCCTTCCATTTCGTAGTCCATACCCCATCTACAGGGCAACGGACAGTGTACTGGTTCTCTTTACGACACCACAAGCATTTTTTGAAGGTCTTAATGCAAATGCAACTGAAACGCGATATACTGGGAGCCATCATGTCACGCGCAATCACAAAGAGCCGATGTTTGGTGAGTCTTGTCGCCCTGATACTCGTCGTTTCAGGAAGCGGTTGCACCTTTCTGCCTCACACGACTCCCTCCTCCGAAACCCTGACCAAACGCTTTCAGAATACGCTGGACGATCTCCAACGCGAGCACAAATTTCCGGGGGCCACAGCGGCCGTGTTGTTGCCGGACGACACCATCATCGCAGTCGCCACAGGCTACGCGGATCGCGACAAAAAAATCCTCATGCATCCCTCCACGCAGCAATACATCGGAGACGTGGGCATGACTTTCGTCGCCGCCCTTGCGTTGGCGTTGGTACACGACGAGCGACTCGATCTTGATCGCCCGGTCCAAAACTATCTCGATACCCGAGGCCAGGATGCCTGGTTCCTGGAGATTCCGAACGCCGGGCGAATCACCATGCGTCATTTACTTACGCATACAAGCGGACTTCGCGATGTCAGCCAGGAAAACGAATCGATTCAGCCGGCAAATCAGGTGAACGATTCCACCCGCCTGCTGATGATGTCCGAATCGTGGACCGGCACCGCCAACGGTTTGGAATCTGAATTTCGCCCTGGCGCGGGATTCAATCACTCGCGAATGGGCTATCTGCTCGCGGGCATCGTACTGGAACGCATTAGCGGTCAGTCCATAGAAGAGTTGCTTGAGCAGAGATTGATCGGCCCAAGAGACCTTAGCCGTACTTCCCATGTATCTTCTGAATATCCCGATGCCATCGCGACGGGATATGCGGGAGACCATTCGCAGTCGAATACTCCGCGATGGGTCAGCTCGGCATTGATAAGTAATCCGCACGATCTGGTGCGTTGGGCCAAAGGCCTCTATCAGGAAGACCTTTTCGATAGGCCGTATCTTGAAGATCTATTGGCCTCAGGATATCGTGGCTCCGATCGCAATTCGGAATACGGGCTAGGCGTCTACATCTACGAGACGACTGCCGGCGAGGCCTACGGACACACCGGAAGCTATCCCGGATTCGAGACCAACCTCATCTATTTTCCGCGCCACGAAATCGCCGTGTGCATTCAGGTCAACTCTTCGTATGACAATGACATCAGGGCCTACGTGCAAGAGCTCGCCCAGGTCATCCTGAATAGCCTGCCTCGCTAGCGCACCAACGCCTTCTCCAGAAAGTCCAACTGTTCTTTCAGCACATGCTGACCCGCCTTGGGCGTATCACCCAGCTCCATATAGTCGCCGTTATGCGTTGAATACGGCAACCACTTCGGAAGCCCCTTGCCATTCGGATCGCCGTTCGTGGCGAAGTTCACCCAGTAATCCGAAATCTGATCGGCCAAGCGGAGATCAATCTCTGTCGTATAGTCGTTCGACTTGCCGTTGTTGTTAAAGGCATACGCGATTTCCGCAGCATGATACGCGCCCGTGTACTCACTCTGCGGTAGCGGCGGTACACGTGTGAAGTAATAAAGGTACGCGTTGGAATCCAACCGTTCCGTCGCGCGTGCCCAACCCCGCATCTGCAAACCAAAAAAAGTGTCGCCCTGAGAACGCAGATACGCATCGGATGCTTCCTCGATAGTGGATGCCGGGTACACAGCATGAAATCCATCCGCATTCGCTCCGTATTGTGTCGTAATGCGCGCGCGGTAATCACCCATTTCCTTGGGAAGCGTTGCGGGATTGCTCAATGTAGACATTTCTTTCGCGTTGAACCCGACCATCACCGGCACGTCGTGTTGGCGTCCGCTGTAGAATATGTTCTCCGTCTCTTCTGGAAATACCCAGCCATCCACGACCGGACGCGTTCGGAATTTTCGCCCTTCCGGATTCTTCTCGAACACTTCCACAATTTTCTCCGACGGGAGCGCGCGCATTTCGGCCAACGTTTCGACACCAAGGGCCTTCATGAAAGCAAGCCCTACTTCCTCACCGGAAACACTGCCCGTCTTGCTCTTGTCCGCAAGATAGAAATCCCAACCAAAGGTGGCACCGCTTTCGCCGATAGCCCGATGCACGAGTCCTTTCGACAACGGCGTCGCCAGCAGAGCATGTACACTCCAAGAACCCGCCGACTCACCAAATATAGTCACGTTATCCGGGTCGCCACCAAATAATTCGATGTTGCGATTCACCCAGCGAAGAGCGGCAACCTGATCGAGCACGCCGTAGTTACCCGAAGACCCCTGTGCAGATTCTTCCGTCAATTCAGGATGCGCTAAATACCCCAGCGGCCCCAGACGGTAATTCACCGTGACCAGCACGACACCCTTCTTGGCCAAATTCGCCCCGTTGTAGGTTGGGATCGATCCAGTACCACGCGTGAGAGCCCCGCCATGAAACCAAACCATCACAGGACGTTTTTCTTTCACCTTCTCGGCATCGGTCCATACGTTCAGATAAAGGCAATCCTCATTCATGGGCACGGCGGGCCTTTTGTAAAATGATCCATCAGGATACCCCGGCTGCGGACATATCTCTGAGAATTCAGAACACTCCTTCACGCCCGCCCACGGAATGACCGCCTGCGGTGGCTGCCAACGCAATTCACCAACGGGCGGTGCTGCAAAGGGAATTCCTTTGTACGCGCGCACGCCGTCATCAATCGTCCCGGAAATTTCCCCACCCGTCACGCGTATGGGATCAGCCGCTACAGCAAGCGCCGGAAAACCGGCCACAGCAACCAAACAAAAACAAGCCAAACGTTTCATCAGGAATCTCCTCGACGTAGTATCGGAATAAATCGTCTCATCGATAAGCGATCAGAATACATCATTACACCCTGACCAGCAAGTCGATTGATTCCATCACGGTATAAGCCCTATACTCGGACGCGTTACGCTCTTATCCACATATATAGAAGGAGAATTTCATGAAGGCGACCTCCTGCCTGTTGCTGTCCGTTACCGTGTGCATCACGTCTCTCGCGATCCACGCCGAAGAACCCGTCGATTGGGATGTCGTGAATCAAATTCGCGATGAGGGTTTCCATCGTTCCGAAATTATGGATACTATCAAGCATCTCACCGATACCATCGGTCCGCGCATCACCAACTCACCCCAGCAACGCGAGGCCAGTAAATGGACCCGCCAGAAACTCGAAGACTACGGACTCAAAAATGCTGAAACGGAGAATTGGGGGGAGTTCGGGCGCGGCTGGTCCTTCTCTCGCGCGGACATTCAATTGATCGAACCGATCAGCATTCCCCTGTATGCGCTACCCAAGGCATGGACACCCGGTACCGATGGCCCCGTGCAGGGCGAAGTCGTGCGAGCGACAATCAAAGAAGAAGAGGACTTCGAGGAATATCGCGGAAAACTCGAAGGCAAGATTGTCCTCGTCAGTGCGCCGCGCAAACCGGGGGTTGATGACGAAGACACCATCGTCGATCGCTATACGATCGAAGATTTATGCGAATTGGAAGAATTTCCCATTCCCGCCGCAAAACAAGCGTCCCGGCTTGAGGAGTACAAGAAAAATCTCCCCTTTCGTGACAAACTCAGGCAATTCTGGATTGACGAGAAGGTGTTGGCACTGGTCGAATTGAGTTCGCGGGATGCCGGCGTGATTCGCGTGACTGGCAATCGCTCCTACGAAGCCGGCGATGATCCCGGGCCGCTCCAGCTCTCCATGATCACCGAGCACTACAATCGCCTTACCCGTTTCGTGAAAGACGAAATACCCGTCGAGATGCGCATCGATGTCAATTCCAATTTTCACGAGGAAGACCCGGTCGCCTACAATACCATCGCTGAAATTTCCGGTACGTCGAAGAAAAACGAAGTCGTAATGCTCGGCGGACATCTCGATTCATGGCACACAGGCACCGGGGCCACCGACAACGCTTCCGGCGTCGCGGTTGCGATGGAAGCCGTCCGTATTCTGAAAGCCATCGGCGTAAAACCGAAGCGAACAATCCGTGTCGCACTGTGGACCGGTGAAGAGCAGGGGTTGCTGGGTTCACGCGCCTACGTCAAGAATCATTTCGCCACCCGACCGCCAGTCACCGACGAAGAAGAACTTAAGCTGCCTTCCTGGTTGCAAAAAAAGATGTGGCCAATTTCCACCACGAAGGAACACGATCGCCTTTCAGTCTATTTCAACCTGGACAACGGAAGCGGAAAGATTCGCGGCGTCTACTGCCAGGAAAACGCGGCCGTGAAACCAATATTCGACGCATGGATGGCCCCTTTCGAGGATCTGGGCATGACGACGACCTCACTTCGCAATACAGGCTCGACAGACCACGTCGCGTTTGATTCGGTCGGACTACCCGGCTTCCAATTCATTCAAGACCAGCTCGAATACTTTCCGCGTACGCACCATTCGCACCTTGACGTGTATGATCGCCTTCATCGAGACGATTTGATTCAATCCGCCGTCGTGATGGCTTCATTCGTTTACCACGCCGCCATGCGCGACGACCTGATGCCACGCAAACCGTTCCCGCGTGAACCCAAAGAGTAGGAGGTGTTCCATGTCCGATGAAACCATACCCGAAGACGAAGCCGGTTGGGAAGCAAAACTGGACTCAGAACAATTTCGAGTGCTCCGAAACAAGGGCACCGAACCCGCCTTCGCCGGAAAATACTGCGAGACCAAAAGCGATGGCACCTACGCCTGCGCGGGGTGTGGACAACGGCTCTTCCAGTCGGAAACGAAATTTGAATCCGGTACCGGTTGGCCCAGCTTTTTTTCGCCGGTCAATCAAGAGGCCATCACCGAAATTGATGACAACTCGCACGGCATGCTTCGGACCGAAGTGGTGTGTAGCCGTTGCCAAGGACACCTGGGGCACGTCTTCCCCGATGGTCCCGCCCCAACCGGACTACGCTATTGCCTGAACTCGGTTTCGTTGGACCTGGTTAATCCGGATTGACCACTGGCAAAGGTCGTGGTATGATCCGTGTAGACGAAGCAGAGGCGATTTATGCGCGCGACCCTATTTATACTTATCGGACTATTCGGCATTGCACCCCTGTGCGGCTCCCATACCTTGGCCGTACCTTTTTTCGCCGATGACGGTGGCAACATGGGTGCCAATGGGCCTGCGAGCGGCAATGCCTCCTTTATCGGCATCAAGAATATCTCTTCGACACCGATACTCCTCGACATCACCTACATATTCCCCGTTGCTGGACAGGCCTCCGTCGTACAGAACCCGCGGAAATTCCTGTTGGGAGGCTCGCAGGGAATTTCCTGGCGGCCATTCAGGGACGATCCCGGCGAAGGGTCGGGGCGCGTCGTTCCGGGCGTACTTCCCGGCAATCCCGCATTCGGTTCCGCGATTATTTCGTGGCAGGGCGGTGAATATGACGGAAAAACAGTGACCGGCCGAT
>JAYGCN010000207.1:0-9040 GCA_046583315.1 Candidatus Hydrogenedentota bacterium
ACAATGCCCGGGGCAGATCTGGATTTCCTGTTTCATACGCGATGGGATGAAAAAACTTTGGACGCTTCGGATTCTGAATCAGCATATTCTTCGTTGATTCTTCGGCGACCCCGGGAATCAGCGGCTCAAGTTCAATATAGTTCTCCTCAAAGGAAAACGTCAGCGCCAGAAATCCCGCCATGTCCCGACCATCTGTTACGCGACTCGTCAATTCATAATCCGAACGCGGCCTGGCCTGCAACTGTGGAAACGCCGGGCGCAGCGCATCCATAATTTCTGTATAGGCAACATGTGCGCCCAGAGCGTTCCAGTGCGTGTCTGTTTTGTGGTAAATGCGTTCGCTCTTCTTGGCTTCAAGCAATGCCGGCCGTGGATCCACGATATTCAGATCCGTTTCCGATTGAAGATACGCCACCAACTGATCGGCGCGCGACTGATCCGAAACCTGATTCACATGAACAGGCAGAAACTCCGGATAGATACTATGCTTGTCCGGAGCCATCACGAATACATACTCAATGCCACGTTTCCGTAAATAATTACGTCGCTCGAGCAGACGAATCTTCCAACGCATCAACTCATCCTCGCTAAACGAAACGATGCCCCGGTGATCCGCGAGAACGCGATTGTCGTATCCAGCAAAAAACAACCATCCGTCCTGACCCACTACGACGTTGCTGGAACTCCTGCGACTCGCTTCACCACCCACCGCATCCGGAATATCGTAAATCCCGCCCGGTCCGATACGAAATCCGAACACGCGAATGAAGTTATGCCAATGAATCAACGAATTACGCATGCCAAATCGATCGTTAAAAAACGTTTCGATCCGTGTGGGCAGGTTCAGAAATCCCGGATGCGCCTCCTCAAGCTTTTCCATCGTGGCGATTGCGCGTTGTTCATTTACTTTTCGACCCGGATCAATATCCAGCGCGTTGTCCAATACCGGCAACCAGAGCATCGCCGCGAAAAGTACAATCGTCGTTATGTTGAGAAAACGAGTCATCATCTAAAACCGGAAATAAATAAACGGGTTGTGGGTTTGCGTAGACAGCACCATCGCACAGGCGATGAGCACCACGGCGAGACACGCCATACGAGCAATTCCGAATCCGCCCTCGGCAACGGTTTTCGTTGCGCCTGAACGGGACTCAGTCAGACGATTCACCGCCGGAAGCCACGGCATCGCGCCAATAACGCCTGCCGCCAACGCTGTAAGCAGATAAGGGTATAGATACACGCCCAGATAGTAGACCCCCTCTTCGCCTTTGCCAAGTCCCGCCATCACGGTCAACATATTCAGCGCATGCGTCAACGATTCGGCACGAAAAAATACCCATCCAATCATTACGGCGAGAACGACGTAGGCGTGGCGTACAAATCGTGGGACCACAAACGGCAACCGCCCTTTGCTGAGTCGTTCCATCACGAGAAAGGCCCCGTGGTACATTCCCCAGACGATGAAATTCCAACTCGCGCCATGCCACAGCCCCGTGACGAAGAACACGATAAACAGATTGCGATAGGTGTTGAACAGCGAACCGCGATTGCCGCCCAACGGAATGTAGAGATAATCCCGAAACCACGACGATAGCGATATGTGCCAACGCCGCCAGAACTCAGCCATCGATTTTGAGATGTACGGATAATTAAAATTCTCCAGGAATCGAAATCCGAACATGCGACCCAATCCTATCGCCATGTCTGAATATCCCTAAAAGTCAAAATAGATCTGGAGCGTAAAACAGAGCACTCCAAACCACGCAAGACCAAAGGTGAGTTCGTGGGACGGAATCGCAAAAATCTGATCGGCCGGTACCGCCAACGCGTTTGCAATCAGCAGTTTTTTCCCGAGACCGATGGTGAAGCGGTGTATTCCAGACACGAACAGGCTTGCCGATGTGACGCGATCGACAATCTGCTCAGCGACATCCCGAAAGCGAACAATCGGCCCCGCAATCAACTGTGGAAACAGTGCGATGTACAATGCCACCCGAAGCGGATTCCTCTGTGCCTTTGCCTCCCCGCGATAGACGTCGATGATGTACGACAGAGCCTGAAACGTAAAAAATGATATCCCGATGGGCAGATGAACCGGATCAAGCTCGATGGCACCGAGACCAACTACGGAAAGCAAGCGATTTACATTGTGTACCGCGAAATTGGCGTATTTGTACCATCCCAGAAACGACAGATTAATGACGCACGCCAAAGCAACGATCCATTTCGCCCTGGCGACTCCGCGAAATTTGTCGACCACGAGGCCCAGCACGTAGTTCACCGACACTGACACCAGCATCAGCAAGATGAACAGGCCTTCACCCCACGCGTAGAACAAAAGGCTACTCAGGAGCTGGCACGTGTTCCGAAATTCAAGACGCAACCCGAAATATGTCAGCAACAATGCCGGTAGAAACGCGTACATGAAAATGGGTGAACTAAAAACCATGGTGGGCCAAACTATACAGGTTTACAGGGAATTTTTCGAGAATAGACCTTGCCCTAAAGCTTGTTGAACGCAAGTTGATTCGCATGCGCCGCGCGGGACCCGTAGTCTGCAACAGCCTGGATTCGATGGCGTCCCGCTGGGATTCGGACGCGATTAAATTTCGCCTCGCGTGCATGCGCACCCACCTCTTCCGTGAACGTCTCCTCGCCAATCGTCAACGTCACCGTGCCCGCCTTGTTCGTGGGATAGAGGTAAACCGTTACCGAATACCGACTCTCTTCGACGAAGTCCGCATTCCAATGCCCAGTTGCGTCCTGACCCCAGTTCTCCGAGATCCAGTCTTGCCGTGTTAGCGATGTCGGGTTTTCGTGTGGTGTGCCGATCTGAATCACCGGCGGCGCGTAATTATCCGGTCGCGTCGATGACACATCGTCAAACCACGCGTCATACTCCTTCTTTAGTCGTGCGACAATATTGGGATTGGCCTCTGCTACATTGTCTTGCTCGCCCGGATCCTTCTCCAGGTCATACAACTCGAAGTTTGGCTCACCCTCAAATTCATATCGCCCGAATCCGCTCGGATGCACCAGTTTCCAGCGGGCATCCCGGGTCATGAAATGATGATAACGCGTCGGCTGCGTACCACGATGCGTCTGCAAGGTGATCGTGCGATCCGACCACGCTTGATCCGTACCTTCCAGTAGCGGCAACAGACTGCGACCATCCATCGACACCTTTTTCGGCGCATCCACCTCGCATGCGTCAAGAATCGTCGGCATCAAATCAATGTGCGCCGAAAGGGCATCACTCGAAGTCCCCGCATCCAATCGCGCTGGCCACTGAAACCAGACTGGTGTACGCACACCACCGTCATACACATCCGACTTCTTTCCACGAAACGGTCCGGCATAACGGTCGGTATTCGGTCCGTTATCCGTCAAGAAAATAACCAACGTATTCTCGGTCAGTTCTTCATCATAGAGAAACGAGAACAATTCGCCCATGTTATCATCAACATTTGTAATCATCGCCGCGATGCGCTCCAACTTGTCCTTCTCAGCAGCAAGACGCTTTTTCGAAATGGGCTTTTTCGACAGCGTCTCCAGAGGAACCGTCGTATAGGTCTCGCGCAATCCCTCCGGCACATCATGAAACGGGCCGTGCGGCGCGTTCATCGCGATATAAGCAAAAAACGGTTCCCCCGCATTCGCTTTAGTCCTGATAAACGTCTTCGCAGCATCAAAATACACATCCGTGCAATACCCTTTCGTCTGAACTGCACGCCCATTGTGGTAAAGAATCGGGTTCGTGTAACGGCGATCATTGTCCGGGTGATCAGCCGGTTGACCGAGACCCCCTCCACGATGCACCAATGCCTCCTCAAATCCCTGATCAATCGCGCGCATCGGATACGAATCGCCCAGATGCCACTTGCCAAAGATACCCGTTGCATAACCCGCATCCCGTAATACTTCCGCGACCGTCACTTCATCCGGCTCCATCATTGAACGCCCCAGCCATGTATCAATTACCCGCGTGCGGTAGTTATACCGGCCCGTCATCAAACACGCGCGCGTGGGGGAGCACACCGGACTCACATAAAACGTCGTCATCGTCGCGCTACGTTTCGCCATCGCTTCCAGATGCGGCGTTCGAATGAGTTCATTGCCCGTCGCCCCGAAATCCCCATAACCCTGATCGTCTGTCATCACCAGAATCACGTTCGGGCGTTCAGCGAATACACCAAAGGCGACGGTCAATAATCCTGCGAAGATACCGAATCGAAGCATGCTCATTCTTTCGGAAAACTCTTGGGTTGCGCGACCATTTTGGGGCTCGCCTTTTCTTCCGTCGTTGGATAGCCCGAGTCTTTGGGTATACACAAATACGGCCCGTCATCCCGCTGATCAATCCACGGCAAACATTCGGTAATTCCATGTCCCTCAGCCCAAATCCGAAAATCATCTATCGTTTTATGCTGCGCTAGCATCTCGATATTGCAGCGCGTCGGGAATATCACCGTCCACTTCCCCTCATCCGCTTCCTTCAGCAGTTGCTTTGCCGTAATCCAAACCGAATCCACCGATTCCGAGCCGTCATGCTGCGCAATCTGACCCTCCGGCGCGTCAGCAATATAAAAATGCGTATCAAATCGTTTTGGCATAAAGGTCGGAGTGATCCAATGCGCGTACCGCCTTAACGTGTCCAATGCCAGACGAAGATTGTGCTCGGTCAAGAACGTCAGCAGAGGCAATTCTCCCTTTGCAAGTGGATCGCGGTGTACATCCAGCGGCTCCAAGGCCTCCCGACCAATCAGCTCCGACGATCCCCCCTGACGAGCAAGCAAGACACCGCTTTCCTCAAAGGCTTCCCGAATCGCACCCACCATGAACGACAAATGTCCCTCCGGAACCGTATCCAGACCATCGCACAACGCCTCAATTTCCGGCGATCCGTCCTCCGGCGTTACTTTGCCACCCGGAAACACGAGTGCGCCCGACGCGAAGTCAATTTGATGATGTCGCACGACCATAAAGGTCTCAATTCCCTCGGGGCGATCATTGCACAATAATATCGTGGCAGCGGGGATGATGGGCGGTGCTTCAGGTGCGTTCATGAGGTCTCCAATCAGTTTATGAATGATCTCCTGATAATAACGAATCGATCTTGGTGGTGCAAAGTTGGTACCGTAGTAGGATTCTGGGCGAAAAACGACGCATTAATTGAGGAACGCATGTCTTATATAAACGATAATTTTTTGCTGGATACCGATTCTGCAGAGACCCTCTATAACGAATGGGCCAAAGAATTGCCCATTATTGATTATCACAATCACCTTTCCCCGGAGCAGGTCGCCTCCGACCATCAGTTCGCCGATCTCGCGGAAATCTGGCTGGCAGGAGACCACTATAAGTGGAGAGCCATGCGTGCCAACGGGGTCGACGAAAGCCTCTGCACCGGCAATGCGACCGGACGCGAAAAATTTCAGGCCTGGGCGGAGACCGTACCAAAACTCCTGCGCAACCAGCTCTATCCCTGGACCCATCTCGAACTCAAGCGCATCTTCGGCATCGACGAATTGCTCAATGGGGACACCGCCGAGGCCATCTGGAATACCTGCAACGAGAAACTGGCTTCCCCGGAATTTTCCGCCCGCGGTCTCCTGGCGCAATCCAAGGTAGAAATCATCTGCACCACCGACGACCCGATCCACTCGCTTGAGCATCACGTCGCGCTCGCGGAAGAGGACAATGCTTCCGTGCGCATGTTGCCCGCATGGCGACCGGACAAAGGCATGGCCATCGAAACGTCCCAGACCTTCAACGCATGGCTCGATGATCTTTCGGAAGCCACCGACATCACCATCAGGAACTGGGACTCCTACATGGAGGCATTGAGAAATCGACACGACTTTTTCCATGCTGCGGGTTGCCGACTATCCGATCACGGCATCGACACCTTCTACGCGGAGCCGTATCGCGAGGCTGACGTGCGACGCTATTTTGAGGATGCCCGGTCAGGCGTGAGCGCCAATGCGACCGAAACGAATCAGTTCCGATCCGCCATGCTCTACGAGTGGGGCGTGATGGATTCCGAAAAAGGCTGGACGCAACAATACCACGTCGGGGCCATGCGCAATACCAACGCGAAAATGTTTGCCCAACTCGGACCCGACACCGGCTTCGACACCATTGGCGACCACACCTACGCGACACCCATGGCAAGCCTGTTTGATCGTCTGAACAGCGATGGTCACCTCGCCAAGACCATCGTGTACAACATCAATCCGCGTGACAACGACCTGCTCGTATCCATCCTCGGTGCCTTCAACGACGGTGTCACACCCGGAAAAATGCAGCACGGCTCCGGATGGTGGTTCATGGACCAGAAAGACGGCATGGAACAGCAGATTAATTCGCTGTCGCAGAACGGTCTGCTCAGTCGTTTCGTGGGCATGCTCACGGACAGCCGCTCATTCCTGAGTTTTCCGCGCCACGAATATTTCCGTCGTCTGCTGTGCGGCATGCTGGGGCGAGACATCGAAAAAGGCTTGATCTCAGGCGATTTCGAGCTTGTCGGGCCTTTGGTACGCGATATATGCTATAACAATGCAGTCGAGTATTTTGATTTCTGAGTCGATTCGCACCATCCAGTCGGCGAGTTTCGGGGGAAACATTAATGATCAATGCTAGTTTTCCGATGTCCACCACACGCGCTGGCATTGTCGCCTTTCTGGTCTGCGCTCTGGGGTCTCCATGGTTTAACGATGCCTTTGCACAAGAATCTTCTGCGGATAAAAGGGAAGTTATCACCTTCGACAATAGCGATGTCAAAGACCTGCCTCCAATCATCGTGTTGCGTGACAGACCCAAGCCCAGAGTCAATACGACAGAGGAACTCGAAGATGCAGAAGGCTTTCTCGATCCGGATGGCGAAAAAGAAGACGTAATTGAATTGGACGAAGACGGTAATCCCATCATCAACGATGAAGTAAAAGCCGAGAAAGAAAAAAAGATTGTCGACTCATTCGTAATCCTGAAAGGTAACCGCCGTTTTCACCTGTCATCCTGTCCTCTCGTGGTCAAAACGAAGCGCGACAAGACCACCCTCAATGGTGCCGCAGTCATCAAGGGGAAATACTACTCCTGCTCCATCTGCAAACCGCCTGCCCCGATGAAAAATCCGCCCAAAGCCGATGGGTCCAAATCGGAACTCGGCAAAGTGACCAAGCCCAAAGGATCCGCGCTGGCCCCGAAAGGCCGTACTCCGAAACCGGAATCGAAGAAGGTCGAACCCTCCACCAAGTCCGACAATGAGTAGCCGATTCGTTGCGGAGCTCCGCGCCTAGTTGGTCGTTCGTGCGGCTTTCATTGTTTCCCGAGAGCACAGCATGATCGAAATGGCAATAAGTCCTATGCCCGCAAGTTCTATCCAGCCCAGCGTGCGATCCCAGAAAAGATAATCGTAAGTCGCCGCCAGCGGAATCGACGTAAGCCCAACCAACGCCATCAGCATCGGGTTGCCCGAACGAAACGCGGACGTGATACAGATTTGTCCAAGCGTCCCAAACAAGGCCATCGCCGCCAACCACGGTGCCGCGGTCGCAAATCCGGATTGCGTGACGGAGCCGCTCCCCAATAGCAAAAATACCATCAGACTCGTCACTGACGCGCATCCCGAAAAGTGAATCACGATGGCCATCGTGGGTACGCCGCAAAGAAAACCCATGCTGACCTGTGCGGACGCGATAAAGAATGCCGAACACATCGCCACAAGAATCGGCAAGAGATGCGCTTCGAATTTCGGCTGCTCCATCAGCAGGACACCAGCGAATCCGACCGCCGTCGCTATCCAGATCTCCGTGGTGTGCGTCTTCTTGTTCAGTACCGCCACGATGATGCTCACCCAGACCGGACTCGTCTTGAGCAGCGTCATGGCATCCGTTACAGACAGATGAGTCAGCGCATAGAAATTGCAAATGATCGCCACCGTGCCGAAAAAACTGCGGGACCACAAGGCAGGAGGGCCAAGAAAAATCGGTTTGATCTTCATGAACCGCGCCGCAATCATCGCCAGGATAAAGGTTGATACGATGCGCACAAACACGATGCACGACCAATGGAGATCGTCACCCAGCCCATGGGCCATCGCGGCCATCGTGGCGAGCGAGCCAGCACCCAATAACATGGTCGGAACGGTTTTGCGGGTCGTGGGATCGATCGGTCAGTCTCCTTGGTGAGTCAGGCATCATACGCGAGACATTCGTGCATTACAATGCGCGACGCCGGATTGCCTTTACTCACCAAAAAGGATTATTGTTGCATCATGTGTGGTCGATTTGCTCAAACGCCAGCCTTGCAAAGCCTCTTCAGTCGATACAAATTTTTCGGCGAAGATGAGGCCGGAGTTGTGCCGTGTTACAACATCGCGCCGACCCAATCCGTGCCCGTCATCTTTCGCGATGATGAAGGCGATCACCTTGATGCCATGCGCTGGGGACTCGTGCCGCATTGGTCCAAAGAAATCGGCACGAAGCCACTGTTCAACGCCCGTGCAGAAACTGTTGCCACGAAACCCAGTTTCCGCACGCCTTTCAAACGGCACCGTTGCCTCGTGCCCGCGACGGGATTCTATGAATGGAAAAAGGGCGCCAAGAACACGAAGATTCCGTATTTCATTCACAACAAAGACGAAAGCCCCATGGTCTTCGCCGGACTCTGGGATCGTTGGGATCAACAAGACGGCACCATCCTGCACTCCTTCACCATTATCACCACGCGTCCCAACGTGACTATGAAACCCATCCACGACCGCATGCCCGTCATCCTGTCCGAAGAGGCCGAAGACACCTGGCTCGATCCCAATCAACACGATCCCGACCACCTCACACCGCTGCTCAACCCCAGCGACCCCGAACTCATCGAAGCCTACCCCGTCTCAAGTGAGGTCAACTCCGCCAGCCACGAAGGCGAAGGCTGCATCATCCACGCCCCAAGCCAGGGCGACTTGTTCTAAGCGCTCTTCTTTCTTCTTGGAAAAGAAGAAAGAAGCAAAGAAGAATCAATTGGAAATACGAAGTATTTCCCGGTT
>JAYGCN010000269.1:0-1994 GCA_046583315.1 Candidatus Hydrogenedentota bacterium
CGACGCTCTTCCGATCTCCCCAATGGTCATTCCTGCACGATCCTTATCGAATGGACGACAACCCTGCGCATCGTAAACCAGTAGCGAATTAAAACCATTTACCGTCAATCGCGTCAATGAATCTACACCTCCGGCAAGCACGATCTCAGCTTCGCCGGATTGGATATAATCCCGAGCCAGAGCCAAAGCATTTGCACCAGAAGCGCAGGCGTTGGAGACGCTGGTCTGTACACCGAACAATTCGAGTTGGTGGGCGATGGTGGCGGCGGAGGTGGAGCATTCATGAAACCGCATGAGTTCGATATCCGCCGTGCCTTGTTTCAGAAGACTCTCGAGATATACTTCGGTTGTAGACAGCCCGCCGGTGGTAATTCCCAATACGACACCGACTTCAGCTCGATCGTCTTCAAGAAGTTCCGACAAGTTTGCATTGTCGAAGGCCTGCCGTGCGGCATAGACGGCAAGAGGATCGGAACGTGAACCGCGCGCGAGCCCGCTACGGGCCGCGGGGTCACCATCAACTTCTCCAGCGAGAATTCCACGATAGACTGGCGATTCGAGACAGGATATAGGCCGAAACCCTCGTTTATTGAGGCGGATGGAGTCGTATACTTCCTTAGGCGACCAACCGATACACGAGACGATGCCCATCCCCGTAATAACGACATTCGATGCGGTCATTTCTGACGATGCTCATCCACATACTGCGCCAATACGGAAACAGATGCAAAGATTTTCTTTCCTTCCGAGATATCCGTAATTTCGATTCCGTAATTTTCTTGGAGCATGACCACCAGTTCTAGAGCGTCGATGGAGTCGAGTCCCAACCCTTCATCAAACAAAGGGGCGTCAGACTCGATTTCCTCAGGCGTCAGATCGTCGAAATCCAGCCATTTGATGATGCCTTCTTTCAATGTATGCTTCAACGCTTCCATGAAATGTGCCCCTTTACAACCTCATTTATCATGTCGTCAGTATAGTATCATAGACTAAATTGGATCGTTTTCGCGACCAAGTTTCAGCATGGGGGTTTGCCCGTCTATCGATTCCATCCATGCGCACAGTTCTTTCAACGAAGTATTCGAATCACCCACGCAATACGTTCCATTGGTCGCGCTGATCGTACACAGTAATGGTGTGGATGCTCCAGAATTTCTCGCGAGTAGAATGGCGTAGGCTGAAAAAGAATGCTCGTCCGGCAGCATATCGTGTGCGGTCGCCGTTTGAGCAGATTTTGAAAACAATGCGTCGACCTCAATACAGAGGCAGGCGTCGGCCTCCCCACTTTCGATAAGGTGGTATCCTTCCTCCAATGCGAAGGAGCCACTACGCGGACCATATTGGAAACACGCGTTAGGTCCACATAAACCATAACGAATCGCGATATCACCACAAATCGTGCTCGGGAGTGTGTAGGCGAAGAGTCGCGGGTTGGCAATTTCACGTTCCAGCGCGCTGGCGCGAAAGTCGATGTCGGTGCCGAGGCACCCTTCCTGTGTGCCCAGGGAAATGCCGACCGTCAATTTGTGTTCAGCGGTGGGGAATTGGTCCAGGCCGATCATTTCTGTCGCAATCATGGCTGCTTTAGAAAGCGCGTCAAGTTGCCCAAATCGCTTAAACGGGGAATCTGATACGTCGCGCCACTTGACCGTATCGATAGACGGCGACCCGGATATCAAGCGTCCGTTGCTTCCGCCAATACGTTTTTTATCGTAGAAGCCGTATCCGGCGATGCCTATCGTGTTCATGCAGATTCTCCGCGGCCGAGTACAAGCGTGGCATTTACGCCGCCGAAACCGGATTTCATGCATAGAATATTTCTGAGGTCTGGGCAGGTTTGTGCTTTTGTGGGGATATTCATGTTGTGTGGAACACCCAGTTTTTCGAAGCCGGCAGAAGGCGGAACTCTTTTTTCGGAGAGAACCGGAAGACTCAATACTGTTTCAATGACACCTGCGGCACCCAAAGTGTGTCCGATACTGCCTTTCATCGAC
>JAYGCN010000285.1:0-10026 GCA_046583315.1 Candidatus Hydrogenedentota bacterium
CGGCACGAACCTGGTGGACCCGGCCGAGCAGATTACGGTCACCCGAAATAGCTCTGGCATCGTACGCATCGGCACCAGCACACCAGCAGACATCCAGGCCGATAAGCCTTCAGGAACCTCCGGGTTCACAACGCGCTATAAGGCAGGAAGCGCTCCTGAGTAGTGTACATATGTGGGGATTTCGTTTTGGGACAGATGTGAGGGTATTGGGAAGCCGGTTTCGGGCACCTTACCCGTCATGCACCTGGTCTAGTTTAGTACCGTCCAGTCCCCGCATGCACCATCGCCATGCCAGAGATGTATATATTTTATGTTCACTCTCATAAGGAAGCACTACATTGCGTGCCATAAGGCAATCCTCCGTAGTTGCCCATGAACAGCAGTATACCCTGCCCTATGCAGACCGAAATATTTCAGGGAACTAGCCCCTGAAACGACGGAAAACTGTGTCTTAACAAAACTCCTCAATATATGCCACTTTGCTTGACGGTACACAAATGGCGGTCTTCGATTCATCACGGATTCCGGTATCGGCGCGGGCGTGGGTATGGGTATGGGTAATGGCGATACCTCGTGGAATGTACTTTCCGCAGAAGAGTCGAAGGAGAACTACACGCGCATTGATGCTGAGCATATCCTTGAGCAGGTAACAGCACTTCCTATTGAACAATGGAACTACAGGCATCAGGATGATTCGGTTAAACACATCGACCCCTACGCCGAAGATTTCCATGCTGATTTCGGACTGCACGGCGAGTCGAACCGTACGATAAGTTCTCAAGACTTGGATGGCGTGGCCCTTGCTGCGATTCAGGGACTGAATCAGAAGCTGGAAACGGAACTTGAAGATACACGAGGCAAACTTGATGAGCAGCAGGCCGAGATTGACAGGCTCGAAGCTGAGTTGGCAAAGCACGATGAACAGTTCGCTTCACTTGAACAGCGTCTTCTTGCGATGGAAGTGTCGATGAATTAGGAATCCATTGGCCTTACTACCATTCAGGATTCATCTTATGGGCCAGTTATAGCTTCGTGAATCCCTCACAAAAAGTGTTCCAAATTCTATTAGCCAACTATTAGTAATTCGCTAGTTATCCACGTCGAAATTGCCTTTCAGTCAATCTTGACGCGAACATACGAAAATTAATAGTATTACTCTATCGTTTCGTCGTTTGAGGCCCAATCAAATGATCGATTCACCTTAGTATTTGGGATTCAGGAGGCACGAATTGGATTATTCGGTAGCGACAGACGCACGTGCAATTCTTGACGAAGCAGCCATTCTGGCACTGCGTCGTGGACGCGCGTATGTCGGCGTCGAATTCGTTTTTGAAGCGCTGTTAACCCGCCCGGAATTGCTCCCTGATTCATTTGCTCAGACCTACGTACTGCTCCTGGTCCCCTCACTCAACAAGATGAGACAGGAGGAATGGCAAGGTGTGGCTCCGGTGAGTCCTGATGGCGAAGTATACTATAC
The DNA here is from genome assembly GCA_046583315.1 of Candidatus Hydrogenedentota bacterium. GTDB lineage: Bacteria > Hydrogenedentota > Hydrogenedentia > Hydrogenedentales > DTSJ01. The sequence goes on from JAYGCN010000285.1 coordinate 1,478, forward strand.
TCCGCGCGCGCAAAGGATGGTCCGCGATTCGGCACGTTTGGCCCAGCACTATCGCAAAGGCCCTATGACCCCTGTCCATCTTCTCGTGGTAATCGCGAGTCAAGACGGGTCCGAGGTCTGTGACGCGATTGACGCATGCGGTGTTGACCGCAAAGAGATAGTCAAGGAACTAAGCTTCTTCTTGCTTAAGAATGACTCCGTTTCGCAGTCTGCAGATACTGTTCAGCAAGCTGTTGATGACGAGACACCATCAGAAGATGCCGACAAACCAACGATTGCTGTGGACTCATTTCTCGCTGACTTAACGCAAGCTGCTCGAAACAAAGAAATTTCCAGGGCACTGGGTCGAGACAAAGAGATGTTCAAAATCGCTCAAATTTTGATGCGCAAAGAAAAAAGCAGCGTCATAATCACAGGGGAACCGGGTGTCGGGAAAACAAAGATTGTAGAGGGCATTGCTTGCGATATTGTAAAAGGGAATATGGCGGAGATGCTCGGTGCCTCTCGAATTCTGGAACTCAACGTTTCCGCACTTATGTCCGGTACCGAATTGCGTGGCTCATTTGAATCGAAAATACTGGCTCTTTTGGAAGAACTTGAGAATTCGAGCGATACGATATTGTTTATTGACGAGATTCATTTGATTATGGGCTCAGGGGCAACCGATGGCGATTCGCTGGATATGGCAAACTTGCTCAAACCCGCTCTGGGCCGTGGTAAACTGCGATGCATTGGAGCGACCACATCGGAGGAATATCGAAAGTTTATCGCGAAAGATCCGGCACTGGAGCGTCGCTTTCAATCGGTCAATGTGGAAGGACTCTCACTGGAAAGCACTCACGCCCTACTCAAGAAAATGCAGCACAGCTTTGAAAGACATCATGGCGTGAGCATTGGAACCGGCACCATGAGTCACGCAATCCGATTGTCCGAACGGTATCTTTCTAAACGTCAGCAACCGGACAAAGCCATCGATATCGTTGATCAGGCCTGTGCGCGATTTCACCTGAAAATGGTCTTGGCCGAAACCAACCCGACCGCTCTGAAGGCAACAATTGATCCACGAATCGCAGGGAAGGTCACGCCCCATGACGTTCGAAAAGTTGTAAGTGACATGACATCGATTTCGCTCGACGATTTGAACGTCAAAGAGCGGTCGACGCTTACGGACCTCGAAGCACTGCTCAACCAGCGGATCCTTGGTCAAGAACGAGCGGTTTCGCAGGTCGTGCCCCCGATTCAAAAGTCGAAAATTGGAATGAGCTCGCCCGACAGACCGGACGCTGTAATGTTTTTCATGGGGCCCACCGGCGTTGGCAAAACTCAGCTCGCCAAAGAACTCGCGGGACTCGTGTTTGGTTCCGCAGACTTGCTACACACCTTTGATATGTCTGAATATGTCGAAGAAAACTCCGTTGCACGTATACTGGGTGCTCCGCCGGGATATGTGGGTCACGAAGAAGACAGTGCACTCTACGTTTACATGTTGAATACACCTTATTCGATAGTGTTGTTCGACGAGATTGAAAAAGCGCACCCGTCGGTATACGACATTTTGTTACCGATGCTTGAAGAAGGACGTTTGACCGACTCTAAAGGTCGGGAAGTATCGCTCAAGAACGCGATTATTTTGTTTACTTCGAATATTGGGGCGGATTCACTTGATAGGGAGGATTCGGAGGAAGAGTCCTCTCGGCGTTTAATGGAAGCGCTTCAGAAACATTTCCGGACGGAATTACTTAACAGGATTGATACCTTCGTTCCGTTTTTTCCGCTTCGCCAGGAAGATGTCCGAAAAATTCTTCGGCAGTTTATTGACGACATCCGGCGCAGGTTACAGGACAAGAAAATTGGAGTGCGAATGTACGAATCAACGTACCAGTATTTAGGGGAACTCGGATTTGATGCAGTGTACGGAGCGCGAGAATTACGTCGGTCCGTTGAGCGCTATATCGCCGATCCAATAAGCGAACTACTCCTGAAGGGTCAGATCGGACCTGGGGACACAATCGATATCCAGGCTTCAGATGGACGATTGAGTTACAAGCGTAGCGAGAAGAAGAAATCGAGAGAGTAGGCACATCGATGCGCAATGCCGATTTTCACGATATGTTCACCGTTCGAAAGGGACCCGAAGATGGGAGCGAGTTTCCCATTACGGCAACGCCCATTTTAATTGGTAAAGGTCCATCTTGCCTCGTTCAAGTACAGTTTGATGTTACCGTTCGCTCGGTTCACGCGCGCGCGACGGCCGCGAAGGGGGGATACCGAATCAGAAGTGCCGAGGGAGCCCCGGTTTATGTGGATGGTCGGAGAGTCGGTATGATTCGCTCTCGAATGTTGCTTCCGAAGGGCGTGCTGAAGGTCGGATACACTGAACTCGTTCTAAGTTGCGCGGATGTTGGGCTGGCCTCGTCGGCGAAGGCCAGATGGTCGGATGGAGATGCGGCTTGGGTGCTGAGATCACTTGGAATCAAATTACTCGTTCTTGGGCATATGGTCCGCAATTTTCTATGGAGTGTATTGCGTTTGACACTACGGCATTGGATCCTTGCACTCGTCCTCATTGCTCTCGCGTGTTACTTGTTTGGGCCATCTATGGAGGGTCGGGTGACTGACAGAGTGGTAAAGGCGCTGAAAGAACTGCTCGATTTCTAAGTCCACGCATCACCTGGACGCGGGCACAGTGTTCAATAGTGTTGTCGCCGCGCTGCAAAATACTAGAAAAATTTTCACTTCGACTGTAACCTTGAGTGTCACTTGTGCGTAGATCAGTAACGAAACTGGGTAGATGGATTTTAGCCTCCGGCGGGAAACGCACGAAAGGTTCTGATATGGAATTCAATACGACGCGGTGGTCGATTATTGTGGCTTCCCATGACAGCGACCTGGGGATATCGCAAAAGGCACTCGGAGAGTTGTGCCAACTGTATTGGTTGCCTCTGTATTCCTTCGTGCGTTCCCGGGTACACGGTCGCGAAGTGGCGGAGGATCTGACTCAATCCTTTTTCGTTCATTTTCTCGAAAGTAATGGCTTCGAGAAAGCAGACAGGAAAAAGGGGAACTTTCGAACGTTTATGCTTAGTTGTATCAAGAATTTCATGGTTGACGAATGGAAAAAAGGACAGGCCCAGAAGCGGGGCGGCGGGCAAGTACGTTTATCCCTGGATTTCGATAGGGCCGAACGACTGTTGACGCATGCCGCCGATGGACAGCGGGGTGCTGAGCACGCCTATGACTATCATTGGGCAAAGACCATCATGGCACGTGCACTTAATCGCGTTCGCGAGGCGTACACCGTTCACGGTAAAGAAGATATATTTGATTCGCTGAAGGTCTACCTGGAGGAGTCGGAGCCCCCTTGCCCGTATTCGGAAATGGCGGTGAGGATTGATATGAAGGAGGGAGCGGTCAAAGTCGCGGTACACAGACTTCGGAAACGGTATAGAAATGCCCTTTTGCAGGAAATAAGTGATACGATGCCGTTGGACGGCGATGTAGAATCGGAAGTGGCCTATTTGATCAGCATTGTATCATCCTAACAGAATGGACAGAAGGCGTAACTGGAAAAAACGCTAATATGACGCAGTATTCGAATATTCGAAAATTTCAACCAAGAGGCGTTAATTGAATGGACGACGATAAGCCAGAAGAGGAACTATTAAAATCGGATTCCTCCGATCGTTTCAGCATTGACGAGCGATTCAATTTTTCGTTGCCGGAATCGGTTTCAGAAGAGCACGACGAGGGAAAGGAGAGGCGGGCAGGCGAAGACGCTCCCAAACCTGCGAATGAGGAGGTTGCCATAACGATAATCTCCGACCCCGCTCTGAATTCGGAGGACGGTGCAGACAGCATGATAGGCCGTGTGATTGGTAACTATCAGGTCATCTCCGAACTGGGTCGCGGCGGTTTCGGATCTGTATACAAGGCCAAAGATACGAGCCTGAATCGCTACGCCGCACTGAAGTTTCTTCGTTTTCCACTTGATCGGGAATATCGCAAGCTGTTCAGCCGCGAGGCACAGGTTATCGCTAATTTGGGGAAACATCCCAATATCGTTCAGATCTATCAATGGGGTGAATATTGCGGTAGTCATTATTTCGCGCTGGAGTATCTCGATATGAGCGCAGACAAGATGCTATCGCACGTGACACTTTCGAAGAGTAATCATACGATGCCTGTCCGACGTACACTCGAAAGTATCGCCGAATGCGCGGACGCACTCAAATTTGCTCATGAAAATGGTGTGCTTCACCGGGATATAAAGCCGGCCAACATTCTGATCGATTCAAAGACCAATAAAGCAAAATTGTGCGATTTCGGTCTTGCGAAATTCCACCACATGGGCACCGGCACCGGTACAGAATCCGCAATCATTGCCGGATCCCCACCTTACATGTCGCCCGAACAAATATCTGGAAAAGAGGTAGACGAACGTACAGATATATACTCGCTCGGCGTTACCCTTTACGAATTATTGAGCGGAGAATTACCCTTTTCGGGCGATTCACATATCGAGATCATCGATAATATTCTTGGGAAGAAGAAGCCCACTCCCTTATCCGATCATCGCCCGGATCTATCTGAAGCCGTGTTGGAACTGGTTGAGACGGCGATGGCCTTTCAACCGGAGGATCGATTCGCTACGGCATCAAAGATGCATCAAGTGATCAAGGATATCCTTGAACAATTGGAGATATCAGGAAGCTCTGGAGAGCTGCGGGCCGCAAGGACACGAAAACGACGGCCGTTTAAGAAAGAGGGGCGAAAGGCCTTGGCGGGTGTTGCATTGGCTGTGCTAGCATCGCTCTTCGCTGCTACATCGATTAATTGGCCAGAGCGGACCGATCGCGGTTATCAGGACAACCCTTTTTGGCCGATTGCCATTGCCGAGGCCAAAGAGCAAATCGAGTCGGAAGATTATGACAGCGCGATTACCTCGCTTCAGAGCCATATAGAGTCTAATCCGGGCGACGACCAGGCACACTATGCGTTGGGTTACGCGTATCTGTTTACGGATGATTTCGACAACGCTGAATCGGTTTTTGAAAAGGTGTCTGATGCGGGGCTGCGGGGCGAGGGTATGGCGGCTGCGGCACATGCGCGTTCCGGGGAACAAGCACGGTCCTTGCTGCAAAGCAAAATCAATTCCGTACCTACACGATACCCGGCCGTTTTAATCGCATTGTTGGATGTGGGCAATAAGGATTATGTCGCTGCCATGGAATCACTTCGGCTAATTGACTATTCGGGGTTTCATTTCAAGTGGCAACAGATTCAATACCAGGATTTGGTGCTGCGCATTGAAAACGCTCTTGCAGGCACTTCCAGACTCTCGCATTCTATACAAAAGGCAGAGCTGAAGGTCGAAGAACAAAAACTCGATTCCGCAACAAAAGAAAGTGTACGCCAACAGATTGCCGCTGTGCGCAAACTGGCGTCTGAATTGAACGTAGACAAGATCGAACCTGCTTCTTTGTGGACGAGTCGTCGACCATTCGGTATACGAATATCCCCATCGAAATACAAAGTCGGCGGGTTAGCGGATGAGAGTGGGCTTGCAAACTTTTTCCCTACCGAGCTTGCCAGTTTGCTGGAGGAACAGCAAGTTCTGCCAGTGGAGATCGTTGACCGTGAATCCATTGGAGATGTGCTGTACGAGCAAGAACTTTCCTCACTCAGTAGTGACAAAGAGCGAGCGCAACTATTGATGCTCAGTGGGGCGAAATTCATGCTCAACAGCGAGTTCCTGCTTCTAAAGGATAAAAGACACCTTCGAATTAAGGTAATCGATATTGAAACGACAAAAACGCATACGATTTCTCGAGAAGATTTTGACGCCGATACCGATTTTGACGAATTTGTCCCGGCTATCACCGAGAAGATAATCGAAAATATTGTCGAGAATTATCCAATACAAGGTATTTTGACGAAGGATGGAAACGAGGCGCGAATCAATATCGGAACAAATGTCGGCGTCGAACCCGGAATGATTTTTTCTGTGATGACTGGTCCCGATACCGACCTGACTTTGGACAAGATTTCCGTCACGGTTGACGGTGAGGTGCTAGGGCGTAGCGCGGCGGTCGTGTTGGACGGATTCAATCTGAAAACGATTCCGGATGATGGCTGGTACGTACAGGAAAGACGATGATCAACTTGAGGCATAGGTTGCGGGAACACGGAAGCTCGGTCCGCGTTGTCGGTTTGATCGTGTTGGTTGCTCTTGCCGGCTGCGCGACGCGGAAAGAATATCTGGCCGACCCGGTGCGCAACGCCACACTTCAAGCCGATTTAAAGAAAGATCCGTTTCGCGGGCGCTGGTGGAATCTCTATGATCGCGCGTTTATTTTTCAGAAGTACGAACTCTGGGAGTACGCTGAGCAAGACATTCGCGCAGCACTCAGTAGTCGGGATTTAGACCAGCGTTGGGCTCGTACCTACGGAATTCACTTCATTCCCGAGTATTTTCCCAATCGCGAACTTGGGGTTGTTCTGTTTCATCAAGGAAACTTCGACGAAGCGATTGGTCGCCTGGAGACCAGCGTCGAACAGTATTACAGTGCCCGGGCGGGTTACTATCTGGACCAAGCGCGTGCGGCTCGGATAGCGGCCACCAGTCCTGATGCGACGAATCCCACTATTGATATCCTGTCACCACAAGAGGGAACTCTTTTGGCATCGACCCAGGTGAATCTTGAGTTTGTGGCAAAGGATGATAACTACGTTTCATCCATTTTCATTAACGGCGAAGAGATTCCACTATTGCATTCTGCCGCGGAAGTGTCTACTCGGGAACTGGAGCTGGAGCACCCGATTAATGTGCAACCTGGTATGAATGTCATCCAGGTTGCCGCCGAGGATGTGTCGGGCAATCGAACCACAATTTCTGTTCGGATGAAAGTTGACGTCGACGGTCCTACCGTTCGTTTTGATTCGCCTCTTGTGCTCCCTGGTACGGTTCGAGGCGTAGTACACGACCCGGCCGGAGTATCCGAATTCTACATCGGCGACGTGCGGGTCGAACTCGAGCCCGATGACGACAATACGTTTTCTTTTGAAGGGGCTGCAACCGAAGTAATTAACGTCTTTCGATGCGTAGATAATCTTGGCAACACTACCGAGGGAGTTATTGATGGCCCAGATATCGCCTGGTTTGACGCGCCCGCGTTGAGCGATGCTCAGTTCGCGTCCTCTCGGCGGGTAGAAGCGTTGAGCGATGATGTGGTGGCTGTATACCAAGGCGGGAAAATCGTCGGGTTGATACGAACAGCACAGAATACTGCACCCGAAGCAGGCATTCGCGTCAAATTCGCTAACCTCATGGACGACCAGGAGTATTACAAAGATGAAATTGCCGTTGTGATGCAGATTGATTCACTCGCTCCAATCGATTCGCTCGAACTGAACGGCCAGACGGTCGAGGGTATAGTCCCCGGATGGACCTCGCAGCGAGTGTCGAGGCGAATTCGCCTTGACGAAAAGGGGGATCACACCATTTCAGCAGTTATCCATGACGTGAACGGAAAGACTGATCTCGACGAAGTTGTCATTAAACGAGTTCTGCCGGACGTCGAAGACGTTTCAGCGAAACTCAACGTGGCGTTGCTGGGTAGTTTCTCTGATGATACAGATCCGGAAATGCAACAGTATGCCACAGACGCTCGCGACGAGTTGGAATTCGTGCTGGAAGAAGAGAAACGCTTTTCTGTGCTTAATAGGGAATCTATTGACGAAATAATCGATGAGCAACTTCTAAGATCCGCATTGGGTTCAACTAAAGATCGCGAAACACTCGGTCAACTCGAAATTGCGGATTATCTGTTTATTGTTGTCCTTAAAAAGTACGGTGACAACGTCGAAATGTTTGTACACGCGTTCGACTCATTGACCTCGCATGAGACCATCGTTGATGTATTTGGTCCCGTGCACGATAGTGATGACTTGACCAATCTCACGTACGACCTGGCGCTGCGGCTTGAGCAGAAGTTCCCGCGCGTGCAGGGCAACATAAATGAAATCAAGAACGGCGGGAATAGCCTGTCATCAACGCTCAAGAAAGATCAACGTATTCGCAAGGCGATGTATTGTGTCGTCTATCGTCCAGAGGAACAATTCGGGGAAGATCCCAAAGGCAATAGAATTAGCCTGGGGACGAACCTCATTCTTATTGCGGAAGGCACACTAAGCAGCGTTAAGAAGAAGGGATCCAGAATACAATTGTTGCTGGATGAATCCACCAGCGATCCCACAACCCCGCAACTTTCTGATCTGGTGATTACAAAGTAGCAAGGGGATCCCTCAGTCCTATGGTCGCTTTGCGCACTCGGAATTCTTCGGATGTTGTTACAGTGCGGTGCTCGGACTTTACTTAGTATTTCGCAAGGGCAATAGGACAATTTTTGTTAGGGGCCCTAACAATTTGACCCATTGTGTAGCCTTTACACCGGTATTGCCGTATACTGTGATTGGACCGGGCACAGCGGAGATATGCAGAGCTGAAGATGGAGAACGCCATGAAGTTCAAAAACCGAGCTATCGCGATT
>JAYGCN010000243.1:0-3753 GCA_046583315.1 Candidatus Hydrogenedentota bacterium
TCGTCCATTGTGTGTCGGTATTTCCGCGCCTTGAATTTAGTTCGCATCTTGCATCCAATCAAATCAGCCTTTACGCGATATCGCTCAGATGAATCTTCTAATTCGGCGAGACTTGATAGGCCTTTATCGGTAGCCTCGTCAATTTCTTTACCGAGCGATCTTCGTTTGCCTCCTTCGTCATTGGGTGTGTCTTCGTAGTCGATGCGGTACAGTTCAGCAATAAGCAAACAGACTTCTGCATACAGTATTGTGTTGGACATTTTTTGTTCACTGAGCGAATCACGAGTTGCGATAGCCATTTCAATGTCGTAGTGCTCACGAGCCGTTTCATAGTGAGTTTGCATTGGGGGCTGAGCTGTGGAGCAGGCAGTCCAGGTGAGCAGCGCCAGCAGGCTATAAAGCATTCTATTCATGAGTCGGTGCCAATCTGGTTTTGTACAGAATCATGGCCGGTACCAGTTGTAGATCGGCCCATAGCGCTACAACAATCGCCAAAGTGGCCAATCCTCCGAAATGCACCAGCGGGACGAAGTCGGAGATGGTGATGACGAGAAATCCGCTACCAATCACAGAAGTGGTTGTGATGAGTGCAGGGTATATACTTTTGAGTGTGGCCTGCACAACCGAACTGGGGCTGGAATGGCGACCTTCTGTTCGACGGATAGCCATGAGCATGTGGACGGTGTCGTCTACCCCGATTCCGAGGACCACGCTGGCGACCATGACGGAACCGGTGTTTAGTGGAATATCCAGATACCCCATGATTCCGAATACCGTGGCGATGGGAAGAATGTTGGGCGGAATTGAAAGAAGAAAGAGGCGCCATGACCCCAGACCGACGAACATGCAGACGAATATTACACCGAAGGCGAGCCCGAAACTTTGAAACTGATGAGTGACGAGGTTGTTCTGTGCACGTACAATCCCCAGGACGGTGCCAGTGGTACGGCCGCTGTATCCATCAGGAAGCACCGCGAGGCTGTGTTCAACATCGTCCACATAGTGCAGAAACGCTCCTGAATCCAGTTCGTTCACGAAGGTAATGAGCCTTATTCGCGTATCACCGTGATTCGAGAATTGACTGATGAGCGCCGCATCCGGGTCTTCGAGATCCTGTAGTAGAGCCTCTGCCCGGATGCGGGATTTGGGCAGTTTGTAGCCATCCATACCCTCCCCGGTGTCCCATTGATTCAATAGTCGCAGTGCGTCGAGTGGACTCAAGGTCTTGGTCGCGACGGGATTGCTGTTCAGGGTTGCCGCCACCTCTTCGATGATTGGCCATGTGTCGGGTTCGTGCCAGGAGGTCGGCAATTGAATGATGGTTTCAAGCGTACACACGCCAGCAAGGTCCTCGGCCATGGATGCGTATTGATGATGAATTGGAGACTCGGGAGAAAACATCGATAAAGGGTTCGACTCGCTGTGTACCCGGAAGATTCCCGGAATGATGAGGACGGTAATACCGATAGCGCTGCCAATGATAATCCGCGGGGAGAAGGCAAAAGTTCTTTCTGGTTTATCGAGAGTTTTCCGCCGTTGCGCACGTGGTTTCAAGGCAATAATCAGTAATGGCGTGACGGTGAGGTTCACGACAACGGAAAGTGTCATGCCAATGGCGACGAATAACCCGAGTTCCTGAACGGGTGCCATACTCGATACTCGCAACGATAGAAAACCGAGCGCTGTTGTGAGCGACGCAAAGGTGTTGGGGTAGACCGTCTCTGTGAATGCGTGTCGAAGGGAATGCGTCAACTCGCCATCATGGTGCGCAAGAAATCGGTGCAAGGTATGGATGGATGCCGAAAGTGAAAGCACCAATATCAATGGCGGTAACGATACCGTGATCATGTTCATCGTATAGCCGCTCAACGCCATGCATTCCATGAGCAATACGAGTGTGAATCCCGCCGAGACGACGGCTACTACAGCGGCGAGAAAGGAACGTAACATGAAGATGAGAATTAAGCTCGACAATGCCAGTGCCATCGGAAACAAACGTCCTGCTTCGAGCAACGACAGGCGATCAAGCTCGGCATTCATCACGACCGGGCCTACCATTGTCAGCGCAAAACCTTCTTTTTCAAGAGGTGCCATCGCCTCGGCGATATCGTCCAGCACATCGCGATCCGAGTGTCCGATTTTACTTTCGCTCAGCATGACAAAGAACGCCATGCTATCGAGATCTGGCGTGACATAAAACTTCTGGAAGTAGGGACTCTCCCGCATTTCGTCTTCAAGGGCGTCTATATCTTCAAGGCCAAACTGGTCTCGATACACACCGGGAACGCCATCCACACGCGTAACATCCGGTATGGACTCCAGCTCTTCGAAAGCAATCAGGAGAGAATCGAGACCCTCCTGTGTAAATAAGGTGTCGCCGCTGATCTGGATTAGTACCGTTACAAGGTCTTCGAATTGTTCATCCGATGACGATGTGGTTTCGGGTTCCTGCTCGACCCAACGCGCCATGCTGTTGTCTACCGATATATGCGTGAGTCGGGGAGCGAGCAACAACGCAACGAACACAATGATGCCCCCTGCAATATAACGCAATCGAGTGCCGGTTTCGCTGATTAGAAAGTTCAGCATCGGCGTGTCAGTCAATCTCGTTGACATTGGGTTGTTCCGCTACAGCACCCCAAAGGTGTTGAAACAGTTCATCTTCTTGTTTCCTGAAGAAATGGTCAACATCCGGGAGTCGAGTGAGCGTCGCGTCACTTTGCGCGTCCGAAATACATTGCGCGAGAGCATCCGGATCGAAAACGAAATCCTGTTCTCCGCCGATGCAATGCAGGGGAGTCGAGATAGTTCGGAAATCAGGGAGAGAACGTTTCTTGTTAGGAGGACTGATCGCCACTACGCGCCGAGCGTATTTTTCCTGCGCCATTTTCAGGGCCAGTATCCCTCCGAGCGAATAGCCGATGACTGTTAAGGGAAGTCGTCCGGGCATTGTCCCCTCAAGAGCATCATGCGCCGCACGAACATCGGGCATGAGGTCATCGTAGCGTTCTTCAGACTCCAACGCAGCCCAATACTCAAACAGGCTCAACTCTTCGGGCAGATCGATCTCGCTCTTACCGACGCCGCGATAATTGAAGCGAAGGCTCAGCGCACCTTCTTCCGAAAAACGACGCGAGAGATGTCGAATGACATTGTTATCCATGTTGCCGCCCATGTGCGGGTGTGGGGAAAGGAACAAAACCGAGCCTTGGGGAGCGTCGTCATCGGGATAGCTGAGAATCCCCTCCAGACGGTTTCCTGAGGAGGAAAATTGTATATGCTCCTCTGTGATTTGAACCTTGCTCATTAGTACAATGCCCCCGCCGGCAGCGGCTTTAAGGCGACCGCAGGTTTCGGGTCCAGGATTCCGGTTACGTGGAAACCTTCAACCGGGGTCGCTATATTCTGAATCGTGGCGACGTCCCGCTCGAGCATATTCGGAAGTAAGCACGAGTGATCGAGACGATGGAACATGACCTGGCCCCGCCCCGTCTCATCCGGATTATGAACATCCACAATCAGACGATTCCCGTGGGCGTAATAGGCGGGTTTTGTGCCGTCAATCAGCTCCAGTTGCGGACACATTCCCGCGAGACTGTTCCCGTATCCCGCCATGGCAATACTGTCCGGAAACCACTGGATCGTGAGTTGTTGCCAGAATTCGTCTTCCGCCGACATGCCGCCGAGATGGATGCCGCGAATGTTTTCCCGGCACGATTGACTCAGCCGATTACCAAGAGCCGTCAGGACTGG
>JAYGCN010000324.1:0-5209 GCA_046583315.1 Candidatus Hydrogenedentota bacterium
CTTGCAATAAACATGAGATCGCCAGCATGCGATGGCAAATACGATTGCGCCGTGTCCGAGATGCCTACAGAATAATGAAGTGCTTTCGGGAATCCATCGAGCATTTCCTGAAACGCGCCGAGCGACAGCCAGTCGTATCCCTTATGAATATCGACCACGCCCGCCGTGGACATCGGAACAGAGCCGGAATCGGTCTCCGCACCAAGCAATTGGAGATCCAGCCTTGTTGAAATATCCGCTCCAACCGGGAGTTGCAGTTCAAGCTGCTGCCGCGACGACAATCGCAACTTCCCATCGCCACGCGCCATGCTAAGTTCCGCGATGGCCCGTAACGCATCAACCGAGGCAAGTCCACCCGGAAACGTCGTCCAGTATGTCACGCTATTTTGACTCATGGTGTCACCGCTTCCATTCGGTCGATGGTCTTCCTGTTTATCAGACCACTAATCTCGTTTCTGCAGGCTCCGCATCCGGTACCCGCACAGGTTCGATCCGCAATGGCCTGCAAATCCCCGCATCCCGCTTCGATCGCCTCTTCAACATTCCCGACACCGACGTTACAACACGAACAGATGATGCGGCCCTTCGGCGGTTCTGACACGCTGTTGCTCCCCCGCAACAAGGTCCACCGCAGGTCATCCAGCTCTGTTTCTTTCTCAATCAGATCGCGAAACGCCGCAAATTCATTCCCGTCGCCAACAAGTACTGCCCCAACCAATCGACCGCCCTGCACCCAGCACTTCTTGTAGTAACGTGCCGTCTTGTCCATCACAACGATCTCTTCGCAATCGTCATTCTGGCTTCCGATACGACCAATGGCACTCAACGAGAAATTTCGAATCTTTAACACGTTCATCGGCGTGGTGCCCGTATACGCTTGCGAACGATCGCCGGACAAATGCGTAGCGGCTACTCGAGCCTGCTCTTGTGCTGCCGGTGTCGTCCCGTATACCGCCGTTCCGACCTCGGCCACCTCACCAATCGCATAGATGGACGGGTCGCTGGTCCGAAGGGTGACATCCACGACCACCCCACGACGCACCTGCAATCCTGCCGCTTCAGCCAGTTCGACATTGGGCGTGATACCGGTCGCGACGCACAACACGTCGCATGAAAGACGGTGTCCCGAGCGCGTTTGCAACCCCGTGGTCCGCTCGTCTCCGAAATAACGAACAACGCCGTCACTCATCAGCACCTGGATTCCGCGATCCCGCAACACGTCGAGCAACAAATCCGAGGCGACCTCATCAATCACGCCCCGCATCAACATCGCGGATCGATGAATAAGCGTACACTTCGCACCCAGATCGTTCAGCGCGTCAGCCAACTCGATGCCCAGGAGTCCACCACCGATGATGGTCACTTCCGATCCTGGCTCAACCGAGTCTCTCAACCGCTCGGCATCCCCGCGATTACGCAAGGTAAATACGTTCTCGCGATCCACAGGCGTATTCGGCGGTACAGCTGCGCGACTTCCCGTCGCCAGTACAAGCACATCGTAACTCGCCGAATCGCCGTCGACTGTGAATACTTTCTTGGCATCGCGATCAATTGACGTGATGCCCGGCCCGGCGTGGTAGGTTACGTTAAGCGCATCCAGTACCGTCTCGCCGGGCGCACATAATTCGTCCCAACCTCGAGTACCTTTCACGTAATCGGGCAGAAGGATGCGGTTGTAAAATGGCTGCCCCTCATTCCCGAACACCTCTATCGTGTCGGTCTGATTGACGTTGCGGTAGGCCTGAATAAATTCGAGAGCAGCGGCCCCAGCGCCCACGATTACAATCTTGCGAATCGGCACGCTCACCGGACGAACACTGACCGCCGCAAACTTGAAGTCCGGCTCTTTGGACACGGGATCAACGCGATCACTAGTCAAGTTGTTGGCGCGGCCACGCGTGTGGTCGAGTTGTTTGCCCCAATGCATCGGTAAGAACACGCACCCTTGTTTGATACGCGAGCTCACCTGCACCCGCGCTTCAACCGCACCGCGATTGTTCTCGATCAATGCCATCGTGCCATCAATGAGCTCCAGTTGCCGCGCGTCTTGAGGATGAATCTCGAGATACGGCGTATCAATGTGTTGACGCAGTCGCGACACCTTGCCCGTGCGCGTCATCGTGTGCCACTGATCGCGAATACGACCAGTCGTCAATATAAACGGATACGTCTCGCTGGTTACCTCCGAGCGCATCGCGGGTTTGATGCCGTACACCTGCGCCTTGCCATCTTCCGTCGCGAACTGACCGTCTTCAAACAGCCGCGGCGTACCCGGATGCGTCTCTTCCGGACACGGCCATTGAATGGACTGCGTCTTCAATCGGTCATAACTCATACCGCTCATATCGATACGCGTGCCAGCCGTCAAACGAACATGTTCGTCAAAAATCCCCGATTCATCCGAATAGTCAAAGGAGTCGCCCCAGCCCATTTTTTCGGCAAATCGACACAGGATTTCGGCATCCGGCAATGCCTCACCCGGCGCGTTCACCACCTTGGGCAGATAACTCACCCTACGCTCCGAATTCGTCATCGTTCCCTGTTTTTCGAGCCATCCTGCTGCAGGCAGCACGGCGTCCGCATAGGCAACCGTGTCCGATCGATTCGAAATATCCTGCACCACGACAAAACGTGCCTTCTTCAACGCGCGTTCGGTCAAGTTGGCATTGGGAAGACTCACCGCCGGGTTCGTGCAGATCACCCAGATGGCTTTCAGCGTTCCCGATTCAAGTCCATCAAACATCTCGGTCGCTGTGAGACCGGGTTTCTCCGATATGCTGGACACTCCCCAATAGTCAGCAACGAGTTGCCGCTCTTTGGGGTCAGCAAGATTTCGGTGCGCGGCCAACAAATTGGCGAGTCCACCTACTTCACGACCGCCCATCGCGTTGGGTTGTCCGGTCAGTGAAAACGGCCCTGCCCCGGGTTTCCCGATTTGACCGGTAATCAGGGACAGGTTCAGCAGGGCGATATTCTTGTCAACTCCGACTGAACTCTGGTTGAGTCCCATCGCCCAGAATGCCATAAAGGTCTTTGACTCACCCAACCACTGTGCGGCCTGGCGAATTTCCTCTTCGGGAACATCGCATTCGTCCGCCGCCTCATCAACCGTCATCGAAAAGGCAACAGCTTTCAACTCCTCGAAACCGTTTACATGACTTGCAACAAATTCCCGATCAACGAGTCCGTTTTCGATCAACACCCTAGCAATCGCGTTGTACAATATGACATCCGAACCCGGTTTGAGTTGTAAATGCAAATCGGCGATCGCGCACGAGTCAGTCTCCCGCGGATCAATGACTATAATCTTCAAGTCAGGGTTCGCCGCCTTGCGTGTTTCCATATGGCGGAACACGATGGGGTGACACCAGGCGGGATTCGCACCGGCAATCAGAAAACAATCACTTTGGTCGATGTCTTCGTACGCCGTCGGCACCAAATCATCACCCAAGACCTTCTTGTAACCCGCCACCGCGCTGCTCATGCACAAACGCGAGTTGGTATCGATGTTGTTCGATCCGATAAAACCTTTCATCAACTTGTTGGCAATGTAATATTCTTCGGTCAGCAGTTGCCCTGATACATACAATCCGACCGACTCCGGGCCGTGCTGTGTGATAATCGCCTTGAACACCTGTGCGACACGGTCCAGCGCCTCATCCCAGCTCGCACGCTCCAGCGGATGCGCCCGACTGTAGCGCACCTGCGGATACAAGAGTCGATCCGAGTGATCCTCCACCACGTTGTGCAGGTAGCGCCCCTTCGAGCACAACAGTCCACGGTTCACGGGCGATTCCTTGTCACCCTGGAGCGACAATCGATCGCAGCTGTTTTTCGACACCTCCACGCCGCAGCCCACGCCGCAATAGGAGCAGGTCGATTTATATGTGTTTGTTTCTGGACTCATGATCACCCGCTATGCCAAGGCTTCCGTCAACCGTTCGAGTTCTTCACGCGCCTGCGCCTCATCCGCCTCGCTGAACCGAAGCCGCGTCGTAATCGCCGCACACAAAAGCACGACCACGCCCATAATAAGTAATGCGGTCGACCAGCTCATCGCCTCCGAGGTCAAAAGAAATCCTGCGCACACCGCACCGAAATTTCCGCCAGCACCGACAATGCCCGCGACCGAACCCAGGGCACGTTTGTTAATGAAGGGAACGATGGAGAATGTTGCCCCTTGCGCCATTTTCACGAAAAGACTGAATACGATCATCGCTGCGATGGCCAGCGGGAGAACCGTCATCTGCGAGAACACCATCAACGTCAATCCCTCCAACGCCAACACCGTTGCCAGACACCCAACCCGGCCGCGCAATCCCCAGCGAAGCCCGAATCGATCCGCGCAGAATCCGCCCAGGGTTCGCGCAAAGATGTTCATCAGTCCAAAACACGCTGCTACGGCTCCCGCACCCATCAGACTCAAACCAAAATCATCCATAAAGTACAATGCCGCTATATTGTTGATGGTAAGTTCGACGCCAAAACAGGCCGCATACACTAAAAATAATGACCATACGCGCGAATCCCGGCACGCCTCCATGAAGGTGCCCTTCACCGATTCCTTCTCAGGGAGAAGCCCCTTGGCGCGCAGCTCTTTGAAGTTACCCTCGGGTGTATCTTGTGTGAATCGATAGTAGGCGAGGCCCGTAAGCAGGCACACCATCCCGGCGGCAACCATCGCCACGCGCCAGGCGCCAGGCGCACTCACACCGATAGCCAGGAGTCCCGCGAACAACAGAGGCATGACCAATTGCGTCGCTCCGCTCCCCATGTTGCCCCAGCCCGCAGTCGTTGCATTCGCGGTTCCTACGACGTTCGGTGCAAACATGATCGAGGTGTGATACTGCGTAATAACAAACGAGGCACCAATCGCACCAATCGCCAATCGGAACAACAGCAATGTTTCGTAGTTATGAGCCAATCCGACACCCATCACCGGAAAAGAACACACAACCAGCAACCACGTGTAAGTCAAACGAGGACCAAAGCGATCGCAGCACCATCCGATGAACAATCGCGCGATAACCGTGACCAATACCGAGGCGATAATCGTGTTCCCGATTTGCGCCTTTGTCAGTCCCAACTCATCGCGAATGATCGCCATCAGCGGCGCAATTCCGAACCACGCGAAGAAACACAGAAAAAATGCGAACCAGGTCATGTGAAACGCGCGCATCTGCGGTGTGGCTAAACTGAATAACTCAAT
>JAYGCN010000019.1:0-20748 GCA_046583315.1 Candidatus Hydrogenedentota bacterium
CACTTCCAGACACGAAAAAAGCCTGCCGGATCCACTAAGACCCGGCAGGCTCGATAGTTCAAATTGTCCTAATTGAGTTAAATCAATTAGTTGCTCTGAAGACCACCAACTACGCGAGCGTAGTCAGGGAATGCCGGAGCACCCTGTTCGTACTTCACGAATGCAACGTGACCATCAAGGTACAGTACGTTACAACCACCTGGAACGTGGTTGTACTCAGAAGGAATGGTCGACGGAACGTCACCCATGATCCATATCTGAGACTGCGAAGCAGCCGATGCACCAGTGTTGTTGACGTCCGTGATCAAGAAACGAGAAACACCTTCACGAAGACGGAAGATTGTGTTCGTTCCACCGTTACCATAGAAACCATCACCAGGAGCGGTCGAATTTCCCTCGAAGAGCGGCAAGCCCAGAGGGCCTACCTCAGCAAGACTAATTCCGCCACCATCGGTGTCAAGTTCAACATCACTGTCGAATGTTTTCGATGAACGTTTCCAGTCACCAAACAGATTGGCTGGAGCGCCAAGCGTCGTGTAATCACTAAGCGCAAGAACGTATCCCTGAATTGCAGAGGTAAACGGTAGAACAGCCTGTACAGGTTGTTTGTCGTTCAACGGGTTCAGGTTGAAGGTACCACCGCCGATGTTAACGATGGTATCGATTTGAACCGATGTTGTCGTAGTTGAATCGCCGATATCACCAATCTTGTCCTGAATCCAGCCAAGGTAAATATAACTGTCATCGAGAGTGTTCATGCAACCGGAAATCGCATCCGTACCGCCGTCTTCAACGCTCTCGTACGTTGTATTCACTCCGAAACAAGCAGCATCACCGTCTTCATCATCACGCCAGCCGTTGGCTGTGTCAGAAGGACACACAAACACAGCAGGGTCATCGATGTACTCAGGATACATTGCAGCAATCTTGGGACCGAAATGCTGATGCAGTCCATCGCCAAGAGAAGCCCAGTCCGAACCAAGGTCTTTGGACCGAGGAATGTAGAACTGAATTGGAGGCATTTTTTCGCCACGAGACTCATTCGAGTACATCTTAAGCGAAAGACCAATCTGTTTCAGGTTGTTTGCGCAAGAGGCGCGACGAGCAGCTTCACGTGCACGCGCAAGCGCGGGCAACAGGATAGCTGCAAGAATACCGATGATGGCAATAACCACCAACAGCTCAATAAGTGTAAATCCTTTTTTCTTCATGTTTCTTAACTCCTTTATAATAATAAATTATAACGTTTATTTCCCTTACCGAGGTCGGGGGACTACAGTAAAAAATAAAAGGGCATTCACTAGAACACCCTTTTAAGGGCAGCGCCGAGGTACCACATACCGCAAATATCATTTGAAATTAGGAGTAGCAAATGATGCTTAACACAGTATCAGATATAAATTGTAATGTCAATCAATTACATAAACTATAATATATCCATAAACTGTTTATTTATATCTAGTTATACGATATTAAAAAAATTTATAGTAATGATTGATACAAATTATAGTAATTATTTTATCAAAATACTGGTTTTAATGGATATTAATATAGATA
Organism: Candidatus Hydrogenedentota bacterium; assembly: GCA_046583315.1. Classification (GTDB taxonomy): domain Bacteria; phylum Hydrogenedentota; class Hydrogenedentia; order Hydrogenedentales; genus DTSJ01. Next base: position 1,558 of record JAYGCN010000019.1, read on the forward strand.
TAATTAGTCTATACTTAAAATATAACGCTATAAACAATTATTATGAATATTAGTAAAGGTTTTAAATGAATATATCAAAACATTATTAACTCCAATTATATTAAGTACTTACGAAATATAGGGTGTATTTATATCCAGTATTCACTTAGGCGCGAGAGTGTCCGGGATACACGACCTGGAACAGGGTAAAATACCGAAGGATCCGTAGATACATTGGTGGCCTTACATCATCCTGCAAGCCCAATACAAAGGACTAGGACGGTGTGCCGTCACCCTTCTCAAGGTACAGCTTCAAACTACGAAGATATTGCGCCCAGTCATAATTGCATTGCGCAAACACCCCGTCCCGGCTCAACCATCCCGTATGGGAAAAGCCCACGAGGGTACCAGAATTGTTTGCTAGATCAGAGAGATTGAACTCGATTCTGGTCTGTTTCCATTCCTCGTGCCCTTCAAGGCAGGTCCACTGCACTAGCTCATCGCGAACCAGATTGTCGATGCGCATGAGAAACTTGAATTCACCCCCGAAGCCGAACTGATTGACGTAACCCACCGTGGGCTCGGCCATAGTGAATCGGGTCCACCAGCTACGCAACCCGTCTTGCTCGGTCAGCGCCTTATACACCCGTTTACGCTTGGCGAGTATGGGTAAGGCATGCAAAATGTCAGCCACGTCGGGTTCTCCGATCCATCTATCTGGAAATTCGCCCGATTATACCGAATTGCACGCGGTCAGTCGAAGCGATGCCGTTGCGCACCCCTTGGGTGTCGTGTATGATGACGGGCATTCGTCTATGAGCTATCCAAACTTGGGATCGAAGTGTGGCGACAACACGAAACACAAAACAGCGTACACTGATACGCGAAGTTCTGGAAGATGCAGGACGTCCGCTGTCGGCCAGTGAAGTCGCCAAGCTCGCGCGCAAGAAATCGAAGAATATCGGCACGGCAACGGTCTACCGCGCGATCAACAAGCTCCTCGAAGATGGTTTCCTGGTGCCGGTGGAAATTCCCGCAGAGCCGTCACGCTACGAAGTTTCCGGATTACACCATCATCATCACTTCTACTGCCGAAAATGCAAGAAGGTATTCGACGTAGAAGGCTGCCCATCCGATTTTTCCGCGTTCACGCCCAAAGGATTTACACTCGATGCCCACGAGGTGATCTTGTATGGTCGTTGCGCGGAATGCGGCCAGACGTAATCGCTAGATCCGGATCATCTTCCCGATTTTTGCGGACTTCTCTGCAGCGACCGTAATCTGCACCGCGCGTAATCCGTCTTCCCCGGAAACCGACGGCTGGACTTGTTTCGTGACGGCCTCAACGAAGTTTTTCACCAATGCCAGGTCCGCATTTTTTCCGTAGGGTGCCCACTGCGCGCGGGACGCGTTGTTGTCGTAGACATCCACTTTCTGATTGAAGGCATCAATGTAGAGCGAGCCCTTCGTACCCGTCATGTCAATCGTGACATCGCCCCAGGTGGGAAAGGCCTGCGGTCGATTCCAGGACGCAACGTGGGTCAGCTTCAATCCGTCCTCCATTTCCAGATGCAACGATCCGATATCGTCAGTTGGCGTTTCAGGATGAATAAGGCTCGCCTTCTCGCAGTAGACCTTCGTGAATTCCTTACCCGTGATCCAGCGCATCACGTCGGCAACATGTACGGTATGATCCATCACCGCACCGCCCCCGGACAGTCCTTCATCCACGAACCATCCGCCGGGATTTTGTCCGTTATTGGTACATGCCGCCGCCAAAGGAGTACCAATTTCGCCGCTACCAATTCGATTCCTGAAATCCTGCAACGTATCAACATAACGACAAGGAAACGCCGTTCCCAATCCCACACCCGCTTTCGTGCACGCGGTTATCATCGCCTTGGCATCGGCGACCGTCGTAGCCAGGGGCTTCTCGCAGAGAATCCATAACCCGGCCGACGCGGCGGCTTCAGCGTGTGCGCAATGGTGAATGTTTTCGGAACAGATGATGACGGCATCAAGATTATTCGCGAGCATTTTGTTGAGAGACGCATAAAACGTGGCACCGTGTTCCTTCGCAGCAGCCCGGCCCCGCTTCGCATCATCATCCCAGACCGCCGAAAAATTAACCTCGGCTAAATCAGAGAGGCATTGGGCGTAGCTGTAGGCATGCATGTGCGCGAAGCTGATGATTCCGATATTGGGCATTCAAGTTCCCCTGGTTGAATCTTCAATTCGGGGCTATGGTAACAAATACGCTAGTCGAAATACTTGTCCACAATCCATTGAGGTTGCCAGTGATCCGGCTCGCGCGGCGTTCCCGTCAAGTCAATCGCCTTGGGCAGAGGTTTCTCATACACCAGTGGCGCATTGTCGCCGAACTGTTTCTGGGAAGCTCTCATTTGCTCGATCATCTGCAAGACGCGTTCGACATTTTCGGATTCGTTCACAAGATTGCGGGTCTCATGCGGATCGTTGTCCAGATCGAATAGCTGCATGTGATCTATTTTCGGATAGCGAATCAATTTCCATCGATCAGTCACCACCGCACGCTGAATATCCTCGTAGGCGAGAAAAATCGTGTCCCGTACACTGTCACTTTCGCCGGACCAAATCGGTACCAACGATTTACCGTCCCGCGTGACCCCCATATCTTTGTCCAACAGGTCGAATACGGTTGGAAAAATGTCGTAAAGATAAGTGAGCGTATTCGACGAGGCGTTCTTCGGAATACCCAGACCGGAAAACACCAGCGGCGCGCCCATGCTGTGTTCGTAAACGCTCTGCTTGCCCAAAAGTCCGTGGCTACCAAGCGCCAGTCCGTGATCAGCCGCGTACACGATGATTGTATTCTCTCGAAGCCCTTTTGCGTCCAGCGTATCCAGAATGCGTCCAATCTGATCGTCCATGTGGGTGATCATCCCGTAATACTCCGCCAATTGATCGCGCACGACATCGGGAGTCCTTGGCCAGGCACCCAAATTCTCGTCGCGCACAATAAGGCGACCGTTGTCGAAGGGATGCTGCGGCAGGAAGTTCTCGGGAAGGGGAAGATTCTTATTGTAGTATCGCTCACGGTAATCGAGCGGAGGCTGGCGCGGATCGTGTGGACTCGTCAGCGCGACGTAGGCCAGAAATGGCGTATCGGAGTCCTGCTTTTCCAGAAACGCTATCGCCGCATCCGCAAACAGTTCGCTGGAGAATTTTTCGCCCGTACGTCGATCAACGAACCTTCCGTTTTCGCCGAAATCCACAATCGGTACCGCTTCGTGATTCGACATGCCCCCCATCATCACCGCTCGCCCAGTCTCAAAACTTTTCACAATGCCCGGCTTGTCGTTGTGCCATTTCCCGGTGACAAAAGTGCTGTATCCCTCGTCGCGCAGACGCTGGGGATATGTCTCCGTGCCTTCCAGATTCATCTTGAGTCGAAAATACGCCTGACCCGTCATCATCATCGCGCGGCTGGGCTGGCACACCGCACCATGCATCGATCCCATGCAGTAATTCCGGCGAAAGCTGAATCCGTCACGCACGAGGCTGTCGATATTCGGTGTCTCTATATTCGGATTCCCATGCGCCGCAATCGTGTCCGTCCGTTGATCATCTGCCAGAATAAAGAGAACATTGGGTTGGGCCGCTCGGGAAGCGAATGCAGCAAACAGAAGCGCGGCGACAATCAGAGCTGAATTTCGTTTCATATAGAGTACCTTCGTATTGTGAGCGGGAGTCGCGTCAATGGTACGGGATTATGGTGTCCTCTGCAAACGAAGGAACGATTATGTCCGAACGGCTTGCATAAGCGCGAACGGTCAGACTCCTCTCAATTTTGCTTCACCGCCGATTCGTCCAGTATCATGTCGCCAGTTTGACTCAATTCTAATCGGGATAACCCCGATTCTATAAGGGAGACGAAATGAGACACCTTGGACTCATTCGATGGATAGCAGGTCTGACGCTTGCCTTAATCGTTGTACTCGCGGGTGAAAGCATCGCGCAAGAAGAAATTTCCGTTTCCGACGACACGCCACCTGCAGCGACCCAAGCGGCCGTTGAAGAACCCTTCGGATTCGATGACTGGGCCGCCATGCTCGGCCGCTTCCATCCCATCGTGCTGCATTTCCCCATCGGGCTCCTGGTTGCCGTATTCCTGTTGGAACTCGCTGGTATATTCAGACGCTTCCATAATATCGAAGCCGCTCACTGGCTCCTGTTGCTCCTCGGTACCGGTGCCGCGATCGTCGCAGCAACCTTCGGCGTATTCCTCTCCTGGGAAGGCGGCTACGACGAGACCACCGTCTTTTGGCATCAATGGACCGGCATCGGCGTGGCGGTGTTGGCCGTCGTCGCCGTCGCCCTGCGGGTGTCCGTCGATCGAAGCCTAAACCACTCAACACAAAATGCCTATCGATTCGTGCTGTTCGCGAATGTCATTCTCGTTTCCGTTGCGGGTCACTTCGGCGGCAATCTCACCCACGGCTCAGCCTATCTCTTTGAAAACATGCCGCCGTGGATGCCCGTGTCCATGCTGCATCAATCCGGAGATGGATCCGCGGGCGTTGCGGGCAGTGCTTTCGCCGAGATCATCGAGCCCATCTTCGAAGCCAAGTGTTACGAATGTCACGGCGAGGAAAAGATGAAGGGTGACTACAAAATGACGACGCGGGAGTTGCTGCTCACTCCAGGCGAATCGGGCAAAGCACCCCTCGTACCCGGTAACGCCATGGCAAGTGAGCTCGTGCGCGTAATTGCCCTGCCCGGCGAACATGAGGCGGTAATGCCTCCGGAAGGAAAAGGCGCCCTCTCCGGTGACGACGTCATCGCCATCATGCAGTGGATCGATCGTGGAGCCGATTTCGGTGACGGCGAAAACACACTCGTCCTCGCAAAAGAAAAAAGTACGCCCGCCAATGTCGACACCTCGGTACTCGACACCGACGAGAAAATAGACTTCGAAACCCACATCTGGCCCATCATTCAAGCCAGCTGCCTGGAATGCCATGACGAGGAAGAACAAGACGGCGATCTTCGTCTCGACACCAAAGAATACATCCTCGAAGGCGGGGAATTCGGAGACGTGCTTGAACCGGGAAGTCCCGACGACAGCACCTTTTACGAATTGATCATGCTGCCAGAGGACGACACGGACTTTATGCCCGCCAAGAACGATCCCCTACCCGATGCGCAACTTGAACTCATCAAACGCTGGATCGAAGAAGGCTGTGATTTCGGAGAATGGACCGGCGAATAATCCATACAGACATACATCCAAAAGAGAAGCCTCCCGCACCGACTCGTGCAGGAGGCTTCTTTTATCCTTTGAGGAAAATCCGACTACCGTGCGCGATCCGATCCAGCCCGCGTACGCGCATCGCGTTGCGCACCATCGGGAACCGCCTGGATGCTCTCGATGCGTTCCAGCCAGGTCGATGTAAGCGTCAAATTCCGATCTGTTCGCGAAGTCGAAATGGGCGACGTGTCTAGCGCGACAGCTTGTTCATCGGTCAATGGTCGCGTGGCTTCAACAACGCGCGTCTCGGCACGTGGCTCAATGCTGTCTCCCTCAACTTTCGTTTTTCTCATGCGCATCGCCGGGACCGTAGAGCGCGTCTCATGCGTTGCTTCGTCCAAGGCGTCCAACGCGAACAGTTCGTGCGGATTGACACCCCATTCAAACAGAATCACCGGGCCAAATTCGCCCGTTCCTTTGTCCACCTCTTCGAAATAGAGATCCGTGCCCGATTCCCAATCGAGAAAGGCGTCCATCCAGTCAAATGGAAACGCGACTTCATAATCAAACGCACCGAAAATGCGTCCTTCCGAAAAACCATCATTGTACCCGTCGGAAAATCCGCCGTGCAGATACTCGATGTGCATATCATTCGCCAGAAAGTCGAGGTAATCACTCCAATACGCGTTGTCGTACCCTTCACTGAACCCGATGATAAACGCATACCGATACTCGACAAAGTATCCGTCGTTGTAGGCATCAAATTGACCGTCCCAAAAACCTGCCGTATAGGTCAAATCCGGGGAAAACGGAATTAGATCACCCTGATAAAAAATGGGCCCCGCGCCGACCGTGTAGAAACCATCGTCGTAACCGAGAAAGTATTCAAAATCATCCGCGAACCCATCATCATACCCGGCGTTGTAGTCATCAATGCCTTCAGGTTCACTGTGTCCATCACTGCTACCACCACAACCGCTAATGATGATGGCCAGCGCCAGAACCGGAATCGTCTTTCCTAAGAGGCCTGCAATTCGCATGTTTCTCTCCTTCAACGGGTCAAAATGTCTGCCCAAATAAATGCTATTCACCTGTTATTCACTTGAAAATGTCCGAAATCAGGGGGTATTCAGCGCGATCAGCGTGGTCCCCGGCTTCCGCGCGATACTGAGCCACCCGAAGACCGACTCGGCGAACTCGATCGACTCGGTGACGATACGCGCGAACTCGAAGAGCGTGGCGCACTGACCTGCGGTGCGGATCGCGTCACCGTTCGCGGAGCCGAATAGTTGCTTCGCGGTGCCGGTGCCGACTGGCGTGGCTGGCTCACCTGCGGTCGCGTCGATACGCCGCGCGGTGCCGACTGAATCGGAGCCGCCTGACGAGGAGCGGCTACCCGAGGGGCCGACTGACGAGGGGCCGTTCGCGGCAGTCGAATCGTCTGACGCGTTGACGACGGAACCTGAGGAGTCACTTCCCTGCCATTGTACGACTTCGGTGTCCCTTTGCGAATCTGGGTCGCCTGAGGTCGAACCGTACGCGCACTCGCACTCTGCTGAGGGGTTTGTGTACGAACCCGATTCGTCGAACTTACCGACGGAGCCTGTTCACGCGTATTCAATGTGCCGCTCGTTCGCGTCGAAGGAGTCGTCGTCGCTCTACGATTCAAATTAGCATTGGGCGCAGGTCGTTCGCTTCGACTACTAACACGCGTCGATTTCGAAGGCCCAGATTCAGTCTCAACCCGTTGCGTGATCGTTCCACCGCGATTGATGGTCGTCGATCGTGCAGACCGACTATTTCCTTTCTCTGTTCGACTCGGACTAATCGTCGTAAAACGTGTGGTTGACGATGGCACACGATTCGCCCTACGCACCGCCGGACTACCCGCTTCTTTGATACGACTTCGCGGTGCGACGGTTCCGTCACCTGGAAGCGCTTTCAGCCTCGCCGAACGGGTCGCAATACGTTGCGCCGGATCCACTTCGAACGATACGTTACGTGCACGGGCTTGTCGCGAGGTCGATTTGTTTGGTGTCCGCGACACCCTGCTCGTGCGTTTCGAAGGAACACGAAGCGATTTGAACTCACTTCTAGAGACTCTGCTCTCCAGTGTCACCGCGCGATTACGCGCTTCATAAGTCCTATCATTACGTTGGACACTTCCAGGTCCACGCATCACGCGTTGCGGCGTATAGTCACGTACCCGGTGATACGGGTTTCGATGCGGTCGATGTTCATAGTGATGTGAACCATGAGAATACAAGTTCCAATGGTACGCGTTGTAGTGATTATGATGCGAGACATGGGAATAATGATGCGCCGCGTAGCTGTAGGCGTGACCACTCAGCAAATGATGCGAATAGGCATAACTTGAGTAGCCGATACTGAAATGGAATCCACCGGCGGAGAAATATCCACCCGAATGGTAGACCGCGTCTCCGTGAATGCTCAGCGGTGCCCAGATGAACACGTCGTCATAGCGAACCGAAGCGACATAGGCGGGGCTGTAGGCATGGTTGTAGGACCAGATCCACCCGTGATGGTGATGATGACTCCAATAACCGTGATGACTCGTAATGTACGTGAATGGATGATGACCGACCCACGTGTACCCATGACTAGGAATGTAACTCCACGAACCGGTGCGGTAAGGAACATATTCACGAACAACCGTGGGTTGCCAATACTGCTGGTTGTCGACAACAATCCAGTCGCCGTAATCGTTGAGGTCGTACGCACCGATTGGCGTCGTATAGGAACCCGCCGTGCCAATATTCACACGATCGGCACCCTTGGCAATTTGGCGCGCCCGTTCGCGGTTCCAGGTATCGAAAGAATCTTCCTGCGCACGATCAAAGGCCTCCGCCGTAGAAGGTAGATAACCGGGATCGATATAAACTCGTTTTCCCGATACGACACGAAGCGTGCCGCTGCCGGTATGAATGACCGCGTTGCCCCAGCGAACCGTGATTGTCGTCGACCCTTCATCTAAAACATCAATACGTACCTGCGAATCGTTTTCAATCCGAATATCCCCTACCGGTGTTTCAAAAACGAAGTCGCCTTCACTTTGACGCAAGCGCTGAACATAAAACGAGCCGCTCCAACCTTTGATGCGAGTGACGGGAGGCATAGACGCGACATCAATTTTGCTGCTGTCCGCCAAACGCACAAAACTGCCGCCGGATACCTCTACCTCCAGCACGCCGTCTTCGTCGGCCCAAATCGTGTCACCCGGCATCACCAACGAGTTGAGCTGAGCTACACTCCACTCGTCATCTTCCGTGCCCCGGATGAGTCCATCGTTGTCCACGTAACTGACGCGCCCGTGCTGAACATCCTGGGCATAGGCCTGGAATCCAGTGAGAACGACCGCAGCAATAATGACTTTTGATATCCAATTGGGTCTCATGATGGACCTCCTTCGTCTCATGCCCTGGTTCGTAGCGCTATGGGCATCTGCAGAACCTAGACGCAGTCGCGAGGACTTCATTCATTCTAAAGCGATTTTGCCGAAAATAACATCCAAATCTCTCAATTTTAGAATTCTGTTGCAACAATAAATCGTTTGCTTACAATCACCTACAAAAAAAAGACCTGCTCCCGAAATCTCGGGAGCAGGGCCAGATTCGCTATATATTGGGGGTTATACAGGCTTGACTTCATAACCTTTTCGGTAATCACGGGTCAGCATACGATTGGCCTCTTCGCTGCCGATGAATCGCTCCTTTTTCGGGTCTATCTCGAGAGAATGCCCGATGCGATAGGCGGCGTTTGCCAGATGGCAGTGCGCCGATGCGATGTGACCCTCTTCCGCGTTGCCAAAGATATCTTCTTTCTTCCGCGACTTGCAGGCATCAATAAAGTTCTGCCAATTGCCGCGGGTTGCGGGTTCGGGAGTGTCGTCAGGAATGGGAATTTTATTTCCGCCCATGTCGAAGAATCCACGACCTTCCACGTAATACCCCTTCTCGCCCCAGAACGTGTTCCCGGTCGTATGTACACCGGCTTCTTTGTAGGACCCGTAGTTGCGAATTTCAAAGACCATCGTTGCGCCATCTTCGTAAGTAAACGTCGTGATCTGGGTGTTCGGCGTTTCCGCTTCGTCGTCCCAATGATAACGCCCGCCTGAACTGTAGACTTTCGTCGGCAGACCGCGGTTCATCCCCCACGCCGCGATGTCCATCTGATGCACGCCCTGGTTACCCGTTTCGCCACACCCGTATTCCCAGAACCAATGCCAATTGTAATGCACATAATTTTTCTTGTAAGGCTTGTCTTTCGCTGGACCCTGCCATCCGGTCCAGTCCAGATGACGGGGGGCATCTTTCGGATCGGTGAATCCGAGTGAATGCCGATTACCAGTTTTGTAGGTAAAGCCTTTGCCCATGTGAATCTCGCCGAGGAAACCATCGTGAATCAATTTGATGTCGCGTAGCCACCGAGGGTCCGAGCGACTCTGCGTACCATGTTGCACAATCTGATTCGACTTGTGATACAGATTCGCGAGCTGACGTCCTTCGTAAATGTTGTGCGACAGCGGTTTCTCCACATACACATCTCGACCCGCTTCGATGGCCCAGATTGCCCCGAGCGAATGCCAGTGATTCGGCGTGGCAATCGACACTGCATCGACGTTTTTGTCGTTCAACGCCTCGCGAATATCACCATAGCCCTCGGGTGTGCGACCGTGTTCTTTTTCGTAATTGCGGAGACGCCCTTTCAACACATTGGAATCCACATCAACCATCGCCACAACGTCCGAGTCCGATTTGTCCCCGAAGCCGTCAATATGCGATTTGCCGCGACCATTCACGCCGACCACCGCAACGCCAACACGATCATTGGCACCAAACACGTTTCCTTGCGCCATCATGCCGCCCACAATGACCGCCTTCGTGGTCGTGCTCATAAATTTCCTACGTGTCATGCCTGCCATGTTTCGTTCTCCTTTTATAAAGTGCATAATTCGATAGCTTAACTAATTTTGCAACCCGTCCATCATACTCCTGCCAAACAGGCGTGACAAGTCTAAGCGCCCAATCAAGCGCCCCACGTCGCCATCCAAAATACAAAGCCGACCAGCAACCCCACGCACACCCACAATACCGCGAATCCGGTCATGCCCAACTTCGTCGGCATCGGAATCTCCAGATCCGGATGATTAATCAGTTTACGCGGCTCAGGAATTTCAATCCCCTCCGGAATCATAAACGGTTCGGATGTGTGCGGTTCGCCTTCCATCACCGGTGTGCGCAAGCACTCGTATACTTTATCGAGTTGTTCCTCGGGTACACGCTTCGTAAACAAGCTCACGATAATCCCCAATCCAAATCCTGACAACAACATAAAGAAAATCTGCCAGGAGTCGCGAAATTTTCCGTCCAGAGTCATCATTTCCGGTAGATTGGCGACTGCCCACTCGTCGAATCCGGAAATCAGCGTGGTACTCAGCAATACCGCGAATCCGGCCAGCGTCGCCGCCCAGGCTCCAGCGACTGTCATTCGGCGCCAGAATAAGCCCAACCAGAACGCGGCACCCATCAGACCTTGAAGTTTGAAGAACAAGACCAAGCCTTGAGGAACGTTTTCCACACTGAAGGCAAAGACGAGCGCTCCGGCGACGATTACAAACGCGGCAATGCGCCCGACCCACACGTAATGTCCTTCTGATTTATCGGAGGCGATCCAGCGTCGGTAAAAGTTCTGCGTAAATAACCCCGAAGAAGAAATCATGAATGCGTCACAGGAGGACATCACCGAAGCGATAAGCGCAGCGAGGAACAGGCCGATTAGACCGGGCATGATACCGGGAAGCAAATCCGCAGCGACCCTTCCATAAATTTTGTCCGGTGCCACATCCTGGCCCAAGTACATCACGATGCCGCACAGGCCCACCACCATCCAGGCGATGGTGCATAATCGTTTGATAAGGTTCCCCGTGGCGAAACCGACCCGTCCGTCCATTTCGGTACGTCCGGCTGCGCAGACACCCATGATATGCGGCTGAGTCACGATACCCACGAGCGCAACCAGACACATCATCGCGATAAAGAATCCATTAATCTCACCCGGTGCCACGAGGCTGAACATGGCTTCATCTTCAATGCCCTCATGCAAGCCCGCGAAACCTCCGACGGCATTCAACGCCGGAATAATTAGAATGAAGGACAAAATGACGGTCAGGATGCCTTGAATAAAGTCGGTAATAATCGCCGCAGCGAGTCCGCCGGCAATCCCGTAACTCACAAAGAGCACCGTCATACCGATAATCGCCCAGTTTCGCGGAATGGCATCGTTGGTGATACCTTCAATCATCGATCCCGCGCCAAGCTGCACCACGCCGATGTTAATCGTCAATTGCATCACGCCAACGAGCGTATAAAGTCCTGCGACTCCGCCGTCGTATCGCGTTTCAAAATAATCACCCGTCGTCAGAGACCGCATTCGACGCATGATAGGCGCAATCAGCCAGTAGAAAGGAGTACAGAAAAGCCAGAGCCACTGGTACCAGATACCGGAGAGCCCGTTGGTCACCGTCTTCGAGGAGACACCGACCGCATCGTTGCCGCTCGTGCCCGCACCAAAGGCGAAAAAGATCATGAAGGCCTTGCCGAAGTTGTGGCCACCCATGAAAAAGTCAGTCGTGTCCTTGACCTTATTCGCCGTGTAAATCCCGGCGGCGATCGTAAGGACCAGATAGATCACGATAGCAATCCAGTCGACAATACCAATTCCTAATACCATGCGCTCACCCCTTACAATATGGTTAAAAATGAGCGTCTATGGTACCCAATGAACCCCGGTACAAGTCAACCGGGCAGGACTGAAATGATGTGCATATCTGCTTCAGTCATTGGTCTCGGGAGGGCGACGCTCCTGCGGAGCCGATCCGCACGAATCAACCTTACGGATTGGCAGGAGCCTCCAGTTCGAATTCGTCCGTCGTATCAGGCGCGGTGATAGGCACGTCTTCGATAAGTGGGGCGAATGCCATTCCCCCCTCACAGAACTGAGGCGGTCGCACCAAGTCGTACTTTCGAACGATAGAATTGAATATCTCCAACTTGTCGGTCGTATACTTCCGTGGCATGGGCCCCATCCTCTCGACGTATAGGAATACTCAAAATCGCCACATTTGAGACAAATGAGAATATAGTTCTGCGGCGCGTCGACCATCCGAAAGGCATGTCGCGGTTCGAAGATACATGCAGTGGCATTCCTCGGATCTCCGAAAATTCCGGATGTCAATTCTTCGATGAGTTCAGAATCGTCAATCACTATGGAATCCACTATCTCGTATACATCCACGTGCGTGGAGGAGTCGGCACTACTATCTGTTCAACATGGTGACACCGTGAGGAATTCAATCTTACCCGCTTCAACCATCCGCTCGACAAGTGCCTGCCCGTCCTTGTACCCCGTAGTTGTGCGTGCCTTTGCTGCGAGCCAACTGAACGCAATTGCAAACAGTAAAACACCCAACATTACGAATAGCAGACCTCGAACAACTTTTTTCATGAACACCTACTCCGCAACGTCATCCTGATACTTGCGATACAGCCCTCGGAACTGGTGGTAGGTCAGCCCCAATTCATCCGCGGCTTTGCGCTGGTTGTATTTCGTCACGTCCAACGCGTCACGCAGCAGGGCCAGCTCGAAATCCCGGACCGCCTCGCTGAACGGCTTTTTCTCTTTGGTTTCCGAGACGCGGATGGGCGTTTCGATATCCGTGTCTGGTTCGGGAATCGGTGTGGGCTTCAGAATCGCCGTTGACTTGGGAAGGGTTGAGAATGCGTCGAAGGGATCAAAGATGAGCTCGTCTTGTGTGATCAGGAAGTCGTCGGATCGGTACACAGCGCGCTCGATCACATTTTTCAGTTCACGCACATTACCCGGCCACGCATACTCGACCATCGTGTCCATCGCGTCCGGAATGATTTCAGGCATCTCCGCCCACTCAAGTTCCATGGCCATGCGTGCAGCGAAATGATTCGCAAGCAGTGAGATGTCATCCAACCGTTCACGTAGCGGCGGAATAACAAGGACTTCAAACGACAAACGATCCAGCAGATCGGGCATGAACGATCCGTTCTCAGCCTTGTCCCGCAAGTTAATATTCGTGGCTCCCACGATGCGCACATCCACCTGCGTCGGCGTGGAGCTGCCCACGCGCTCGAAAGTCCCATACTCCACCGCGCGCAGAATTTTCTCTTGCGCCTCAATCGGGGTATTGCCTATTTCATCCAGAAACAGCGTGCCTTCGTGCGCCGTCTCGAAACGACCCAATCGACGACCGCCCGCTCCCGTGAACGCACCCGCTTCGTGGCCAAACAGCTCAGATTCGATGAGCGACATCGATACCGCTGCGCAATTGAACGCCACGAACGGACCGTCCCAGCGTTTGGAAAGGTAATGAAGTCGACTCGCGGCCAGCTCTTTACCCGTCCCGCGTTCGCCTACGATCAGCACGGGACGATTGACTTGCGCCGCGCGGGACAGCAGCTCCTGAAAATCGAGAAAGACGTCCGATTGCCCCAGCGCTTCGTGAATATCGGAGGGATTCGAGGCAGAATCCTCATCATACGAGTAAGAATCGTCCAAGGTATTTTTTACCCTTCAATGGTTAAAATCACCAATACCTGAGGTATTCTACCATTTTAATTGCGTTTGTCAAGGCTTTCGCCTCGTACTAAGTCCTTATAAATCAGGCGATTACACAAATCCAGGCCTTTGGCACATCGATTGCTCTTCAATACCAGCGAAACCAAGACATTATAGAAAGGAAGTGGCCATGAGCGCCGAAGCGATAGCAATCCCGATACGAAACGAACGGCAAGATTCACGAGTCCCATTCCAGGGCGAATTTGAATACACCTGCGACGGCCTTTCGGGCACCGCGCACTGGAGTAGCATGAGCGACCAGGGCGCATGCGTCACACTGGGTCGCTATTTACGCCCGACGCGGCTGATTCGCTTCTCCAAGGACGGCCACGATATTTTTGGTTCGGTCGTCTGGTGCAAACCCAAAGATAACAGCGAGTCCTTTGTCGCTGGTGTACGATTTATAGATGGAGGCGTAGAAGCGTCCTTCATGGTGTTATCAACGATAGTTCAACAAATGGTTCGTAACCGCAAGAAAACACAACGTAGCCGCTAACGGCTCTAAGATTTGGAGGTCATCATGGGAATTTTTACTCGAGTACGCGACATCATCAGTTCCGAACTCAATACGATGTTGGAAAAGGCTGAAGATCCGGAAAAACTGGTCAAGCTGATGATTCGTGAAATGGAAGACACACTCGTCGAAGTCAAAGCATCGTGTGCCGGTGCCATGGCCACGAAGAAAAAAGTCGAGCGTGACTCAGACGGTATCAAGGAACGCGCCGAAGCTTGGGGCGACAAAGCCCAGATGGCAGTGGATAAAGGCCGCGAAGATTTGGCCCGCGAAGCATTACTTGAAAAACGTCGCTACACGGATCGCGCCGAATCCCTGGAAGAAGAGTATACGCAGTGTGAAGCACTCATCTCCCAATACCAGGAAGACATCCACCAACTGGAAGACAAGCTGGCTTCCGCTCGCGAAAAACAACGCGTGCTGGTGCAACGTCACGTGCGTGCAACCCGCAAGATGAGCACGGAACGCAACATTCGCAAATACGATTCTTCGGATGCCATGACGCGCTTCGATAACTTCGAAGAACGCATCGAACGCATGGAATCCGACGCTGAACTGGTCAATTTTGGACGCAAACCTTCGCTCGATGAAGAATTTCGTCGCCTGGAAGATGACGAAGACATCGAAGAAGAATTGAATGCGCTCAAGGCAAACAAGAAAGATTAGCTCGTGATTCGTGCTACAATGCTACGATGGTTCAACAATAAGGAATTGGGATGATGGAAACTGAATTCTATAACAATGTGCCATTGGTTGAAGGGCCATTTATCGGACTTACCGCCGACTACGCCATGATTCCAATCGTCGGCATTGTGATGGGTGGACTACTCCTGATTTCCATCGTTTGTGGACTCATCTGCATCGGATTCGTCAAAGCGGTACGCGGCGGCGGATCAACCAAGGCAC
Source organism: Candidatus Hydrogenedentota bacterium (assembly GCA_046583315.1). Taxonomy (GTDB): domain Bacteria; phylum Hydrogenedentota; class Hydrogenedentia; order Hydrogenedentales; genus DTSJ01. The sequence goes on from JAYGCN010000019.1 coordinate 16,854, forward strand.
AGCGCAAGGTTAATCAAGACGAAGCCCGCGCATTTCAGCAAATGGAACGTGGATTTCGCCGCATGGAAGAACGAATTGATTCACTGGAAACTTTACTGATGGGTCGGTCACAACGCACCGCGTCTGACCGCGAATTCAGCTAACGATAAAGGTTATTGGACATGGACACTACAGGAATCATCGTGGTATCGTGCCTCGGAGCCGCATTCATCATCGGCTCAATCGGCATAACCTTCTCGCTGATAGTAAAAGCGTTCAGGAGCGGTTCAGGGGCGAGCACTCCCGCCGGAGACGAAGACGAGACCCGCTTGATCCAAGAAATTTACCATGGCCTGACCAAGATGGAGGATCGCATCGAATCCCTGGAAGCTCTACTCATTGACCGAGACCGCAAAACTTCTGAGGAACGCAAGCTCTCCGATTTTGACCGAAATCTGGAAAGGGGTTAATCCATGAGAACCCATCGACAACGAAACCATGGACGTCAAACCCGCGCTGAACGTCGTGCCGCAAGACGCGAAGCCCATTACGACAAAGGCGGTTATGCCACCTACACCGAAGCCAATCCCGAATACGGCGTGACACTGTATCGTTCCCGCAATGGTATGTGCTGTGGCGTCTGTAAGGGCATCGCCGACTATTATCAGTTCAACGTCTTCTGGGTGCGATTCCTGTTTGTTGTCGGGTTCACCTTCACCGGAGTCTGGCCCGCTATCGTGCTCTACGTGATCGCCGCCATGGTCATGAAAGTCGAACCCGTGCTGCCCCTCGAATCAGAAGAGGACGAAGAGTTTTACCACTCCTATTCCGGCTCACGCTCGATGGCACTCCAACGCCTGAAACGCACCTTTGACACCCTGGATCGCAGGATTCAACGCATTGAGAGCACCGTGACCACGCGCGATTTCGACTGGGAAGAGCGCCTGAACCGGTAGCCTGGAATCCACCATGAGCAAAGCAGATACAGCGCATACATCCCTATTTCCAGGAAAAATCCTGCGCCTCTTCTTCGTGTGGCCCTTCAAGCTGCTCTGGAAAATCGTCACCACCACCTGCAACGCCATCGGCATCCTGCTGTCCCTGCTGCTCGGCTCCGCACTCATGTTCGCCGGTTACATCCTGGTAACCACATTCATCGGCGCCATCATCGGACTGCCCATGATGGTCATCGGTGCCTTCCTGATTCTACGCGCGCTCTACTAGCCGCGTTCTTTGTTCAGGAAATCGATCGCCAGCCCCGCCATCGTCTTCACACCCAGCGGCAACGCGGATTCATCTGCGTAAAAAAACGGCGAGTGATTGGCAATGGCTTCCTCAGCGGGCACATCCACCGGACGCACTCCCAAGAAAAAAAACATGCCCGGCACTTCCTGAGCATAGAACGCGAAATCCTCCGCACCCGTCACAGGATTCGGCTCACTCACCTGCTCAAATCCCGCCACACTCTCCAGCGTCGAGCGCATGCTACGCGTCAACGCAGGGTCGTTGTACGTAACCGGAGCACCCTTCCGAATCGTCACCGTCGCAGTCCCGCCTGCACTCTCCACAATGCCTTTCACCGTCTGATGCACCCGTGCATGAATATCCTCCTGCATCTCCGGGTCAAGCGTGCGAATCGTCCCAATCATCGTCACATCATCAGGGATAATATTGGATCGTACCCCGCCTTCGATAATCCCGATGGTCACAATCGCCGGGGCCACCGTAATATTCGCCTGTCTACTCACTATCGTTTGCAAGCCCATAATCACCTGCGCCGACAACACAATCGGATCAATTCCCGCCCAGGGCATCGCCGCGTGGGTCTGCTTGCCGTGTACAACGATTTGAAGACCGTCAGACCCCGCCATAGTACCTCCGGGCCGAACTCCCACCTCGCCGACAGCAAGGCGTTGCGAAACATGTAATCCGAAAATAGCATCAACATCAGGATCAGACAAAACGCCCTCGGCAACCATCACGTCCGCTCCCCCGGTCCCTTCTTCAGCAGGCTGAAAAATAAATATGATCGTCCCATGAATCTGCGACTTCATTCCGGCGAGTACTTCCGCCGCACCCATCAGAATCGCGACGTGATTGTCATGCCCGCACGCATGCATGACGCCCACCTCTTTCCCACGATAGGTGCCGCGCACTTTTGACGCGAACGGCACATCTACCTGCTCCTCCACCGGCAGCCCATCCATGTCCGCACGCAACGCCACGACTTTACCGGGATGATCACCGCGCAGTATGCCCACAACACCGGTTTCAGCGACCCCGGTTTGGACCTCGAAGCCAAGCGATTTCAAATGATCCGCGGCTTTCTTTCCGGTGCGATATTCTTCGTTACTCAATTCAGGATGCTGATGAATGTCTCTGCGCCATTCAACGACTTTCGAATTGATGGCCTCCGCGCGCGATGCGATCAGCGCATGCACGTCGTCCTGAGCCTGCACATTAGCGGCTCGGACGCAGAAAATCAGGGTCACCGCAATCAGACTGTTAACTAAGATTCGCATGTTCAACTCCTTATCCAAAATGATGTCACAACTTTGTTATACTAGGTCACTTCTAGCGAGTAATCAACCCGAGCCCAAATTCTTATGTCCGCATCAGTCGAGAGTCAAGTTCATTCCTGCCGCACCGGCGTTGCCCTGTGGCTCAGGAACGACTACACCTTCGTGCGATTTGCGGGGCCCGATACCGCGTCCTGGCTGCACAGTCAAACGACCAATGACGTGGATGCACTCGAATCAGGCGGCGGACATTCCGACGCGATTCTGGATCGACAAGGTCGCCTGCAAGGTCATTTCACCTTGCACCGCTGGGACGATGAGTATTGGATGCTCATTGAGAAAAGCCAGGTCGACCATACGCTTCAGCATCTCGACGATCACAAATTTATTGAAGAAGTCGAGGTAGAGCCCTCTGGAGATGCGCTTGAGCAATTGGTGATTCAGGGACCCAAAATATTACCGCTCTTATCCCACGTTATGGATTCAAAGGATGCCCTGGGTACGGAATTGTTACCGGCCGAGTGGTATGGCGTCCACCCCATCGAAATTTTTGGTTACGAAGTGCTCGCGTTCCGACTCAGCATGACCGGCGAAGACGGCTTTGTCTTGGTTGGCGAACAAGGCGAGTGTTCGTCCATCCTCGGGCGGTTGCTCGAACAGGAAGTCGATTACCCATGTGTACGACTTGATCCCCAAGCGCAAACCATCTTGCGCATCGAGAGCGGGATCCCTAAATTCGGCGTCGACATGGACACGTCTCATCTGATTCCCGAGACGACTCTCGAGCGGAACAGCATCAGCTATGAAAAAGGGTGCTACCTTGGGCAGGAAGTCGTGGCCCGGCTCAAAGCCTATGGCACCGTCAAACGCGCGTTAATGGGCCTTCAGTTCAGCGACGGAGCCCCGGATGCGCTGGATCGCCTGGCGGGTGCAGCCATTTCCGTGGAAGGCAAACGCGTCGGCCATATCACGAGCGCAGCCCTAAGTCCCACGCTGGACACGACCATTGCACTGGCCTATCTTAATCGTGATCACCGGACACCGGATGCGATTCTGGATGCGCAGATCGACGGACTTGACGCGTCGGTGAAACTCCAGGTGTGCGTATTGCCGCTTCACACCGCATCCACACGCGAGGAACAGGCACAGGCACTTTACACCGAGGCCCTGGACCTCTTTCAGGCTGATTTGGACGACTCAGATGAGTCGGCAATCCCGCTTCTCAAAGAAGCACTTTTGTTGTCACCCGAATTCGAAGATGCATATGAGGTGCTCGGTGTCATCTTGAATCGCCATCATCGCGTGGACGAAGCTATCTATTTCATGAAACATCTCAAGGAGCTCAATCCAAACAGCATCATGGCGCATACGAATCTGTCGGTATTCTATCTCGCCAA